>NZ_CP112885.1:1870000-2170000 GCF_047114695.1 Nereida ignava
AGCATGGTAAACCAAGTACTTATTACCTGAATACATAGGGTTTTAAGAGCAAACCCGGGGAACTGAAACATCTAAGTACCCGGAGGAAAGGAAATCAATAGATACTCCCCTAGTAGCGGCGAGCGAACGGGGACCAGCCGAGCTGAGATTGTGACTAGAACGTGTTGGGAAGCACGGCCATAGCGGGTGATAGCCCCGTATAGGAAGCATGATTGGACGTATTAAGTAGGGCGGAACACGTGAAATTCTGTCTGAACATCGGAGGACCACCTTCGAAGGCTAAGTACTCCTTACTGACCGATAGTGAACCAGTACCGTGAGGGAAAGGTGAAAAGCACCCCGACGAGGGGAGTGAAACAGTACCTGAAACCGAACGCCTACAATCAGTCGGAGGCTCCTTGAGGGCTGACGGCGTACCTTTTGTATAATGGGTCATCGACTTGGTCTCACGAGCAAGCTTAAGCCGTTAGGTGTAGGCGCAGCGAAAGCGAGTCTTAATAGGGCGAATGAGTTCGTGGGATCAGACCCGAAACCGAGTGATCTAGGCATGATCAGGCTGAAGATAAGGTAACACTTATTGGAGGGCCGAACCCACACCTGTTGAAAAAGGTCGGGATGAATTGTGCCTAGGGGTGAAAGGCCAATCAAACTCGGAGATAGCTGGTTCTCTGCGAAATCTATTTAGGTAGAGCGTCGACCGAATACCCTCGGGGGTAGAGCACTGGATGGGTAATGGGGCCCCACAGGCTTACTGATCCTAACCAAACTCCGAATACCGAGGAGTACTAGTCGGCAGACACACTGCGGATGCTAACGTCCGTAGTGGAGAGGGAAACAACCCTGACCTACAGCTAAGGCCCCTAATTCATGGCTAAGTGGGAAAGCAGGTGGGACGACCAAAACAACCAGGAGGTTGGCTTAGAAGCAGCCATCCTTTAAAGATAGCGTAACAGCTCACTGGTCTAATTAAGTTGTCCTGCGGCGAAGATGTAACGGGGCTCAAGCCATGAGCCGAAGCTTAGGATGCACATAGTGCATGGTAGCAGAGCGTAGTGTGATATAGTTTCTTTCCTCCTTATCTTCCTTTGGGAGTGTTGGAGGAGTGAAACTTTCGATGAAGCCGGCCTGTGAGGGATCCGGTGGAGAGATCACTAGTGAGAATGATGACATGAGTAGCGACAAACAGTGTGAGAGACACTGTCGCCGAAAGTCCAAGGGTTCCTGCTTAAAGTTAATCTGAGCAGGGTAAGCCGACCCCTAAGGCGAGGCCGAAAGGCGTAGTCGATGGGAATCAGGTTAATATTCCTGAGCCAGATGGTAGTGACGGATCTCGAGGGTTGTTCTTCCTTATCGGATTGGAAGGGCCGCTTAGAGGTTCCTGGAAATAGCTCCATCATTAGATCGTACCCTAAACCAACACAGGTGGACTGGTAGAGAATACCAAGGCGCTTGAGAGAACGATGTTGAAGGAACTCGGCAAAATACCTCCGTAAGTTCGCGAGAAGGAGGCCCAGTTTCTACGCAAGTATTGACTGGGGGCACAAACCAGGGGGTGGCGACTGTTTACTAAAAACACAGGGCTCTGCGAAGTCGCAAGACGACGTATAGGGTCTGACGCCTGCCCGGTGCCTGAAGGTTAAAAGGAGAGGTGAGAGCCTTGAATTGAAGCCCAGGTAAACGGCGGCCGTAACTATAACGGTCCTAAGGTAGCGAAATTCCTTGTCGGGTAAGTTCCGACCTGCACGAATGGCGTAACGACTTCCCCGCTGTCTCCAACATCGACTCAGCGAAATTGAATTGCCTGTCAAGATGCAGGCTTCCCGCGGTTAGACGGAAAGACCCCGTGCACCTTTACTACAGCTTCACATTGGCATCAGGCACAACATGTGCAGGATAGGTGGTAGGCTTTGAAGCGCAGACGCCAGTCTGCGTGGAGCCATCCTTGAGATACCACCCTTGTTCTGCTTGATGTCTAACCGCGGTCCGTTATCCGGATCCGGGACCCTGTGTGGCGGGTAGTTTGACTGGGGCGGTCGCCTCCTAAAGCGTAACGGAGGCGCGCGAAGGTTGGCTCAGAGCGGTCGGAAATCGCTCGTTGAGTGCAATGGCAGAAGCCAGCCTGACTGCGAGACTGACAAGTCGAGCAGAGTCGAAAGACGGCCATAGTGATCCGGTGGTCCCGAGTGGAAGGGCCATCGCTCAACGGATAAAAGGTACGCCGGGGATAACAGGCTGATGGTGCCCAAGAGTCCATATCGACGGCACCGTTTGGCACCTCGATGTCGGCTCATCTCATCCTGGGGCTGGAGCAGGTCCCAAGGGTACGGCTGTTCGCCGTTTAAAGAGGTACGTGAGCTGGGTTTAGAACGTCGTGAGACAGTTCGGTCCCTATCTGCCGTGGGTGTAGGATACTTGAGAGGAGTTGCCCCTAGTACGAGAGGACCGGGGTGAACGATCCACTGGTGTACCAGTTGTTCCGCCAGGAGCAGTGCTGGGTAGCTATGATCGGACAGGATAACCGCTGAAGGCATCTAAGCGGGAAGCCCCCCTCAAAACAAGGTATCCCTGAGAGCCGTGGAAGACCACCACGTCGATAGGCCGGAGATGTAAGTGCGGTAACGCACTCAGTTGACCGGTACTAATTGCTCGATAGGCTTGATTTGATCCAGTAGAAGACAGTCTTCTACGGACACAATCAAAAGCATACACAACTACACAAGTTACGAAAATCTGGATTAAAAATGTTTGTAATGGTTCTTTCTTTGGTTTGGTGATCATAGCGCAAGTGAAACACCCAGCCCCATCCCGAACCTGGCAGTTAAGCACTGTTGCGCCGATGGTACTGCGTCTTAAGGCGTGGGAGAGTAGGTCATCGCCAAACCTAACAAAGAACCAATACTCTATATTCGATTATCATACATTAGGCCGCTACGAGTTCAGCTCGTGGCGGCTTTTTTGTGTCTTATACCACCTGAAATCTTAATGCGCGGTGCTGGGCGTGGGGTCTGCTGGGCCGCAGCTACAGATAGCCCCCCTCTGAAACCGGCTATCCTGAGAGCCGCATCATGATCGCACCCCCCTGAAATCTGCCCGTCCCAATTGACGCCATGGACCACAACGCAGCAGACCTCACCTCCCTCCCATAAACAAAATCAACCAAACCCCAAATCCGCCCTTGCAGACAACACAACCCCAAACTAAACAAACCAAGTTGGCGCGGGATGGAGCAGCCCGGTAGCTCGTCAGGCTCATAACCTGAAGGTCGTAGGTTCAAATCCTACTCCCGCAACCAACGCTAATCCGACACCCCGCCCGTAATACGGCGGGGTTCGTCGTTTGTAGGCCCTGATAACTCCAAGATAGCCGCTAATTCTCCATATAATTCCTGGCTGGGCACAGCCTTCGAAAGGCAGTGGCCACCTTGACTCTCGCACCCAACTGCAAACCAACAGGCGAACAGCGTTACGGGGCCACACGCACGCGAAACGCTAAACCTGCCTTGGCTCCCGGTGCAAAACTTCCGCTGCATTGCCATTCCAAGTCACCAGAATAACCTGATGTGTTTGCGCCAGATGTTGCGATGCTACACGTCACATCGGGGCCTAACGACACGGGGCTTTCAATCGCCTCGCTCAACGATGTGTAGGGCGGAGTGCGGTCAAAGATAGCGATGTCGGACGCAGACAAAGTCCCGATGTTCTCAACGGTTATCTCATACTCAAGCACATCACCGCTGGCGGCACTGTTTTGGGTTGATACAGCAGTGTCGGCTGTCACGTTGCGGACCGTTTTTGTAAGCCGCAGTGTGCTTTGTTGCGTTTCGATTGTGATGCGGTCGGTGTTTGAAGCACTTTGTGTAACGCCTGTGTTGCCGTAGGTTGTTACGGCTGAGACCTGAAAGGGTGCGCTTGCCCCATTTGGAGCGCCGGATCCGCTGGTGACGCGGGCGACTAAGCAAATTTCGGTATCTGGGTTAATCGGTTGTGATGCGGTGATTGGTTCTTCTGGTGTGCCATCGCAATTTGCATCTCTGAACAGTGCCACGCTGACCGGACTGTTGGGTGAGATATCCACGTCAAATACTACGGTGCCTGACGCATCGGCGGTGTAACGATGGGAGAGGTTTATCACTTGGCCAGGTCGCATCGCTGCTTGCCGATCACTGGCCAGTGTTGCGCCACGAATGAACCCGATGTCGAGGTTTAGATAGGATGTACCAGCAGCAGGTCGAAAGCGGTAAATGCCGTCACGTGTGTTTTGGTCATTCAGCTCCAGCAGGCCATCAGTGTTGTTCGACACGATCACAAAGCCAGTCTCAGCGGTGCTGCTGATCCCTATCATTTCTGTGTAGCCATCTGGCAAAGTCAGCGACCAATTCCCGTCCGCGTCCACTTCAGGCGTGTCGATCAATGCTCCTGATGCGTCAAATATGCTGACTTGCCCAATCTGTCCGCCCAATTCACCGCCACTTTGTTGCCCATCAAAGGCCGTCGCGTTCGCCCCGTTATCAATGAACAGGGTTCCGGAAATCACTGCACCTGTGCCGACATAAGACACAGTTGCGCTTGCCTCGTCGTCATCGGCAACGCCATCGGACAAATCATCAACTGTGGGACCTGTGCTTGGATCACTGTCTGGATCTGGCGGGTCAGAATTGATGATCTCAGCTATGTTTGTATGTTCGCCCGCTGCGTTCATTGTGGCGCGAATGGTTAATGTTTGACTTGTGCCCGCAGCCAGTGCGCCGACTTGCCAGAGCCCTGTGTCGGCAGCAAAGTTTTGTGTGTCATCGGTCAAGAGGTGCGATTGATAGGTGTAGCCGGAGGGCAGAAGATCAAGCACTTGCACACCGGTTGCGGTATCTGGTCCTGCGTTTGACACGATCAGTTCGAAATCAATTTCTGTTCCAGCGGTAGCCTCGGTAATGACTGCGCTGGTTGATGCGGACAGGGCACTTTTCGTGATAGACAGATCTGCCGAAGGGGGTTGAACCGAAAAGCCGAAATTCTGCTCACTCATATCCGTATCAATGCTGACGGATACGGCGCGCAATGGATTGTCTGTTGAAGGTGACAGGTCTGCGGGTATTTCTGGGTCGGACGGGTCTACTTTGATGAGGTACGTTGTGAGTGTGCTAAGTGCTGCAAAGCTGTAGGCGCCGTTGGCGTCTGTTTCAGTTGTGCCTAACTCAATATCATCGGTCTCGTCCTGCGGTGTGCCTTTGTCATCAAAGAGTGTGATCAGAATACCCGCAGGCAATAGCGCCTCATCGGTGGTAAAGACATCATCGCCGTTTCCATCTTCGAACAATTTGCCTGAAATGGACCCTTGGGGTGTGACAAATACGATTTCGTAGTCCTCTACCTCCCCGTCTGTTGCATTTGCATCTGTGCTAAGTTGTTGGGTGCTTGAGTAGCGAAAGCGCGCGAACGTGGTTTGTAAGCTGCTGTCTGCGGGGACCGATACTGACAAGTTGATGTCGCCGTCGCCATCGGTGTCTTGCAGATCATCAGAGATCACTTCATCGGCGTCGAACTGCCCGTTTCCGTCCCAATCAAGCCATGCCATCAAATAGCCGTTGCCCGTTGTCGGTTCTGTCACGTTTACGGAAATCGTGGCGGTCTGGCCTTTTGTCAGTACTGGAATGCTGACCCCATCTTCATCATCGTTTCCGTCTTGGTCGTCACCCAAAGCCGAAGGGCTGCTGATGTGCTGTTGCTCACCATCAGCTGGAATTTGCCCCATAAACAATGCTGGCGATAATCCGTGCGATGGTGTGCCATATGCGTTGATGTTGGTGCCGTCTGGCGCGGTGCCCGAGATGGGGCAGTCGCCAAAATCATCACATGTATTGGACAACCCAAACGCAGTGGCTTCTCCGCCGCCAATCGTAATACCCAAGCCTGCAAGGATCGGGTCGACGGCTTGGCCAAGTGCGGCCGTTAGACTTTCGTCCACAACTTCACTGATCGTTGTTGAAAGAGCGGTCTCTAGTAGGACCTCAACCGCATCAAGTGATCCATCGCCGGGAAGCTCAAGATCAACTTGCAGGTTGTTTGTAATTGCATTGACCACACGTTCCGTTGCGTCCACAGGCACGTCCAGTTCTTCGGTCTGCGGGTAGGGCCCTGTGAAGTCTAGTGTGCCGGAGCCGAAAGACACCGTTTCACCGTTAGATGAGGCAGAGATTGATGTGGGAATTATTGTTTCGGGCACCAAAGGCGGAAGGCCTGCCAAAATAACTTCGGCTCCGGCGATTGTTGACGGGCCAATATCTGACGCGGTGATGACGCGGTCGCGGTTAAAGTACACACTGTCGTCAATCTCGCCGAGGTATGCGTTTACAACCCCCGGTGTCATTGTGACCTGTGCAGTTTGGTTGGCCGCATTCACATCTGTGACGGTGCCATCAGCCTCGCCCACCTCGATGTAAAATGACAATTCAGGCGGTTCTATTTCAAGAGCCGCTAGCCCAACATCGATGGACTGGGGCGCGTTTTCTAGGGTGACATCGATCTTTGTGCGGACAGCAGCAGAACGAAAACTTGTGCCTTCGGGTCCGCATACAAGCTGTGGAGGTTCGGTAACCTGTACGTAAGTTCTAACCTCACCAAAACCGACAATGTTTGCTACTATTGGCGTGGGCGTGGTTGCGCCATATTCAGCGTTGTAAAGCTGCGCGCTTCCACTGATCAAATCCAAAGTCGAAATGTTCGCGTCTGATAATTCATCGTCAGTCGTGTCGAGTACCAGAAAATCACTTAGCAAGACACCATCTGATAGGCCGCTTGCATTGGTCGCGAGGGCCCGAAGAGCTGTGGCCGCGGCAGGGTCCCCGTTGGTTTCAGCCGCGTTGGCAGCTGCAGTAAAAATTTCGGATAGGGTCGCTTCTGAATTAAGCGCTTCATCCGCCGAATTTGTGCCCGTCACGTTTTCCAATTCTGTAACGAAGTCGTTGATTGGAACCTGCGAGCCCACAAGATCAGCACGTACGTCGTCAAGGCCCAGTTCAGCACCAACCAAGCTGGAGAGCGTTTCATCGGTGAACTGCAAACCTGAAGTTACGTCGTTCAACATTGATGAACTGGCTGAGATACACAGTTCATCACATCCGTCACTTCCGGTGGTTTGGGCGACAACTGGTGGGGCCAATAGCCAAAGCCCAATCGCGAGGGTGACGGCTGCTATGTGGATTGTGATGTTGGTCATATTCTTGCCTTGAAGCACGGTGTTTCAAAGACAAGATATGCTGCCCAGTGGCCCGCAACGTGACGCATACTGGGCATCACGCAATGCGTAAGAGTGGTGGGCTACCCATTCGGATAGTTGGTTCTATGTAGCGACTTTCTGGGACTGCCCCAGCGTGTTGTTCCACGCATCAAACGTGTCGGCTGCGATGTTTTCGAGTTGCTTTACCAAGTCTATCGCGTCTTGTGCGTTCCCTGTTTTGCAAGCTGTTTCGATGTCTTGCAGAACGCTGTGTAGGTGCTTTGCCCCTAGCATACCGCAGGATCCGGCCATGGAATGTGCATAGGTCTGGATGCCTGCCAAATCTTGCGTCGCTTGAATTTCATCAATTTGCGTTTTGAATTGGGTCTTCAAAAGGGCAAGCCTGTCCATGAACGTGTCGTGTCCCAGCATCGCGATCAATTCGTTGACTTGGGCAACATCCACAAGGCGCTCGGATGAGCCGGGCAAGGTTTCAGGTGTGTTGTGTTGGTCTTTTTCCGTACCAAGCAGACAGGCGTCCAGCTCTTTCAGGTTGATAGGTTTTGCCAAAAATCCTGTCATGCCAGCGTCAGTAAAGGCGGTGCGCTCTTGTGGTAGGGCATGCGCGGTAACGGCGATAATATGCGTGTTTTGATTTGGCCCGCGTGACGCGCGTATCCGCTGGGTGGCTTGGGTGCCGCTCACACCCGGCATGGAAATGTCCATCAAGATGGCGTCAAAGCGGTGCTCCAGCGAGATATCCACCGCTTGCTGCCCGCCCGTCGCGTAGCACACTTTGTGGCCAAGCCGTTCTAGCATCGCGCCAAGCAAGTCGCGGTTAATCTCATTATCGTCGACCACCAACAGGCTTTGGCAGTTTTTGCTGCTCTCATATGAGGTTGTCTGTTGTGTATTGTTCGTTGTGGCGGGGGCGGCTTCTTGCATCGGGAGGATCACTTGGAAGTGGGTGCCTACGCCAAGGGTGGATTTACAGGTGATTTCACCGCCCAAATTGGTGACGAAACGTTGCACAATCCCAAGGCCCAATCCGGTGCCATTTGTGCGGCGCTCATAGCTGCTGTCCAGAGAGACGAAGTCATCAAAAATGCGCTTTACGTCATCCTCTGCGATGCCAATTCCAGTGTCCGTTATATCAAATATAAGCGTGCCGTTTTCCTTGGAATAGGATGTCTCAAGCTTCACAGAACCACCCGGCGTAAACTTGATCGCGTTGCTCAACAGATTGACGATGATCTGCTGGATGGCTCGTTGATCCGTCAAAAAGAACTGCTGGCCGGCCTCTGGCTGAACCAACTCAATCGCGGTTTGATTGTCGCGGGCCAGGGGTTGCAGCGTGGCCACCAGGCTGTTGGTCAGTGCTGCAATATCGCAAGGTGTTGGCTCTGGGGTCTTGCGCTTTTCGGCGCTTTCAATAGCCAGAACATCGTTAATATGCCCCAACAAAATATCGCCCGATGTCAGTGCCGCCCCAACGTATGACCTTTGTTTGCTGTTTAACTCACTGCCTTCCAGCATTTGCAGCGCAGACAGCACGCCGTTCAGGGGGGTGCGCATTTCGTGGCTCATCATTGCAAAGAACCGCGAGCGTTCACGGTTTGCGCTAAGTGCATCGTCACGGCTGCTGATAAGCTCGGCCTTTTGTGCCTTTTGATCGGTGATATTGCGCACATAGCAGATGAAAAACGCATGAGATCCCGCATGGGCGATGGAGGCGGTCATTTCCGCAGGAAAGGCGTGACCGTCTTGGTGCATCATGTTGAGCTCTTGGCGGCCTTTTTCGGCAAAGGTCGTTTTGCCGGTCTGCCGGTAGTTTGCCATGGCGGCGTAAAACATTTTGCTTTCTTCGGCGGGCAGTAACAGGTCAAAGAAGCTTTGGCCGATTGCTTGGTCACGGGTAAAGCCAAACACGTCTTCGGCGGATTGACTGAAGTCGATGATGATCGCGTTTTCATCAGTCACAACCACCCCATCCAATGAGCCGCGCAGGGTTGCCGAAAGACGCTGATCCTTTTCATCAGCCAGTTGTGTTGTGGCGTTGAGTGTTTTTGCTTGTCGCAAAAGCCCCGCGATCATCAAAACTAAGATGATGATCATTGAGCTGACCGAGATGATCAAAATCTCGATGAGGTTGATAATTTTTTCACGCTCGCGCTGTCCGGTTTTGGCTTCATAACTGACGAAATCAAGCCCGATCTTGCGGGGAAGCGGGCGCACGGTTTCCAGGGTTTCTGCCAACTGCTCCAGTTGCCCAAAGAGTTGTGCGTCAGTGCCATCAATTAGTGGAACCTGCGCATCCAGAACTGCTTGCAGCTTCAGTAGATCAGCGTTGAACTGACCGGCCTGCGAGCCAAACCGCAGTGGCAAAGTGCGGCTGTAGAAAATATCAAAACGCTTGCGAACATCCTCAACATCTTCGGGGCCACCCGCGAGCGCGTCATCAATGGCGTCTTGTAGTTTGAGGTATTCAATTTCGAGCTGTGCAGCCATGTATTCTTGCTGGCCTTGTTTCGCGACACCAAGATTGTCGACATACGCCCACACAGAATACGACAGGTAGCTGATCGCGATACACCCAACTATGATGGCAATCGAAATGGTGCCAAACGCCCAACGGAACAATTTGGTAGCGACGGATAGGGGGAGTGAGCTCATGCGGGGTGCCGTTCTTTATTGGGTAATCAAGCGATCAAGCTGCCAGATCGAGCGCGAGTAGACAGTTTCGGTCTGATAGCTTTTCTTGTCGTCATAAGGGTACACAATCCACAGCGGGCCTTTGCGCCGCCTGCTCATTTCCGCCCCGTTTTGCTTGTATGCAATGATTGGTCCGTCAGAAACAGCATCGGCCACAGGGATATTGACCGCATAATCGTTCACTGCAATGGCGCGTAGCTGGCCGTTTGAAATGTTGATGCTGGTGAATATGTTTCGGCTGGATCAGACGTTGGGCGATTGGTTGATATTACGCCACTGACAGTTGCCATCCAAGTACCTCAGCAGGCGCTGACCCGACTGCAGGTTGGGCAAGCCGCGACAGTCCGCTTCATCACGGGCGAAGAGCGTGAAGGCGTTGTTACGTTTGTTGGCACGTCTGCTGCCGCGGAAACACGGACGTTTTTGGCCGAGGTCGAAGTTTCTAATGAGGGCGGTGAGATCCCCGCAGGTATTTCAGCCGAAATCGTTATTCCAACGGGCGAGGTCACTGCTCACTTCATGTCACCGTCGATCGTTTCTTTGGACACGGCGGGCAACCTTGGGGTCAAAACGGTCGATAACGATGACGTGGTTGCGTTCTTTCCTGTGCGCATCGTCAAGGCGCAGATCGATGGCATTTGGGTCACCGGATTACCTGACGAGGTACAGCTGATCACCGTGGGGCAGGGGTTTGTAAATGAGGGAGAATTGGTTGCCCCAAGCGTTGAAGGTGCCGCGCAATGAACAGCTTGATTGATGCAGCTTTCTCGCGCTCGCGCGTTGTGGTTATGGCGCTTGTCATGGTGCTGGCCGTGGGCGCGTTCGCGTATGTTTCAATTCCCAAAGAGTCCAATCCAGAGGTGCCACTGCCTTTGTTTTACGTCTCAACGGGTCTCGATGGTATAAGTCCCAGTGATGCTGAGCGGTTGCTTCTTGAGCCGATGGAGGCCGAGTTTGGATCAATCGAAGGGTTGGACCAGATGAGTTCGGATGCGACCGAAGGCTTTGCCTCGATCCAGCTTGAGTTCACGCCCGGTGGCGACAACGATGAGGCGCTTGATAAAGTGCGCGAGGCGGCGGACCGGGCGCAAAGTGATCTGCCCACGGATGCACGCGACATCACAATTACAGAGATCAACACGGCTCTGTTCCCGATCATCACCACGATTATCTCAGGGCCTGTGCCAGAACGTACTTTGAACTCTCTTGCGGAAACTCTGCAGGAAGAAATCGAAGGCCTTGAAGGTGTTCTTGAGGCAGAGATCGGCGGCCAGCGTTTTGAGTTTCTTGAGGTACTGATCGACCCGACGGTTTTCCAAACTTATAACCTGTCATTTGACGAACTTATCGGGCAGATACAGCGCAACAACAGGCTGATCGCGGCGGGTGCTATTGAAACGGGTTCTGGGCGCATCGTGCTGAAGGTTCCCGGTCTTATTGAGGATCTGGAAGACGTCATGGCCATGCCCGTCAAAGTGCGCGGTGATGCGGTTGTGACGTTTGGGGATGTGGCCACGATCCGCCGTACGTTTGAGGACCCCAATTCGTTTGCGCGCATCAACGGCCAGCCTGCGCTTGCGCTGGAGGTGACAAAACGCTCAGGCGCGAATATCATTGATACAGTCGCACAGGTCCGCGCAATTGTTGAAACGTTGCGCGTTGATTGGCCCGACAGCATCGAAGTGACTTACCTTCAAGATCAATCCAAGCAGGTGAAAGACATGCTGAGTGATCTGGAAGCCAATGTGATTGCTGCCGTGATTTTGGTCATGATTGTGATCGTTCTTGCGTTGGGGTTCAGGTCGTCAATTTTGGTGGGGCTTGCAATTCCCGGTGCGTTTTTGGCGGGGGTAATTGCGCTGTGGAGTATGGATTACACGATGAACATCGTTGTGCTGTTCTCACTGATCTTGGTTGTGGGGATGTTGGTAGATGGTGCGATCGTCACGACCGAATTAGCGGACCGAAAATTGCAAGAAGGGGCAAGCGCACCTGAGGCGTACTCCTTTGCGGCCAAGCGCATGGCGTGGCCGATTATTGCCTCAACTGCCACTACACTTTCTGTCTTTTTCCCGCTCCTTTTCTGGACCGGCATGGTGGGCGAATTCATGAAGTTTTTGCCGATCACTGTGATCCTTACGCTTTTCGCATCGCTTTTTATGGCGTTGATTTTCATTCCGGTCGTTGGTGGGCTGATCGGCAAACGGCAGCCACAGACTGCCAAAGCCAAGGCAGCTTTGCACGCCGCCGAAGTGGGCGACCCACGCAATATGAGCGGCTTTACAGGTGCCTATGTGCGCGTGTTGGAGTGGGCCATATTGCGGCCAACGGCTACGCTGTTGCTGGCGGTTGCTCTCTTGTTGGGGGCTTTCGGGGCCTACGGCCAGTTCGGTCGCGGGATCAGTTTCTTCCCGTCAGTTGAGCCTGATTTCATGCAAGTACAGGTGCGCGCACGGGATAACTTTTCGATTTTTGAGCGGGATGCTTTGGTGCGTGCTGTGGAAGACCGTTTGCTTGGGTATGATGAGATTGCCAGCATTTACGCGCGCTCGATGATGTCGGCGGGTCAAGGGGATGAGGAAACAATCGGGACGCTACAACTTGAACTCACACCGTGGGATACGCGGCGCACGGCTGCGCAAATTGGTGTGGATATCCGCGAAAGCGTTGCTGATATTGCGGGTATCGATGTGCAGGTGCAGACAGAAAGTGGCGGCCCTACTGCGGGCAAGCCCGTGAACTTGCAGATTACCGCCCGCAACCCGGATGTTCAGGGTAAAGCTGTTCAGCAAATTCGTGACATCATGGACAAACTTGGCGGCTTTACGGACGTTACTGATACGCGGCCCGTGCCGGGTGTGGAGGTTTTCATCCTTGTTAATCGCGCTGAGGCTGCACGGTTTGGGGCAGATGTCAGTCTTTTGGGGCAAGCTGTGCAATTGCTTACCCAAGGGATCACTGTTGCCGACTACCGGCCTGATGACATCGACGGCTCACTTGATATTCGCGTGCGTTTTCCGCGTGAAGACAGGTCTTTGTCTGAGCTTGGTAGTTTGCGCGTGCCGACGTCTTCAGGGTTGGTGCCAATTGCAAACTTTGTCACTTTTGCGCCGTCTGATCGCACGGGCGTTATCCGCCGTATCGATGAAAAGCGGGTGACAAGCATTGAGGCAAACGTGGCGCCGGGCTTTTTGGTGAATGACCAAGTGATTGCCCTGACGGCCGCATTGGCAGAGGCAGAATTGCCCGACGGTGTTGAGTTTAGCTTTGCTGGTGAGGCAGAAGACCAACAGGAAAGCATGATCTTTCTCGCGTCTGCGTTCGCTGCTGCAATCTTCTTGATGTTTGTCATTCTGGTGCTGCAGTTTAACAATTTCTTCCAAGCCTTTGTTGTCATGTCGGCAATCATTTTCTCAATTGCCGGGGTGCTGCTTGGGCTGATTATCACTGGGCGTCCGTTTGGCGTTGTAATGGGCGGTATCGGCGTGATCGCTTTGGCGGGGATCGTCGTGAACAACAATATTGTTTTGATCGACACATATAATGACCTCAAAAAGCTGGGCCAATCGCCTTTGGAGGCGGCATTACGGACGGGCGCACAGCGTTTAAGGCCGGTTATTTTGACCTCGGTGACAACTGCCTTGGGGTTGATGCCAATGGTGATCGGGCTGAACCTGAATTTCTTCACCCGAGAGATCGTGTATGGTGCGCCTTCGACGCAGTGGTGGACCGAGCTGTCATCGGCCATTGCGGGCGGGTTAGTCGTTGCAACTGTGCTCACCCTTGTGGTGACACCTGCAATGCTGATGCTTGGTGAAAAACGGCGGCAAGGATAGTGTGCTGATGATATGCGAGGGCTAAAAATTCATTGCGCCTGTGTGTGCCCGCGGTACCGTAGCTGGTGAACGAAACGGACGGCTGATGCGGGAGGCGTGATGTCTTTGACCTCAATTTTGGAACCGGCGCGTGAAACCCCTGTGGTTCACAAAACGGACGTGCTTGTTGTCGGCTCTGGCCCCGCCGGGTTGGCCGCGGCGCTTGCGGCCGCAAGATGCGGTGTAGAAGTGACCTTGTTGGAGCGCTTTGGCTGTTTTGGCGGCAACATTACTGTCGTCGGTGTCGAAGGGTTTGCTTGGTACCGCCACGAGCAAACCGTAGAAGCGAACGGTATCGGTCGCGAGTTTGAAGAGCGCGCCAAAGCAATGGGTGCTGCTGTGCCTGAGAGCCAATCGCTGAGCTATGAGTTAGACAGCGAGGGGTTTAAGCTGGTCGCTGATCGCCTTGTTGAGGAGGCAGGTATTCACCCGATGCTGCACCGGCAGTTTGTAGCGCCCATCATAACCGATGGCGCTGTTGCAGGGGTGATTGTGGAATCGAAAGCGGGGCGTGAAGCGATATTGGCCAAGCGCATTATTGATGCCACAGGCGACGCTGATGTTGCGGCCCGAGCGGGCTGCGCAACGGTAAAAACACCCGTCGAAGAGATGCAGGCCGCCAGCGTCATGTTCCATTTGGCTGGTGTGGATAAGACCAAGTTTATGGAGGGGGTCCGCAGTAATCCGCAGACCTATAAAGACTGGTCCTCGGGCGAGTGGGAAGTTGAAACGGACGGCAAAGAAGACACGATGTTTTCGCCCTTCTTGGGCAAGCCGTTTGAGCAGGCGATCCGCGACGGTGTCATCCCTGCGCATTTGAACACGATTGGTGGCACGTGGGGCGCGGTGCACGACAGTGGTGAGATGACCTATATGAACCTTATCCATCTGGCGGGCTGCGATGGCACGGACCCCGACAGCATGACACAGTTCGAAATCGAGGGCCGCAAACAGGCGATGCACGCGATTGACGCGCTTCGCCAGTATACGCCCGGCTGTGATGGCGTGCGGCTGCGGAACTTTGGAATGTCGATCGGCATTCGCGACACGCGCAAAATTGATGCGGTGTATAATATGACCGAACAGGATGTGCGCGGAGAGGCTAGATTTGAGGACAGTATCGGCATCTATCCGGAGTTCATCGATGGTTATGGCATTTTGATTTTGCCGACGACGGGGCGGTACATGCATATCCCCTATCGTTCGATGCTGCCCAAGGGTGTGAAGAACCTGATCGTGGCAGGGCGGGCCACAGGGGGGGATCGTATTTCCCACGCAGCGACCCGAAACATGGCGTGCTGCGCGGTGCAGGGGCAGGGCGCAGGTGTTGCGGCTGCGTGGTCCGTAAAGAACAACACTGCTTTTGAAGATGTTGATATCCAAGCCATCCAGAGGGTGATTGAAGGGCAAGGGGTGCGCATCCATTGATCTGGTGTGCTTGGTTGGTTTCGATGGCTAGAAAGCAAAGAGAGCAACATATTGGCGATGAAATACTGAAACACACCTTTGCAAAAATGAAGCGGCTCTTACGCAATGATTTGGCTGACCTGGTTTCAGCAAGCAAGCGGCGCCGCCGTTGGGAGTATCAAGGGGCGCTTGGCCCCCTGATTTGTTTTATTAGCCTACAACGTTGAATTCGGGGCCGTAGGGGTAGCCGGTGATATTTTCGTTGCCGTCTTCTGTGATGACCAGAATGTCATGCTCGCGGTAACCTCCAGCACCGGCCGTGCCTTCGGGGATGGTCAGCATTGGCTCCATTGAAATCACCATTCCGGGCTCAAGAACCGTGTCGATGTCCTCTCGCAGCTCTAATCCTGCTTCGCGCCCGTAGTAGTGGGACAGCACGCCGAAGGAATGCCCATAGCCGAACGTACGATATTGCAGCAAATCGTGTTCGGCGAAGAAGTCGTTGATCTGCTCGGTGACCTGCGCGCAACTCATCCCGGGTTTCAGCAGGCTCATGCCCAGCTCATGTGCCGCGACGTTTGCTTCCCAAATCTTCAAGCTGGCGGGATCAACGTTTTCAACAAATAACGTCCGCTCAAGTGCTGTGTAATAGGCGCTTATCATTGGGAAAGTGTTCAGGCTCAAGATATCACCCGATTGCAGGGCGCGGCTTGTTACGGGGTTATGTGCGCCGTCAGTGTTGATGCCCGACTGAAACCACACCCACGTATCGCGGTATTCCGCATCGGGGAACCGCTTGGCGATTTCCAGCTCCATCGCATCGCGACCTGCCATTGCCACATCAATCTCACGAGTGCCCGCTTTGATCGCGTCTTTGATGGCGTAGCCGCCCACATCGGCAACTTGCGCGCAGGCGCGGATAAGTTCAATTTCAGCCGCGGATTTATGCATTCGTTGGCGCATCGTGACAGGTGCCATGTCAACTTTTGCTTTGGGCGATAAGAACACGTCCATCAGCTCGGACTGGCTCAACGTTAGGTGATCGGCCTCATACCCGACGGTCTTGCCCGCCCCAGTCACAGACAAAATTGCGCGCCAATAATTGTTTCGCTGCCAGTCGGTGTAGGTGATGTTGTCGCCGCTACTTCTGCGCCAAGGTTGTGCTGCATCGATGCCCGCACTGATCGTGACATCTTCGGTTTGGGTCACGACAACTGCGTAAGGGCGGCCAAACGCACAGTAGAGAAACCCCGAGTAGTAGGCCACGTTATGCATTGATGTGAATACGCACGCGTCCACCCCGTTGGCCTGCATATCTGCGCGCAGGCGTTTTAGGCGGTTGGCATATTCAGATGCATCAAAAGGCAGGGATTTTTCACCCTGATGAAAGCGGTAAAATTCTGGACGTTCCATGACAATGGTTCCTTCACAAACGTGCCGGAATGCCAATCAAGGAAGCCGATCTCCCTCAACCGCATCACGGCAAAGAAAATCCCGGCGTTCAGGAAATGAGGATAACGGGCGTGCAATAAATGCTGGCGACGCCATCGCCTGCCCACTTAGGAATGATGGCCTGAGTCTGCTTTTGAAAGCAAGCAAATTTCAAATTGGTACAAGAAGTTTGGGGCTAAAGCCGCCACGCGTTTCGCGCAAGGATTTGACAAGCATCACAACACATTGGCGTATTGTGCCAGCACCCAAAAAGGAAAACACCATGGATACGTTTGATGAAGATTTGTTTCTCAAAGGGCTTGAGCAGCGCAAGGCGACCCTTGGTGCAGAGTACGTTGAGAAAAACCTTGCTGCTGCGGATGATTTCACTCGTCCGTTTCAAGAGGCCATGACTGCTTGGTGTTGGGGGTTTGGCTGGGGGGATGATGTCATTGACGCCAAGACGCGCTCTATGATGAACCTGTCGATGATTGGTGCGCTTGGTAAGATGTCTGAATGGGAAACCCATTGTCGTGGTGCGCTCAGGAACGGCGTGAGCCAAGACGAAATTCGCGCTATTATTCACGTCATCGCAATTTACTGCGGCGTACCTCAGGGGCTTGAGTGTTTTCGCGTGGCGCGCAAAGTGTTGAACGAACAGAGTGTTGAGTAATCACGCCTGCTACTCGTGGATGGCTTCAATTGACACATGTGTCGAGGTAGAGCTGACGTGCGGCAGTGATGAGATTTTCTCACCCAAGACGCGACGGTAGTCGTCTGTGCTGACGGTGCGCACTTTCAATAAGTAGTCAAACGCCCCCGCGATCATGTGGCACATCTCAACTTCGGGGATTTTGCGCACCGCTTCGTTGAAGGCGCGCAGGGCGGCCTCGCGGGTGTCGGCCATCTTCACCTCAACAAAAGCTACGTTGCTGCGGCCCAATTTGCGTTGGTCGATGTTGGCGCGAAACCCCGTAATATAGCCAAGCTGTTGTAATTTCTTGAGCCGGATTTGGCAGGGCGTCTTAGATAGGCCCACGCGCTCAGCGATACTGCTGACGGAAGCACGGCCATCAACAGCCAGCACATCCAATATTGCATAATCTATCCGGTCAATCGAACTATACATGTAATTCTCAATGCTTGATCTGGCTAAAATAGCCCTAAAAATAGGTTTGATAAAACTACTTTGGATTAATCTATAGTCAATCTGACTTTTACGTTGGTTGTAAGTTGCTCTCAGTCTTTTTGGGAGGGGCGTTTGGCCATGGATTACTCAGCAAAGCGTGCCGCTATTCGCGCACAGCACACCGCAGACGAAGCGCTGCTTATTTCGCAGCTAACTACACAGGCAGCGTTTACGCCCGAATTCCATAACGCTGCGCATCACCGCGCTGTTGGATTGGTCAACGCCATTCGCAACGACAAAAAGCCAAGCCTCATGGAGGTGTTTTTGGCAGAGTACGGGTTGTCCACCGAGGAAGGTGTTTCGCTGATGTGTTTGGCCGAAGCATTGTTGCGGGTGCCAGATGCGACCACCATTGATGCGCTGATCGAAGACAAGATTGCGCCGTCTGAATGGGCAAAGCACTTGGGTAATTCCAGCTCGCCTTTGGTGAATGCGTCTACTTGGGGCCTGATGCTGACGGGCAAAGTACTGACCGATGGGAAGGGCGTTGCGTCCGTGTTGCGCGGTGCGGTGCGCCGTCTGGGGGAACCTGTTATTCGCAAAGCGGTAGCCCGCGCGATGAAAGAGTTGGGCGCGCAATTCGTACTGGGTCAAACGATTGAAGCGGCCGTCAAACGCGGGCTTGCCCAAACCAAGCGCGGTTACACTTACTCATATGACATGCTGGGCGAGGCCGCGATGACCGCGGATGATGCACAGGCGTTTTATGATGCATATGCCGATGCGATTGAGCGCCTTGCGGCGTCATGCACGCAGGCAGATATCCGTGACAATCCTGGCATTTCAATCAAGCTTTCTGCGTTGCACCCAAGATACGAGTTTGGCCAAGCTGATCGTGTGATGCGTGAGTTGGTGCCGCTGACCCTTGGCCTTGCGCAGCAAGCGAAGGCCGCGGGGATGGGGCTTAATATTGACGCAGAGGAGGCGGACCGCCTTGATCTGTCACTTGATGTAATTGAGGCCGTGTTATCTGATCCGTCTTTGGCGGGTTGGGACGGCTTTGGTGTGGTTGTGCAGGCATACGGCAAACGTGCTGCCGCCACTATTGATTGGCTCTATGCGCTGGCCCAGAAACTTGACCGCAAAATCATGATCCGCTTGGTGAAAGGAGCCTATTGGGACACCGAGATTAAGCGCGCCCAAGTTGAAGGGCTGAACGACTATCCTGTCTTCACCAAAAAGCGGGCCACGGATGTGTCGTACCTGTGCTGTGCGCAAAAACTGCTTGGCTACACGGATAGGATTTACCCGCAATTTGCGACGCACAACGCCCATTCTGTTGCCGCTATTCTTGAGATGGGCGCTGCACGCGACGCGTATGAATTTCAACGGCTCCATGGCATGGGCGAGGCGTTGCATGATGTGGTGGTGCAAAGTGAAAATATCCGCTGCCGCATTTACGCGCCCGTGGGCACCCACGAAGATTTGCTGGCCTATCTGGTGCGCCGCCTTTTGGAGAACGGGGCGAATAGCTCGTTTGTAAATCAAATCGTTGATAAAGCGGTTCCTGCCGAGGTGGTCGCCGCCAGCCCGTTTGAAGATTCGATGGCGAGTGGCGCTGTGTTACCCAAACCAGCGGATATTTATGCGTCTGAACGGCTGAACTCGCGTGGTTGGGATTTGCACAACACCCACGACGTGGATCAGCTAGAGTCTGCGCGTCTGCCGTATCAAAACCACGTTTGGGATTTACGCAGTAAGGGCGGTGAGCAGGTAGATGTATTTGACCCTGCCGCGCCACAGGTTCTGGTAGGCAAACTGACCTACATGACCGAGGCACAAACGCACGAGGCAATCGCACGTGCGGTGTCGTGGAACGTATCAGCGGCGGAACGTGCGGATGTGTTGCGCAAAGCGGCCAATCTCTATGAGGCGCATTTTGGTGAGTTGTTCGCATTACTTGCCCGCGAGGCAGGCAAAACCGCGATGGACGCAGTGGGCGAATTGCGTGAGGCTGTTGATTTCCTGCGGTACTACGCGGCCCGTAGTGTTGAACTCTCTGCGCCTGCGCGTGGTATCTTTACGTGCATTTCGCCGTGGAATTTCCCGCTAGCGATTTTCACGGGCCAAATTGTGGGGGCACTGGCCGCTGGCAATGGTGTTTTGGCCAAACCCGCTGAGGCAACAAGCTTGATCTCATTACGGGCGACAGAACTTTTGCATGAGGCGGGCGTTCCCGCCGATGTGTTGCAGCTTTTGCCGGGCCGTGGGGATGTGGTTGGAAAAGCCTTGAGCAGTGATGCGCGGATTGATGGTGTTTGCTTTACCGGCTCAACCGTAACTGCGCAGTCGATCAACCGCGCAATGGCTGCCAATGTTGCGCCCCATGCGCCACTTATTGCAGAGACAGGTGGGCTGAACGCGATGATCGTCGATAGTACCGCGCTGCCCGAACAGGCGGTGCGGGATATTGTGGCATCTGCCTTTCAGTCTGCGGGACAACGGTGCTCGGCGCTTCGGGTGCTTTATGTCCAGCAAGACGTCGCGGATAAAATGCTGACGATGCTCTATGGGGCGATGGATGAGTTGTGTGTGGGTGCGCCGTGGGATTTGGCAACGGATGTTGGCCCCGCAATTGATGCGGCTGCGAAAGCCAAGATTGATGCACATATCGAGATCGCGCAGCATGAAGGGCGATTGCTGCATCAGGTTTCAGTGCCAAGCGAAGGTCATTTTGTGGCGCCAAGCGTGATCCGTGTGAACGGCATTTCTGATCTGGGCGAGGAAATCTTTGGCCCTGTCTTGCACGTAGCCACTTTTGCAGCGTCGGATTTGACGCGCGTAATGGCCGACATCAATGCCACGGGTTACGGGCTAACTTTTGGGATGCACAGCCGGATTGATGATCGGATCGCCTTGGCGTCACGCACGGTGAACGCTGGCAACATCTATATCAATCGCAATCAGATCGGTGCCGTGGTGGGGTCTCAACCGTTTGGGGGCGAGGGGATGTCTGGCACTGGGCCGAAGGCAGGTGGTCCAAATTATGTTGTGCGGTTCACCAAGCCCGAGGCCCGCACAGTTGCGCATACTGAACAGCGCAGCGTTGCGACCGATCGGGTTCAGGCTGCAATTGATGCGGCGCAACTGTCAGGCATGGCTTTGGACAGTCAGGTTTTTCCGGGACCAACTGGTGAATCAAACCGCATGACAACCCACGGGCGGGGAATGGTCTTGTGCCTTGGGCCGGGACCGCAGGCAGCAGCACAGCAAGCTGAGGCAGCAGAACAGGCGGGGTGTTATCCGGTTATGGCAACGTCAGGTTTGCTGTTAGATGGCGCAATAAACGGTGATGTGACCGCAGAAGCACTGAGCACGTTGCATGGCTTTGCGGCAGTTGTGAGTTTTGCCGCCCCCGAGCAGTTGCGTGAATACCGTGTGGCTTTGGCCGCAAGAGACGGCGCGTTGCTCCCGTTGTTGAGTGAGGGGGATTTCGCGCGCTGGCTTACCCATGAGCGGCACGTTTGCGTTGATACAACAGCTGCGGGCGGCAATGCACAGCTTCTTAATGCAGGCAGCTAAGCTTGGATCAACACGCAGGCGCCGCTGTTATAGTGTGAGGCGGTGCCTGCTGTGTTTTGTACGGGCTAGGCCCACTTGTAGTTAAAGCTAACGCTGATCCGGTCTTCTTCGGACATGTTCATGGGTACTTCGTGGCGCAGCCAGCTTTCCCAAAGCAAAACATCTCCGACGGCAGGTTTGGCGTACACGAATGTTTTTAGCTCTTCCCGCGCGTCTGCGGTGCGGGGTGGTGCCGCCATCATCATCTGTGAACGCGGGTCTTCAAGCTTCAGCGCCGAGGTGTCTTTGGGCATTGCCACATAGGTGGTTCCAGAAATAACCGAATGGGGGTGAATGTGGGATGTGTGGATGCCGCCTTCTGGCAGGATGTTGATCCAGATGTCTTCCAACACCAATTCACGGTCACCCAAGTCAAAACACAGGTCCTTGGCAAATTCAGCTACGTGTTTATCGAGCGCGTCCACCACATCCTTGAAGATCGGAAAGCGCCACGGCAAATCCGTAAGGGACGCATAGCTGGTGTAGCCTGCATAGCCGTTTTGCTCGCACCACTCTTGGCCGGCCTCATCATCTTCTGCGATGACATAGCAGGATTGCTCCAGCTCAGTTGGGTCAATTTTGCCGTGCTGTGACAGAGCGGCTGAGTAAAGGCGGGTTGCGAAGAGCGATTTAATCTGTGTCATAGCGCAGTCGATACCTGATCGCCTTGCGTCAAGCCAGTGTCATCGACCGTCCCGACTATGATGCGGCGTGGTTCTTCCCTTTTGGCCCATACTGCGGGCGATAAAAACAAAGGGGTTGCGTGGTTTCACTATCCCCCCTATACGGCCAGCTTCTACACCCACTCCACCAGAATCGGGGTGACCCTCGGGGGCCCGCTGGTGATGTTGAAAAAGGAATAGTCCAATGGACGCTAAAGAACTCCGCGACAAGTCGCCGGATCAGCTTCGCGAAGACCTCGCATCGCTCAAAAAAGAAAGCTTTAACCTGCGTTTTCAGCAGGCTACTGGCCAACTTGAAAACACAGCACGTATGCGCCAAGTCCGTCGTGACGCGGCACGTGTAAAAACAATTCTGAACGAAAAAGCAGCATCTGCTGCAGCGGAGGCTTAACCTATGCCCAAGCGTATCCTGCAAGGTGTTGTCACAAGCAACCAAAACGAGCAAACCGTCACTGTATCGGTTGAGCGTCGCTTCACGCACCCCGTTCTGAAAAAGACCATCCGTAAGTCCAAGAAGTACCGGGCGCACGATGAGAAGAATTCTTTTAATGTTGGTGACCTCGTTCGTATCATCGAATGTGCACCGCGTTCTAAGACAAAGCGTTGGGAAGTTCTGACAGACTAAGTCAGGCTTCACAGCTTAATCGAAACCCTGGGGATAGGGCACGCATCGCCCCCCAAAGGTCGGGAGAAACCAAATGATCCAGATGCAGACCAACCTGGATGTTGCTGACAACAGCGGCGCTCGCCGTGTTCAGTGCATTAAGGTGTTGGGTGGCTCTAAGCGTAAGTACGCTTCCGTAGGTGACATCATTGTCGTCTCGGTTAAAGAAGCCATCCCACGTGGCCGTGTGAAAAAAGGCGACGTCCGTAAGGCCGTAGTTGTTCGCACCGCTAAAGAAGTTCGTCGCGAAGACGGCACAGCAATTCGCTTTGACCGTAACGCAGCAGTTATCCTGAATACCAACGGTGAGCCAATCGGCACACGTATCTTCGGGCCAGTTGTTCGTGAATTGCGCGCCAAAAACTTCATGAAAATCATCTCGCTCGCGCCGGAGGTGCTGTGATATGGCTGCTAAGTTGAAAAAAGGTGACACTGTCATCGTGATCGCTGGCAAAGACAAAGGCAAAACAGGCACTATTCAGTCTGTTGATCCGTCCGCTGGCAAGGCTGTTGTGGAAGGCGTTAACATCGCCATCCGCCACACACGCCAATCGCAGACAAGCCAAGGTGGTCGCATTCCAAAAGCAATGCCCATCGAGCTGTCGAACCTCGCGTTTGCCGACAAGAACGGCAAAGCAACACGCGTCGGCTTCAAAATGGAAGGCGACAAGAAAGTTCGCTTCGCCAAAACCACGGGAGACGTGATTGATGCTTGATACAGCAAACTACACCCCCCGTCTGAAGTCTCTTTACAACGACACCATTCGTGCGTCGATGAAAGAAGAGTTCGGCTACAAGAACGACATGCAGATCCCGCGTTTGGACAAAATTGTTCTGAACATCGGTGCGGGCGCTGAAAGCGTAAAAGACAGCAAGAAAGTGAAAGCGGCTCAGGAAGATCTGACTGCAATCGCTGGCCAAAAAGCTGTTGTTACGATGGCCAAGAAATCAATCGCGGGCTTCCGGGTTCGTGAAGATATGCCTCTTGGTACCAAAGTAACATTGCGCGGCGAGCGTATGTACGAATTCCTTGATCGCTTTATCACCATCGCAATGCCTCGTATCCGCGACTTCCGCGGCATCTCGGGTAAGTCATTCGATGGCCGTGGCAACTACGCCATGGGCATGAAAGAGCACATCGTGTTCCCTGAAATCGACTTTGATAAAGTCGACGAAGTCTGGGGCATGGACATCATCATCTGCACCACCGCGCCAACGGATGCGGAAGCCAAGGCACTGTTGAAAGCTTTCAACATGCCCTTCAATTCGTAAGCGCGGAGAGGACTGAGATATGGCTAAAAAATCTATGATCGAACGCGAGAAAAAGCGTCAGCGCCTGGTGGAGAAATTTGCCGCTAAGCGTGTTGAGCTTAAGTCAATCGCGCGTGACGAAAGCAAGCCCATGGAAGAGCGGTTCAAAGCACAGCTTGAGCTGGCAAAATTGCCCCGCAATTCTTCGGCTACACGTCTTCACAACCGTTGCCAACTTACAGGCCGTCCCCACGCTTACTACCGTAAGCTTAAGGTCAGCCGTATTGCTCTTCGTGAGCTTGGCAGCCAGGGTCAAATCCCTGGTATGGTCAAGTCAAGCTGGTAAGGGAGGTTTAACAAATGAACGATCCTATCGGTGATATGTTGACACGCATCCGCAATGGTCAGATGCGCGGCAAATCCACGGTTGAAACCCCTGCGTCCAAGCTCCGTGCTTGGGTTCTGGATGTACTTGCCGACGAAGGCTACATCCGCGGTTATGAAGGCAAGACTGGCATTGATGGCCACCCTGCTTTCGAAATCAGCCTGAAATACTACGAAGGCACTCCTGTCATTCGCGAAGTGAAGCGGGTTTCTACACCTGGCCGCCGCGTTTACATGGGCGCTAATGATATCCCCACTGTCCGTCAGGGCTTGGGTGTGTCGATTGTCAGCACGTCTCGCGGCGTGATGTCGGATGCAAACGCACGCGCAGCCAACGTCGGTGGCGAAGTGCTCTGCACAGTCTTCTAAGGAGGAACAGATGTCTCGTATTGGTAAAAAACCAGTTGCTCTGCCCTCCGGTGTAGAAGCGAAAATCGACGGTCAGACCGTTGAAGTGAAAGGCCCTAAGGGTGTCCGTTCCTTCACCGCGACTGACGATGTCACACTCGCCGTCGAAGATGGTGCTTTGTCTGTAACGCCACGCGGCAAGTCCAAGCGTGCACGTCAACAGTGGGGCATGACCCGCACAATGGTCGCCAACCTGGTGACTGGTGTGACTGACGGCTTCAAGAAAGAGCTTGAGATCAACGGTGTTGGTTATCGTGCTGCCATGGAAGGCAAGAACATCAAACTGTCATTGGGTCTGTCCCATGACGTTGTGTTCCAAGTTCCAGATGGCGTTACAGTAACTGCCCCGAAGAACACACAGCTCATTGTGGAAGGTATCGACGAACAACAGGTCGGTCAGGTTGCGGCAAACATCCGCGCTTGGCGTAAGCCCGAGCCTTATAAAGGCAAGGGGATCAAGTATGTCGACGAATATATCTTCCGCAAAGAAGGTAAGAAGAAGTAAGGAACCGCAGCTATGGCTAACAGTAAAAGAACTCTGTTCCTTAAGCGCCGCCTGCGCGTTCGGAACAAACTTCGCAAGGTGAATGCAGGACGTATGCGTTTGTCCGTTCACCGTTCAAACAAAAACATCAGCGTACAGCTGATCGACGATGTAGCTGGTAAAACAGTTGCCTCAGCTTCCTCTATGGAGAAAGACTTGGGTGTCGTAGGTCAGAACAACATCGCAGCAGCAACGAAAGTTGGCGCAGTGATCGCGGAACGTGCGAAAAAAGCCGGTGTCGAAGAAGCATACTTCGATCGTGGCGGTTTCCTCTTTCACGGGAAAGTAAAGGCTTTGGCCGATGCTGCTCGTGAAGGTGGTCTGAAGATCTAAGGAGACGGAAAATGGCAGAACGTGAAAACCGTCGGGGTAAAGGTCGCGATCGCGAAGAGACCCCTGAATTCGCCGACCGTCTGGTGGCGATCAACCGTGTGTCGAAAACTGTAAAGGGTGGTAAGCGCTTTGGCTTTGCCGCACTCGTAGTTGTCGGCGATCAGAAAGGCCGTGTTGGCTTCGGTAAAGGTAAAGCGAAAGAGGTCCCTGAGGCAATTCGCAAAGCTACCGAGCAAGCAAAGCGTCAGATGATCCGTGTGCCTCTTCGCGAAGGCCGCACATTGCACCACGATATGGCTGGCCGTCACGGCGCAGGCAAAGTTGTAATGCGTACCGCCCCAACGGGTACTGGTATCATTGCTGGTGGTCCAATGCGTGCTGTGTTCGAGATGTTGGGTGTTCAGGACGTGGTTGCTAAGTCAATCGGTTCGCAGAACCCTTACAACATGATCCGCGCTACGTTGGATGGCCTCACTAAGGAAAGCAGCCCCCGTCAGGTGGCACAGCGCCGTGGTAAGAAAGTGGCTGACATCCTGTCCAAAACTGACGCTCCAGCGCCTGCCGCTGAAGCTGAAGCCTAAGGAGACTGACCAATGGCTAAAACCATCGTTGTTAAGCAAATCGGTTCACCCATCCGCCGCCCTGAAAAGCAGCGTAAGACTTTGATCGGTCTGGGCTTGAACAAAATGCACAAAACCCGTGAGCTAGAAGACACACCATCCGTTCGCGGCATGGTTAACTCTATCTCTCACATGGTTGAGATCATCGAAGAAAAAGGCTGAGCTTCGGCTTAGTTGACAGATTTGCGCCTCGCATCCGTGCGGGGCGCTTTTCGTTTGGCGTAATTGATGCGTGCAGCACCTTGATCCAAAGGCGTTGCGGGTCTATACGCCGCCAGTGGGCTTCCATTGGGCGTCCCGAATCATTTTAACGCCGTGTCCCTCCCGTTCGCTTCGGGGAGACCGTCCGGCAAAGGAGAAGCGATATGAAACTCAACGAACTACACGACAATCCCGGGGCAACCAAAAAACGCAAGCGCGTTGGTCGTGGTCCGGGTTCTGGCACTGGTAAGACTGGTGGCCGTGGTATTAAGGGTCAAAAGTCCCGTTCAGGTGTTGCGATCAAGGGTTTTGAAGGCGGGCAGATGCCCCTCTACCAACGCCTTCCAAAGCGTGGCTTCAACAAACCGAACCGCAAGAAATTTGCTGTTATCAACCTTGGCTTGATCCAGAAGTTCATCGACGCAGGTGTTCTGGAAGCTGGCAAAATCACCGAAGATACACTGGTATCTACAGGTGTTGTGCGCCGCAAGCTTGACGGTATCCGCATTCTCGCTAAAGGCGAAGTAACAGCGAAAATTACTGCTGAAGTAACTGGCGCGTCAGCTGGCGCGATCGCTGCTGTTGAAAAAGCCGGCGGTAAATTGACCGTTACTGGCCCAGCAAAAGAAGCGGCCGCTGAATAAGAGGTTGTTAGGGGCGCTTACGCCCCTTACATAACGCTTTAAGTTTTCCAAGCGCCGCCAACGGGAAGCCGTCTGGCGGCGCATTTGATTAAAAGAGACGATTGATATGGCATCAGCTGCGGAACAAATGGCCTCCAACATGTCGTGGGGGGCTTTCGGCAAAGCGACCGAATTGCGCCAGCGCATTTTATTTACGATTGGTTTGTTAATCGTCTATCGGATCGGAACCTATATTCCTGTACCGGGCATCGATGCAGACAGTCTGCGTACGTTTATGGATCAAGCGGCCAGCGGTATTGCGGGCGTTTTGGGCATGTTTACCGGTGGTGCGCTGTCGCGGATGGGCATCTTTGCCCTCGGCATTATGCCTTACATCTCAGCTTCGATTATCATTCAGCTTTTGACAGCGATGGTTCCCTATTTCGAGCAGCTGAAAAAAGAAGGCGAGCCTGGCCGTAAGAAAATCAACCAGTTCACGCGTTACGGCACAGTGGTGCTGGCCACGTTCCAAGCGTACGGGTTGGCTGTCTCGCTTGAGGCTGGCGATCTTGTGACTGATCCCGGTTGGTTCTTCCGCATTTCGTGTGTTGTGACCCTTGTGGGTGGCACGATGTTCCTGATGTGGCTTGGTGAGCAGATTACAGCACGCGGTATCGGTAATGGTATCTCTCTGATAATCTTCGTTGGTATTATTGCAGAATTGCCGTTGGCCTTTGCTCAGTTCTTTAGCCAAGGCCGTTCTGGTGCACTTAACTCTGCTACGATCGTTGGTGTTCTCTTTATGATTGGGGCGACGCTAACGTTTGTCGTCTTCATGGAGCGCGCTTTACGGAAAATCACCATTCAGTATCCGCGCCGCCAAGTTGGTATGAAGGTGTATGATGGCGGTTCAAGCCATTTGCCCGTCAAAGTGAACCCCGCTGGCGTTATCCCCGCGATTTTTGCATCGTCTCTGTTGCTATTGCCAACCACCCTCGCAACTTTTAGCGGGAACCAAACAAGTCCGTTCATGTCGACTGTTCTTGCCTATTTCGGACTGGGTCAGCCACTTTACCTCGTGTTCTTTGCGGCAATGATCATTTTCTTCACGTTCTTTTACACCTTTAACGTCGCCTTCAAGACCGAAGAAGTTGCAGACAACCTCAAGAACCAGAACGGTTTTGTTCCCGGTATTCGCCCCGGCAAGAAAACAGCTGAGTATCTTGATTATGTCGTGACGCGTCTGTTGGTGCTTGGTGCTGGCTATCTTGCGCTAGTGTGCTTGCTGCCTGAGATGATCCGCTCGAACTTACAAATTACGGCTTATTTTGGCGGTACATCTATTCTGATTATTGTCAGCGTCGGCATGGATACGGTTCAACAAATCCAGTCGCATTTGCTCGCTCACCAGTACGAGGGCTTGATTGAAAAGTCCCAGCTAAGTGGCAAAGGCAAGGGCCGCCGGAAAAAACGTAGCCCAGTTCGCCGTTAAGATTTGATAAATTACTAAGCGCCTCTGCAAATTTGTAGGGGCGTTTTGGTATCCAATAGTATACAAACTCGGTGAATCGCCAAGAAAGACCAAAAAATATGACGAACATCATTCTCCTCGGACCTCCTGGTGCTGGCAAAGGCACCCAAGCACGCAAGCTCGTTGAGCAACGCGATATGATCCAACTCTCAACCGGTGACATGCTTCGTGAAGCAAAGACATCCGGAACGGAGATGGGCAAAAAAGTCGCGGCAGTGATGGATGCGGGCAACTTGGTGACTGATGAGATCGTTATTGGTTTGATCGAAGAAAAGCTGACCGGTGATGCAAAGGGCGGCTTCATCTTTGATGGTTTCCCGCGCACGTTGCCTCAGGCAGATGCGCTGGCAAAGCTGATGGATAAGATCGGGGCATCTCTTGATGCAGTGATTGAAATGCGTGTTGATGACGAGGCTCTCGTTGCGCGGATTACGGCCCGCTCAACCTGTGGTGACTGTGGTGAAGTCTATAATGATGCGACCAAGCCGCAGCCTGCGGATGGCAAGTGCTCGAACTGCGGCAGCAGCAATTTCCAGCGGCGCGCAGATGACAACGAAGATAGCCTGAAGACGCGTCTGATGGCTTACTATAAACAGACCAGCCCACTGATTGGGTATTACTACGCGAAGGAACAGCTGTCTTCGGTGAACGGTCTGGGCGAAATCGGTGACGTTGCTGGCGAAATCAACGCTATTCTGGATTGAGTGAACAACCTCGTATTGACGCTTGAGCCAAAAGGCCCTAGCTAGCCCCATCTGCCCCGCTCTTCTGAGTCGGGGTAGTTGCGCTTTTGAGTGCTAAATACCTCGATATGACAAAGGACTTTCCGTCCGATGTTGTGAAAAAAGGGTCTGGAACTACGGATCCGCAACTGAAAAAGGAAGAGAACATTGGCTCGTATTGCCGGCGTTAACGTCCCGACGAATAAGCGCGTCGTGATTGCCCTCACTTATGTTACTGGCATTGGTAACACCTCTGCTTATGCGATTTGCGAAGCGTTGGGGATCGACCTCACGCGCCGCGTGAACGAACTTTCCGATGCGGAAATTTTGTCACTGCGTGAGCACATCGATGAAAACTACACCGTTGAAGGCGACCTGCGTCGTGAAACAACGATGAACATCAAGCGTCTGATGGACCTTGGTTGCTACCGTGGCCTACGTCACCGTCGTAACCTGCCTGTCCGTGGTCAGCGCACACACACTAACGCTCGTACTCGCAAAGGTCCTGCAAAGGCCATTGCTGGTAAGAAGAAATAAGGGGGACTGATCCATGGCTCGTGATAAGACCCGCACTAAGAAAAAAGAACGTAAGAATATCGCCGCTGGCGTTGCTCACGTAAACTCTTCTTTCAATAACACAAAAATCCTCATCTCAGACGTTCAAGGCAACGCCATTTCTTGGTCGTCAGCTGGCACAATGGGCTTCAAAGGCTCACGTAAGTCTACGCCATATGCGGCGCAGATGGCGGCTGAAGATGCTGGTAAAAAAGCGCAAGAGCACGGCGTGAAGACGCTGGAAGTCGAAGTGCAAGGCCCCGGTTCAGGCCGTGAATCTGCGCTGCGTGCTTTGGCTGCAGTTGGTTTCAACATCACATCTATCCGTGACGTGACGCCAATGGCGCACAACGGTTGCCGCCCACCAAAGCGTCGCCGCGTATAATACCTGAATATCCTTGGGGCCGCGTCTCGCACACGGCCCCATTTCGTCATTTTTAACCTCGAGAGCGCTCCTTTTAGGACATGGAAGGAACGCAAGAATGGAGGGACGCATGATCCATAAGAATTGGCAAGAACTGATCAAGCCACAGCAACTGGCTGTAAAGCCCGGCAACGATCCTGCACGTCAGGCAACTGTTGTAGCTGAACCGCTTGAGCGTGGTTTCGGTTTGACGTTGGGCAACGCCCTGCGCCGTATTTTGATGTCATCACTTCAGGGTGCTGCCATTACTGCGGTTCAAATCGATAATGTTCTGCACGAGTTTTCAAGCGTTGCTGGTGTACGTGAAGACGTCACCGACATCATCTTGAACCTTAAAGGCGTTGCGATCCGCATGGACGTAGAAGGCCCCAAGCGGGTTTCTATCCAAGCTAAGGGTCCAGGCGTTGTGACTGCTGCCGACATTTCCGAGTCTGCTGGTGTTGAAGTTTTGAACAAAGACCATGTGATCTGTCACCTTGACGATGGCGCGGACGTGTTCATGGAACTGACCGTCAACACGGGCAAAGGCTACGTTGCTGCGGACAAGAACAAACCAGAAGATGCGCCTATCGGCATGATGGCAATTGATGCGATCTACTCACCTGTCAAAAAGGTAAGCTATGACGTTCAGCCAACACGCGAAGGTCAGGTTCTGGATTATGACAAGCTGACACTTAAGCTTGAAACAGATGGTTCAATCACGCCAGACGATGCTGTTGCTTACGCGGCGCGCATTCTGCAGGACCAGTTGTCTATCTTTGTGAACTTTGATGAGCCTGAAAGCGCATCAGCTGCACAAGAAGATGATGGCCTTGAATTCAACCCACTGCTTCTCAAGAAAGTGGACGAGTTGGAATTGTCTGTTCGTTCAGCAAACTGCCTGAAGAACGACAACATTGTCTACATTGGTGATCTTATCCAGAAAACCGAAGCTGAAATGCTCCGCACGCCTAACTTTGGTCGTAAGTCTTTGAATGAAATCAAAGAAGTATTGTCAGGCATGGGCTTGCACCTCGGCATGGATGTTGAGGACTGGCCACCGGACAACATTGAAGATCTGGCTAAGAAGTTCGAAGACAACTTCTAAGTTGATATTACGCGGAGCGGGCCGATATATGGTCCGCTCTGCATACAGACTGGGCAATCCCGCCCCAATTTGAAGGGCTGACACGCATCAGACCCTCGCTACAAAGCATAATTAGGAGATAAGAAATGCGTCACGCAAAAGGTTACCGCCGCCTAAATCGCACACACGAGCACCGTAAGGCGCTGTTTGCAAACATGGCTGGCTCGCTCATCGAGCATGAGCAAATCAAAACAACACTGCCAAAGGCGAAAGAACTTCGTCGCGTTATCGAAAAGCTGGTAACATTGGGCAAAAAAGGCGACCTTCACTCACGTCGTCAGGCTGCAAGCCGTTTGAAGCAAGACGCATATGTTGCGAAATTGTTTGAAGTTCTCGGACCACGCTACAAAGACCGCCAAGGTGGTTACGTGCGTGTTCTGAAAGCTGGCTTCCGTTACGGTGACATGGCGCCGATGGCGATCATCGAGTTTGTTGATCGTGACCGCGATGCAAAAGGTGCAGCAGACCGTGCGCGCACCGAAGCGGCAGAAGCTGCTGCTGAGTAAGGCATCACGCCCTACATTTGAATTCGGGCCCCGTCGCAGAAATGCGGTGGGGCTTTTTTTTATTTCGACTAAGTCTTTTGAAAATGTCGACAATCAGCAGCTTCCCCTCGGCTCTTCATGGGCGTAGTTTCGACGTATGACTGATCTCTTCGCCACGTCTGAGCCTGAAGCCTCTGCCGGCACGCGTCCGCTGGCGGACCGGTTGCGTCCACAGTCGTTAGCAGACGTTATTGGTCAGCAGCACGTCCTTGGCGCTGAGGCGCCGCTTGGAGTAATGCTCGCGGCCGGCAGTTTGTCATCTTTGATTTTCTGGGGCCCTCCGGGTGTTGGCAAGACCACAATTGCGCGTCTACTGGCTCACGAGACTGACCTACACTTTGTGCAGATCAGTGCCATTTTCACGGGTGTGCCTGAGCTACGAAAAGTATTTGAAGCGGCTAAAATGCGCAGGGCCAACGGGCAGGGTACGCTTCTGTTTGTGGACGAGATTCACAGATTTAACAAAGCGCAGCAGGACGGGTTCTTGCCGCATATGGAAGATGGTACGATCTTACTGGTGGGGGCGACGACGGAGAACCCTAGCTTTGAATTGAACGCAGCCGTCATGTCGCGGGCGTCTGTGATGGTTCTTGAACGTTTGTCGACCGATGACTTAGAGCTGCTTGCGCAGCGCGCGGAGGCTGAGTTGGGGCGTGACTTGCCGCTTGATGGCGATGCGCGCCGTGCACTTCTTGAAATGGCAGATGGGGATGGTCGCGCCGCCCTCAACTTGATCGAACAAGTAGCAGCTTGGAAAGTTGCGTCGCCACTAGATGCAGCCCAGCTGAGTACCCGCTTGATGCGGCGTGCAGCGCAGTACGACAAAAGTGGCGATGCGCATTACAACCTAATCAGTGCGTTGCATAAATCGGTGCGCGGCTCGGACCCTGATGCGGCGCTTTATTGGTTCGCCCGTATGCTGGATGGCGGGGAAGACCCACGCTTTTTGGCGCGCCGCATAACACGGATGGCTGTGGAAGACATTGGCCTTGCAGACCCCCAAGCCCAAGCAGTGTGTTTACAGGCGTGGGAAACGTACGAGCGGCTTGGTAGCCCGGAGGGGGAGTTAGCACTTGCGCAGGCTCTGACCTATATCGCGCTGGCCCCTAAATCGAACGGTGTTTACGTGGCCTACAAAGCCGCGCGTGCCGCCGCCAAGGCAACTGGTTCAGCGCCTCCGCCTAAACATATTCTGAATGGTGCGACCAGTTTCATGAAGGACCAAGGCTACGGCAAGGGCTACGCCTATGACCATGATGCAGAAGATGGGTTTTCGGGGCAGAACTATTTCCCCGATGGCATGGAGCGCCCACAATTTTATCAGCCGGTTGAGCGCGGCTTTGAGCGGGACCTAAACCGCCGACTGGAATATTTCGCAAAGTTGCGGGCAAAGCGCGGCAGTTGACAAAAGCTTCGTTGGCGCGCAAACGCCCCCAATGTTTTCAACACTTATCTCTGTAGCGCTTGGCGGTGCTGTTGGCGCGTGTTTGCGCTTTGCGGTGGGGCTTTGGGTTGCGTTCCCAATGGGTACCTTGGCCGTGAACGTTGCGGGATCATTTGCAATCGGGGTTATTTGGCTCGCGCTTGATAAAGCGTGGCTTCCCTTTGTGATGACAGGTGTGTTGGGTGGGTTTACCACCTTTAGTGCGTTCTCCCTGGACACGCTAAGATTGATGGAAGAGGGCCGTATATTGTATGCTGGCGCCTACGTGGGAGCTTCGGTGCTTCTGTCCCTTTTGGCCTGTGGGGTTGGCCTTACACTTGCAAGGAGCCTGTCATGAGCGGCGTCCAACTATTGACCATTGAAGCGGATGAAGCGGACCAGCGGATTGATCGGTGGCTACGCCGCAGGTACCCGCATTTGGCTCAAGGCCGTATTGAGCGGATGTGCCGCAAAGGTGAGCTACGTCTTGATGGGGGTCGTGTGAAGTCTTCGAGCCGTGTGATGGCTGGTCAGACCGTGCGTGTACCGCCGATCCCTGATGAGGCTGAGCCGGTCGCTTATGTGCCTAAAGCCAAGATCAGTGCAGATGATGTGAAGATGATCCAGTCCTGTGTGATCTACCGCGATGATCACATTGTGGTTTTGAACAAACCTGCGGGCCTGCCTTCACAGGGGGGCAGCAAGCAGACCCGCCATGTGGATATGCTATCTGAAGCGTTGAAATTCGGTTTCGAAGAGAAGCCACGTTTGGTGCACCGTTTGGACAAAGACACCTCTGGTGTGTTGTTGTTGGCGCGTACCCGCGCTGCGGCGCAGGCCTTTACCGCCGCATTCCGTCACCGCGAAACCCGCAAGATTTATTGGGCCATTGTCGCGGGTGTTCCGCACCCCGGTATGGCGTCGGTCAAATACGGGCTGAAGAAGGCCACTGGTCATGGCGCCCGGGGCGAAGGCGAGCGGATGATTTGCGTTCACCCCGATGAAGTGCGCTTTGATGATGACGCAAAACGTGCGCACACTGATTATGCGGTGCTGTCGCGGCTGGCGTCTCGTGCGGCTTGGATGGCGCTGACGCCTGTCACAGGTCGGACCCACCAGTTGCGCGCGCACATGGCTGAGATCGGACACCCGATTGTTGGTGATGGTAAATACGGCGGCAGTAGTCAGGAAAACTTTGGGGATGGTTGGGGCGCACAGCTTGGTGGTGACATCAGCAAGAAATTGCACCTTCATGCGCGTTCACTGAACTTGTTGCATCCCATGACGGGCGCACAGCTGACGCTAACCGCGCCGCTGCCTGATCATATGGAACGTACTTGGCAAACTTTCGGTTGGTCGGCTTCTGATGTGCCAGCCAACCCGTTTGATGGGGATGAATTTTGAGCGAGTGGAAGAACAAACGTTTCTGGACGGACGTCGATGTCGCACCTGTTGATGCCGGGTTTGAGGTTCATCTTGATGGTCGGCAGGTCAAAACACCGCTGAAGAATGTGCTGTGCGTGCCGTCTCGGCCGTTGGCAGATGCCATTGCAGGTGAGTGGCGTGCGCAAAGTGATGAGATTGATCCGCTTTCCATGCCTGCGACCCGCTATGCGAATGCGGCCATTGAAAAGGTTACACCGCAAAAGTCCGATGTTGCGGACATGCTGGCAAGTTACGGTGAGACTGATCTGCTTTGTTACCGCGCGCTACAGCCTGATGAGTTGATTGCCCGTCAAGCAGCGGCATGGGACCCGATGCTCGATTGGGCGGATCAGACATTTTCAGCGCGGCTTAACACTGGCAACGGTGTCATGTTCGTAGAACAAGACCCGACTTCTTTGGCCAACCTTTCTGCTGCAGTGCACGCATTGAGCGTTTTTGAAGTAGCGGCTTTGCATGACCTTGTTTGTATCAGCGGCTCATTGGTTTTGGGACTTGCAGCGGCGCGCGACAGTCACCCGTTGGATGCGCTTTGGGCGTGGTCGAGAATCGATGAGGAATGGCAGATTGAGCAGTGGGGCCGCGATGAAGAGGCGGATGCACTCATGGAATCAAAGCGCCTTGCCTTTGAAAACGCGGCACAATTCTTTGCGTGGGTGAAAAATTAACCTGCACTGCTTGCTTCTTAGGCGTAACGCAGCGGCAACTTGGTTGTTTTTGCATGAATAGGGCCAGTTCGGGCATTCTTTCTCTTGACCTTCCCCCCCTATTTTGGCCAACTTTGTCCACTGCGGATGGGCGTTGTCCCGTTCTATCGGTAACCAGGCATATATTTGACTTGGATAAGCCGTCTCAACAGGGACGGAAAATCAGGAAGAGGTAATTATGAAAAAAACCGTATTTCTTGGCGCACTGACACTCTCAGGCTTGGCTGCAGTTGCAGCATCTGCCGGTACGTTGGATGACGTCAAAGCACGTGGCATTATGAACTGTGGTGTGACCACCGGCGTTCCAGGCTTTGCTGCTCCTAACTCAAGCGGCGAATGGGAAGGCTTTGACGTTGACGTATGTCGCGCGGTCGCAGCTGCTGTTTTGGGCGACCCGACTGCTGTTGAGTTCGTTCCAACAACAGGCAAAACACGCTTCACAGCGCTTGCTTCTGGCGAAATCGACATGTTGGCACGTAACACAACATGGACATTCAGCCGTGACGTAGACCTGAAGTTCGACTTCATTGGTGTGAACTACTACGACGGCCAAGGCTTCATGGTTCCAAAAGAGCTTGGCGTTTCTTCAGCCAAAGAGCTTGATGGCGCGACTGTATGTATCCAAACTGGTACAACAACAGAGCTGAACCTTGCTGACTACTTCCGCTCAAACAACATCAGCTATGAGCCCGTGCCAATCGAAACAGGCGCAGAAGCTGTACAACAGTACAACGCCGGCGCATGTGACGTGTACACAACTGACGCATCTGCATTGGCCGCTCAGCGCGCTAACTTCCCAGATCCATCTGCACACGTTGTTCTGCCCGAAATCGTATCAAAAGAGCCACTCGGCCCGCTGGTACGTCACGGCGACAACGAGTGGGGCGATATCGTTCGCTGGACACTCAACGCACTGATCTCAGCTGAAGAGCTGGGTGTGACATCTGTAAACGCAGCTAGCCTTGCAGCTGACGGTTCAAACAACCCAGAAATCAACCGTTTGCTCGGTGCCGAAGGCAACTTGGGTGAGCAACTTGGTCTGGATGCAGATTGGGCGAAGCGCGCACTTGAAGCCGTAGGCAACTACGGCGAGTCATTTGCACGTAACATCGGTGAAAGCACACCAATCGGCCTGGCACGTGGCTTGAACGCTTCGTACCTCGACGGTGGTCTGATCTACTCACCACCATTCCGCTAAACACATCCGGAAAAGGGCGTGGCGTTTGCTGCGCCCTTTTTCTATATGCCGACCACCTGACGTGCGGCGCTGGTCTTTTTTCAGTGGTAAGTGCGTGATCAGGAAAAGCAGGGAAATTACCTTATGAGCTCGACACCCGATACGCCGCAAGGCGGGTTCCGTTTGTCCATGTTGCTGAACGATACCCGGTATCGCTCGTATACCTTCCAATTTATTGCGCTTGTCGCGATCATCGCCGCAATGGCTTTCATCGGTGGCAACTTGGTGCGCAACCTTACGGCCGCCGGTCTGAATATCTCTTATGACTTCTTGGGTCAGCAGTCGGGATATGACATCAACCAGCGCCCTATCGAATATACATCCCAATCTACACATGGCCGTGCTGCACTTGTTGGCTTGCTGAATACGCTGATCGTTGCGTTCCTAGCTTGTGTGACGGCAACAATCATTGGTGTTGTGGCTGGTGTGCTGCGACTATCTCCTAACTGGCTCGTCCGTAAGATCATGAGCTTTTATGTTGAGATTTTCCGCAATGTGCCCGTTTTGATCTGGATTCTGATCATTTTCTCAATCCTCATTAATGCAACTCCCGCACCCCGCGCGTTTAAGGGTGCTGATCCGCAAGCATCTATGTGGCTGTGGAACAGTGTTGCCGTGACCAACCGTGGTGTGTTCATGCCAAGCCCCGTATGGAATGAAGGTTCCATGATGGTCATTGGCGTGTTTCTTGCGTCCATCTTGGGTATCTTTATGTTCCGTCGTTATGCTAAAGCGCAGCTTTTCAACCATGGACGTTTGATTTCTACTTTCTGGCCATCCGTTGGCCTATTCTTTGTCCCAGCTATTCTGGCGCAGATTGTTTTGGGAAATCCCATTGGTCTTGAGTACCCAGAGTTGAAGGGTTTCAACTTCAAAGGCGGCTTCACCATCCGCGGCTCTCTTATTGCGCTGTGGCTGGCCCTTGCGGTCTATACAGGTGCGTTTATCGCCGAGAACGTGCGCGCAGGTATTCTTGCAATCTCCAAGGGGCAAACCGAAGCGGCTGCTGCGTTGGGCTTACGGCCCAAGCGGATCATGAGCCTTGTTGTGCTGCCACAGGCACTGCGCGTAATTATTCCGCCGCTGATTTCGCAGTACCTCAACATCACCAAAAACTCGTCATTGGCGATCGCTGTTGGGTATATGGATTTGACCGGTACGCTGGGTGGGATCACCCTTTTGCAAACAGGACGCGCCATTGAGGCAGTGTTGCTGCTGATGCTGTTCTATCTTGTGATTTCGCTGTCGATCTCTTTCCTGATGAACATTTACAACAACTCTATGAAGTTGAAGGAGCGCTAAGATGAGCGATACAAACGCCCAATCTGTTGCCTTCGTTCGCAACTCTGAAATCCCCGCTTCACCGCCGCCTGCGGGCGAAACCGGACCTGTAAAGTGGATGCGTGAAAACCTGTTTTCTGGCTGGGTTAACTCAGTCATGACGGTCATCGCATTTCTGCTTATCGCCCGTTTCATCATGGGTGTGTTCCCATGGTTCTGGAATGGTGTTTGGGACGCCACAAGCATCAAGGATTGCCGTAACATTATGGCCGATGCGGGCACTGCAGGTTCTGCGTGCTTTGCCGTGTTGGTTGATCGTTGGGATCACCTACTCTTTGGGTTCAAATACCCCGCCACTGAATATTGGCGCCCTACTTTGGCGTTTGTCCTTTTGGTGGTTTGCGCAATGCCAGCGCTTTTCGCGATGTATTTGCCGCGTAAACTTTTGATTGCGACAGCGCTCTATCCTTTCGTTGCGTATTGGTTGATCTGGGGCGGCTCAGTTTGGGTGCCTGTGGTTATCCTTGGTCTATTGGCCGTAACCGCCGCGATTTATTTGTTCATTGAGGGCCTAAGCGTTTCGTTGCGCCAAGTCGTTGCAGGCATTGTTGGTGCGCTGTCAGGCATCGGCCTTGGCTATCTACTGTACCTTGGTGCGCAAGAGCTTTGGTTTATCTCTGGCAATGTAAGCGCAGGGGAAGGCATCGTTTCCACAGTGGCTGGGTTTGTCTTTATGATCGCCGCGATTTTCACCTACGCGTTCTTTATCCCGATGGGCATCTTTGTGGGTTATGCGATTTACAACAGCTATGAAGATGGTGGCTTGGTCACAATCGTTACCACATTGTTCAGTCTCTATGCGTTGATGGTTTACGGGCTGGGACCGATCTCAGCCGCGATCAATAGCGTTGTTCCGATCGAGCTTGAAGCAGTCGCGTCCCGCGATATGGGCGGCTACATGCTCTGCATGATCCTCGGCACGGTGTGCGTGTCCTTGTCCATTCCGCTGGGTGTTGTGCTGGCGCTTGGGCGTCAGTCGAACATGCCCCTTATCAAAGGTGTTTGCGTAGTATTCATCGAGTTCATTCGCGGCGTACCTTTGATCACGTTGCTGTTTGTGGCAAACGTTATGCTGGCGTATTTCTTCCCACCTGAAAGCTCGATCGACCTGATCCTGCGCGTGATCATCATGATCACAGCCTTCTCTGCGGCGTATATCGCCGAGGTGATCCGTGGTGGCTTGGCGGCGTTACCCAAGGGCCAATATGAGGCGGCAGATAGTCTTGGTTTGAACTACACCCAAGCGACACGTCTCATCATCTTGCCTCAGGCGTTGAAAATCTCAATCCCGGGCATCGTGAACGTGGCCGTTGGTTTGTTCAAAGACACCACACTTGTGTCGGTCATTTCAATGTTCGATATCGTCGGCATGATCCGTGGTCCGATCCAACAGTCAACAGACTGGATTTCGATCTACTGGGAAGTCTACCTCTTTGCTGCGGCAGTTTTCTTCGTCGTTTGCTACTCAATTTCGCAATACTCACAATGGCTGGAACGTCAGCTTCAAACTGGCCATCGTTAAGGAGCGCCTGATATGTCTCAAATTTCACAAATGAAGGTCTCTGACGAGGTCGCCATCGAAATCAATCAGATGAACAAGTGGTACGGCTCGTTTCACGTGCTGCGCGACATTGATCTGACTGTAAACCGTGGCGAACGTATCGTTATTTGTGGGCCGTCCGGTTCTGGTAAATCGACGCTGATCCGTTGCATCAACGCGCTTGAAGAGCACCAGAAAGGCACCATCACTGTTGATGGTACGTTGTTGTCTTCTGACTTGAAAAACATCGACACTATTCGCTCAGAAGTGGGCATGTGCTTTCAGCACTTCAACTTGTTCCCGCACCTGACAATTCTTGAGAACTGCACGTTGGCACCGATTTGGGTTCGCAAGACCCCAAAGAAAGAAGCCGAAGAGATTGCGATGCATTTCCTTGAAAAGGTGAAGATCCCAGAGCAAGCGGATAAATATCCCGGTCAGCTTTCTGGTGGTCAACAGCAACGTGTTGCAATCGCGCGTTCACTTTGCATGAAGCCACGTATCATGTTGTTTGACGAGCCGACCTCTGCGCTTGACCCTGAGATGATTGCCGAGGTTCTCGACACTATGATCGAGCTTGCGGAAGAAGGCATGACAATGCTCTGTGTGACCCACGAGATGGGTTTTGCGCGCAAAGTTGCAAACCGTGTGATCTTTATGGATGCAGGCCAGATCGTCGAGCAAAATGAGCCAGAGCAGTTCTTTGAGAACCCACAATCAGACCGTACCAAGTTGTTCCTCAGCCAAATTTTGGGCCACTAAGGTATCAGCACCATTGCGGTGAACTGATTAGAAAAGGGCGCTTTGAGGCGCCCTTTTTTGTGCCTAAACGAAGACGCTCATATGATAGGCGGATTGGGCCGCGGGGCGGTCAAAGCGCTGGCTGACCGGACATGCCCGTCTTACTGCGCACCCTTGTGTCATACAGTCAGTGCCCTCAGCGCTGTTCAGATAAGCCTTACATGCAGGTACATCGTAAGCGGTGTCCTGTCCCAATGCACCGACTGGACAGGCGGTCAGACAGGGTTTCTCGGCACAGGTTATGCAAGGAGACGGGGCGGATGGCGTAGGTACCAAGTAAGGCTGGGATAGCTTAATCGCACCGCGAATAGAGACCATCAATCCGGCTTTTTGGTGGACCATCATCCCAACAGGGCTCTGGAAGAATTGGTCACTCCCAAGCGCCCACTGGATGAATGGCGCGTACGGCGGACCATCAGATGGGTAAACCGTTGGCCGCCCATCAGCTAGGCGAGTAATGATGCGCTTGGACCATGTATCAACAGGGTCTGGCACGTTGTTTTTGTATTCTGGCGATTTGGTGAAAACATCCCAGAACGTTGCATCCGCCCCAATCAGAACGATGGTGCCATTGCCTTCGAGATCAGGGCATTCTGCCATAATGAAAAGGCCATGCGGCGCTGCCTCAGCACTTAGATGCGCAAGGTTCATCGACGGCGAAATGGTAGAGCAAGGCTCCAACCCAGCTGTGATGGCCGGTTGTCCTGCCATTCCAAGCCAATGTTCATATCGCTGTGCCCGTCTTTGGGTTGCGCGATGTAGGTTCCGAACAGCTGATCCCAAATCGACAGCGAAAACCCGTAATTACTGTCGTGTTCCGCACGGTCGGTCGAGTGATGAACGCGGTGCATGTCCGGTGTGACCAAAATTCTGCGCAGTATGCGGTCAACGGGCTGGGGGATGTTGATATTCGCATGGTTGAACATGGCACAGCCGTTCAGAATAATCTCGAAAATCACGATGGCTACGCCAGCAGGCCCCAATGCATAGACCAGCCCAACTTTCAGCAGCATTGAGAAGGCTATCTCAACGGGATGAAATCTAATGGCTGTCGTTACATCAAGGTCGCGGTCGGCGTGGTGAACCCTGTGAATACGCCACAAAAACGGGACCTTGTGTGTGATCAAATGCTGGGCCCAAATCGCGAAGTCGAAGATCAACAAGACAAGGACTAACTCAATTACAAAGGGCAAGCTTACCTGATTGAAAAGCCCCCAGCCCAAGCGCTCTGCATCGAACGCGGCGCCCACGGCAAGCAGGGGCAGGACGACAGAAAGCGCACGTAACGTCAGCGTATCCAGCAGGGTGATGCCCCAATTCGTCAGCCAGCGTTGTGGCTGTGATTGAACACGCTTACGGCGAGGAGCCCATGCCTCGACACTCGCGAAAATCGCGAACAGCCCGATAAAGATCGTTAGACGAATGAGTGCTTCATTTTCCATGCCGCAAAGGTGCCTCAGTGAATGGCGCGTGACAAGCCACGACTTTGTGAAGCGCTAGCGGCGGATGATTGAACCGGCACCGTGGTCTGTGAACAGTTCGAGCAAGCAAGCATTTGGCGCACGTCCGTCCAAGATTACCACCGCGCGCACGCCGCCTTCTATGGCCGCAAGGGCGGTCTCGGTTTTCGGGATCATACCGCCGGCAATCACGCCTTCTTTGGTAAGTTCCCGGATTTGATCGGCGGTGATGTCAGTCACGACCTCGCCGCTTGCGTCTTTCACGCCCGCCACATCCGTGAGCAATAATAAGCGGTCCGCCTTAAGCGCCGCAGCGATTGCACCTGCGGCTGTGTCACCGTTGATATTGAATGTTTCACCGTTGGCGCCAGCTCCAAGCGGAGCGATCACAGGAATTGTACCGGCCTCAAAAAGCGTGTGCAATACGCTTGTATCAATCTCTGACGGCGTTCCGACAAAGCCCAGATCAGGGTTTGTTTGCGTGCAGGTGATCAGCCCCGCGTCTTTACCTGACAGGCCGACGGCCTTGCCGCCTTGGGCGTTAATCGCTTGGACAATTTTCTTGTTTACACGGCCCGACAATACCATCTCGACCACTTCAACTGTGGCTTCGTCTGTAACGCGTTTGCCGTTCACAAAGTCCGACTGAATGCTCAGCTTATCGAGCATCTCGTTGATCATCGGTCCACCACCATGAACGATCACAGGGTTCACACCGACTTGCCGCAACAAAACGATATCGCGCGCAAAGCTTTCCATAGCCTCATCGCTGCCCATAGCGTGACCACCAAATTTGATCACTACAATCGCATCATCATAGCGTTGCAAGTAGGGCAGCGCTTTGCTGAGGGTGCTGGCGGTGGCGATCCAATCGCTTTTCATGGCGTTCTGCTTTTTCATGTCGGTGTCCTCTTGGCGCTTGTTCGTACTGGGGAACGTGATGCCTGCCAAGGTAAGATTAGGTGAGGGTGTGAATGATGTGCCGCAGAGTGGCGATGCCGTCACCTTTTTCCGAGCTGGTCATGATGATCTCTGGGTAGGACGCGGGATGCTTGGCCAGCTTCGATTTGACTTGTTCCAGCATCTTGTCCTTTGCGCCGCCCTTTACCTTGTCGGTTTTGGTCAGAACGCATTGAAAAGTTACTGCCGATTTATCGAGTAGGGTCATGATTTCTTCGTCGACGGGCTTCACCCCGTGGCGCGCATCAATCAAAACAAACGCTCTTCGAAGACTTGCACGGCCTGAAAGGTAAGCCTTGAGCAAGCGCTGCCACTTTTCAACGATCGGGATCGGTGCGTTTGCAAAGCCATAGCCCGGTAAATCCACAAGGTAGTGGCTTTCGGTTAGCGTAAAGAAGTTAATCTCTTGGGTGCGGCCCGGAGTGTTCGATGCACGTGCTAAACCTTTGCGTCCGGTAAGCGCGTTGATCAAGCTGGATTTACCAACATTCGATCGGCCTGCGAAACAGACTTCCATGCGGTCGGCCATTGGCATGCCATCCATCGCGACGACGCCTTTCAAAAAGTCGGTCTCACCTGCGAAAAATACCCGTGCGGCTTCGACTTCTTGTGGAGTTGGCTCTTCGGCCAGTGTGAATTGCATGTCCATTTCAGAGAAACTCAATTTTGTCTTGCACTGACGCATGGCCAGATTTGGTTGCGCGCAAATAGACGCCAAAATCTTTGTGGCCCCAATGCTGCGTTAAGGTGTTGAGCACATCTGCATCGCGCTCGCCTGTTTGTGGGTTGGCGTGCGTGGCCAAGCATCTGGTGATTGGTTCAACCACTTCGAATTCGGCGGTGCCGATACGGATTTCTTTGCCTATCCAATTAAACTCGTCCCATGGTTCTGCGCCATCGATCCAGATGTTACCACGAAAGCGGGTTTGGGCCATATCTGCGCCGATTTTCTCGCTTAGATCTGCCAGACTGGCCGTGTTCAGAAGGGAGATCGATGTGTAGGGTGTATCAGTCATGCCGACGTCTGCACGTACGACCTTCACCGATTGGACGCGGTCTTGCGGCATTAAGTTTTTACACCATGCCAAAAAATCCGCCGTGTCGCCATCCGGATCAAAGCTAAGTGTTTGAGCATCCGGGTGCGATAGGGTCACGATACCAGTGTCTGTATCAGTAATCGCACGCACGGCCATCAGCTGTGGTGCTTTTCCACCGCGGCTGAAGTTTGCGCAACTTGCCCATGTACTGCCATCAGTCTTGGCCGCTTCATGGGCGACTGCCCACTTACGGTCCCACGGCATCGTCTTGCCAGCGATGAAATCAGACGTGCTGAGCGCTTCGTGACCGTGGCCCTTGATGGGGTGCCGCCAAAGGGCCGCGATCCGAAGCATTAGGTTTCTTCCGTTTTCGACTTACGGCTGAAGCCTTTTTTGATGTTTCCGAAGACGTCCGGCTTGATGCCCTGACTGCGCATAATCAGGTACTGTTGGCTAAATGTGATCGTGTTGTTCGCAATCCAGTAGATGACCAAACCGCTGGCAAAGCTGCCAAGCATGAACATGAAGACCCATGGCATCCATGCGAAAATCATCGCTTGGGTCGCGTCTGTGGGCGCCGGATTCAGTTTTTGTTGTAGCCACATTGAGATGCCCAAAATGATAGGCAATACGCCAAGCGACAGGATGTAAAAGATGCTTGTTGGCTCAGGTGTTGCGTATGGCAGTAGGCCGAACAAGTTCAGGATGGAGGAGGGGTCCGGTGCCGAAAGGTCACGAATCCAACCGATCCATTCTGCGTGGCGCAATTCGATCGTGACGAAAATCACTTTGTAGAGTGAGAAGAAGATCGGGATTTGCATCAAGATTGGCAAACAACCCGAGGCTGGGTTTACCTTGTTCTTTTTGTAGAGCTCGATCATGCCCTTTTGCATTTTCTCGCGGTCATCACCCGCCGCTTCTTTCAGCTTCTCCATCTCTGGTTGAAGCTCTTTCATGCGGGCCATTGATACGTATGATTTATAGGCGAGTGGTAGCAAAATTGCCTTAATCAAAAGCGTCAGGGCGATAATGGACCAGCCCATGTTCCCGATCACGGCGTTGAGCCAGTGTAGTACCGCAAAGATCGGCTTGGTCAGGAAGAAAAACCAACCCCAATCGATGCTGTCGAGGAAATTGTAGATGCCGCCGTCATTTTCGTAATTGCGGATGGTCTCCCATTCTTTCGCACCAGCAAAAAGTTGTGTGCTGACAGAAATGGTTTCGCCCGCAGCAAGGTCTACCGTTGGCAGGCGTGCTTCGGACCGGAACGTGTTGCGCGCTTCGTTATATTGCAAAACGCCCGTAAACTGCTGCGCGCTTGCGGGGATAAGCATCGACATCCAGTAGTGATCGGTGAAACCAAGCCAGCCGTTTTGTTGGATTTGCGCAACATCGGCGGTCGCGCCCCAGCGGTCATCGCGGTCAAAGTCGGAGATGTCGTCGTAGTCATACTCGGACAGTTCCTCACCCGTCTGGCGCATGGCGCCTTCGTGGATAATGAAGAAGTTCTTAAGCGTTGTGGGAATTCCATGCCGCATGAGCGCGCTGTAAGGGGCGAGACGCGCGGCGGCATCTGCTGTGTTTGTCACGGACTGTTCGACGCTGAACATAAAGTTTTCATCAACTGAAATGACGCGGGTAAAGACAAGGCCCTTGCCGTTATCCCAGCTAAGGGTCACGGGGGTATTCTCCGTGAGTGTCGCACTTGCGTCTGCGTTCCAAATCGTTGTTGCTGTCGGGACATCCTCAAAACCCAACGCGCCGCCGGGAGCCCAACCAAAATCAGCATAAAACGCTTCGGGTCCATCGGTGCCGCGGAACAGTCGCACGATGCTGGCACCTTCGTCGAGAGACGTCTGATATGATTTCAGAGCCAGGTCGTCGATACGGCCACCTTGCAGTGAAATGCTGCCGGACAATTCTTTGGTATCGATCGCGATGCGTGGAGCGTCCGTGCGCCCTTCGGCTAATTCCTCTGGGGCTGTTCGCTGTTGCGCAGTAACGGGGGCTGCTGCAGGTGCGATGGTGCTGGTCTCTTGGGTTGCCACTGCGGGCTGCGGTGCCTCGGCGGGTGGCGGCACGAGAAACGGCCAAATGATAATAACCGCAAGGCACAGAACACTTGCCAAGATCAGATTTCTATTTTGCTCGTCCATTGTCGCCCGCCAGTCTCTAAATCTAGTGGGGCGGTTGAACCTTTATGAGGGCCAAACGTCAAGGGGAAAGGGCTTTTTCGAACGTGTGAGCGACAATAAGACAAGTTTGATGCGCACCGTTTCAGGCAAACCGCTGTGTCAGCGACTGTACGTTTGTTACTTTGGTCTTGTGGGCGCGAATCCATGCAGGGGTTTCCTCCAAGGGCATCGGCTTTGCTAGCCCGAAGCCCTGAACGTGATGGCAACCTATCTGGGCCAGTTTGGCATGCTCGCTAAGGGTTTCGACACCTTCAGCCAGTGCTTCAATCCCGAGCTCATTCGCCATGGATATAATTGCCCGAACCATTTTACTTTGTGCTGCCTCGCTATCAACTTTGGTAATGAACGATCGGTCGATTTTTAGTCGGTCAATTCCAAATCTGCGAATAGCAGCGATTGAAGCGTGGCCTGTGCCGAAATCATCTAAATCAAGCAAACAGCCAATATCTGATAGGCGCGCAAGGTTGTGGTGAATGATGTCATCGCCGCTACCAGCCATGACTGTCTCAAGCACCTCAACACAAAGCCGATCAGCGCTTAGGTCTTGGCGATCAAGCTCCCATTCGATCCGTTCGACAAGCTTTGGGTTGCGTAAATCATCACTCGCGAAGTTCACCGAGACATGTGGGATATTGACCCCCTGTTGGTCCCAATCCTTGAGTGCGCAAAAGCTCGCGCGTAGCATTCGTTCGTTCAGTCGCTCCATTAACCCCGCATTTTCGAGTGTTGGCAAGAAATCCGACGGCGGGATGAGGCCACTGTTTGGGTGATGCCATCGGGCAAGCGCTTCAAATCCAGATATTTCGCCTGTTGCGATGCGTACTTGCGGTTGAAACCACGCAGTAATTGCACCGCTTTCAAGAGCATCAAAAACCTGCGCATTCCGCGACATTTGATGTTTGGCTGGTATCGTAAGCTCTGGAGAATACGCGCGTACTGCGCCGGGACCTTGGCGTTTAGCATCCATAAGCGCGGTAATGGCGGCGGATTGATATGCCTGTGGTGTTTGCTTTGAAACGCGCGACAGCAAAGCGAAGCCGATTGAGGCCGAACACAAAACAGTAGCGTTATCGACCAAATAGGGCTGTGCGATTGCGGTCTGAATACGGTTGGCGATTTGTAACGCCGCTTCAAGATCAAGCCTTGGGTCTGAGCCGATTACGATAATGATGGGACCATCGTCAGACGCCTGCGCGGTGTCAGCATCGCGAAGAACACCCGCAATGTTGGCCAACGCTTGCGCACAGACAGTTTCTGCGCCTGCAACACCGTGGATATCTTTAATGGTATTAAGATCGTCAAGTTGCAGGGCCAAACATAGGCTGTTTTTGTGGGTTAGTGCGCGTTCGGAAATCGCACGTTCAAGTGCTGAATTAAGGCTTTGCGCTGTTCTAGGGGGAGGTGAGAGAGCTAGGCGCTGTTTGCGAAGCAATGCTGCAATAATCACAGCACAGGCAAGCGCAGTTCCGATCCACAGGCCTTTGGCTTCCCCAAGAAGTTGACCCATCAATGGCAGAAGCGGGCTAAGCGCAACGCAGCTATGTCGCAAAACCTCGCGTATGTTCGCCCAATAGCCCATTCTGTCGCCGCTCCACCATTACTTTCGTGATTGGATACGATACAGAATCTTCGTGATTGCTTAACGTGAGAGTTAATTATCTAAAGAGTTTGATGAAAATTGGGACTGATTGCTATTGAGCCCCAAGAAATCAAAGAGATTTGTGTCCAGCATATGAGCAGGATTTATGTTGGCTAGTGCTCGGAACATGGTTTGGCGTCGCCCGGGGCTGTTGGCCTCCCAAGTGTCGAGCATTTGTTTGATCTGTTGGCGTTGAAGGCCGTCTTGGCTTCCGCATAAATCACACGGAATGATCGGGTAGTTGAGAGCTTTGGCAAACGCCTCGCAATCCGCTTCAGCGACATGAGCAAGAGGACGGTAGACGAACAAACCCCCGTCTTCATTGAGTAACTTCGGTGGCATCGCTGAAAGTCTTCCACCGTGAAACAGGTTCATCAGAAAGGTTTCAAGAATGTCATCGCGGTGGTGTCCCAAAATGACGGCTGAGCATCCTTCTTCACGGGCAATGCGGTAAAGATTTCCGCGTCTTAGGCGTGAACAGAGCGAGCAAAACGTCCGGCCCTGCGGAATTTTATCCATGACAATTGAGTAGGTGTCTTTGTACTCGATACGGTGGGGAACCTGCATTTCCTGCAGAAATTTTGGCAACACGGTCGCGGGGAAGTTGGGTTGGCCTTGGTCTAGGTTGCACGCGAGTAGATCGACAGGAAGCAACCCGCGCCATTGCAACTCATAAAGTGCAGCAAGCAGAGTGTAGCTGTCTTTACCACCCGACAAACATACCAGCCATTTCTGTTTGGGTTCACGCGGATCAAGCATGCCGTATTGATCAATTGCCTCGCGGGTTTGCCGGATGATCCGCTTGCGAAGCTTTTTGAATTCGGTCGTTTTGGGGGCGGCGTTGAAAAGCGGGTGAATGTCGTTGGGCACATCGAGGGCTGGCGAAGCGTCAGTCATTGCTGATCCGTTTCATCTTTTTGGTTGGCTGGCTTGGGGACGGGATCGTAACCGTCACGTCCAAGCGGGTGGCAGCGTCCGATCCGGCGAATGGTAAGCCAGCCGCCTTTTAATCCGCCGTGTGTTTGCAGTGCCTCAAGGGCGTAAGCGCTACAGGTGGGTTGATAGCGGCAGTTGAACCCGACCCAAGGGCTGAAAATAAGACGGTATGCACGAATTGGCAGGGCTAGTACGAAGGCGAGGGGGCTCATTGGTCATGAACCCGCTTTAGCGCGTATTGAAGGTCAGCGCCTAGGTCGTTGAAATCGCGGGTTGCGGTAATCTGGGCGCGCCCAACCAGCACATAGTCCCAGCCTGCGCGCCCCTCATTAGTTAGAATTAGTCGCGCAATTTCGCGCAGCCGGCGTTTGGCGCGGTTGCGGGCCACGGCATTGCCGACTTTTTTGGAGCAGGTGAAGCCAACGCGCGCTGGGCCGTCGTCACCGCGTGGGCGGGCCTGTAGGTGCACGCCGGTTGTGCCTTGTCGTTTGGCGCGTGCTGCTGCTAAAAAATCAGCCCGTTTGCGCAGAACCTCTAACGGTTTGCCTGAACGAGAAAAAGTCGCCTGCGGAATGTCCGAGGCGACTTTGTCAAATGTGGTATGCGATGCCATTTGGCGCCGCGCGTACTTTACGCGCTCAGCGACTTGCGGCCGCGCGCACGACGTGCGTTCAGGATCTTACGGCCAGCTTTGGTGGCCATGCGCGAACGGAAGCCGTGGCGGCGTTTGCGAACAAGGTTCGATGGTTGGTAGGTGCGTTTCATATCGCGGTCCTCAGAATCTGGCCCAAACCTATTGAATAGATTCGAAGGCCGTTTGAATTAGAAGCCTGTCTCTAGAGCGGGTCAGCCGAGCTGTCAATTCAGATCACGCGTGTTTTGTTGCAATTATTCGCGGAACCTCACACAAGATCACGCAAAACTGTAACATTTGTCCGTTTCCCATCAATGGCGCGTGACAATCATGCTTTGCGCCTAGGGTATTTGGCCAATACCCGCCATTCAGGGCCCAACGCAATAAATTATGCAAAGAAGCCCTGACACATGACTGATGCTACTGAAACTGACAAAACCGGCATTGGCCGCATGCTTCCTATTCTACTGATCGGCACCGTTGCCGTTGCGGGGGCATTCACTTTGAAAGATTACCTGACGTTCCAAGCGTTGGCTGACAACCGCGAGGCGTTGCTGGCATTTCGTGATAGCAATTACGTGGGCACGGTGCTTGGCTTCATAGTCATCTACACGTTGATCGTCGCGTTTAGTCTTCCGGGGGCAACGATCGCCACCCTGACTGGTGGTTTCTTGTTTGCGACTTTCCCTGGCGCGCTTTTCAACATGACCGCTGCCACGTTGGGTGCCACGGCAATCTTTATGGCCGCCAGATGGGGCTTCGGGGAAAAGCTGGGTGCAAGGCTTGAGGCAAGTGACGGGATAGTCAAGAAAATCAAGGATGGCATCGATGAAAACCAATGGTCGATGCTTTTTTTGATACGTCTTGTACCGGCGGTACCTTTTTTCGTGGCTAACCTTGTGCCCTCGTTTCTGGAAGTGCCGCTACGGCGCTTCATGATTTCTACATTCTTCGGGATCATTCCAGGCTCTGTGGTTTATACCTCTGTTGGAGCTGGCTTGGGCGCTGTTTTTGAGCGCGGCGAAACACCTAATCTTGGCATTATTTTTGAGCCACAAATCATCGGCCCCATTATTGGCCTTTGTGTTCTGGCGGCATTGCCAATTCTGATCAAAGCCGTTCGCGGCAAGCAAGGACTGTGACTATGAGTACGCGATTAAAGACGGATATTTTGATTATTGGCGGTGGCTCTGGGGGGCTTTCACTTGCCTATGGCGCCAGTCAAATGGGCGCGGATGTTACGCTGCTTGAGGGCCATCTGATGGGGGGCGATTGCCTAAACTTTGGCTGTGTGCCGTCCAAGGCTTTGATTGCGGCCGGCAAACATGCCCACGCTATGGGGGCAGGTGCGGTTTTTGGGGTGACACCTGTTGTGCCTGAAGTGGACTATGCTGCTGCAAAGCATCATGTGCGTAGCGTAATTGACACTATAGCACCCGTTGATAGCCAAGAGCGGTTCGAAGGTGTTGGTGTGCGCGTTATTCGTGAGTACGGCAAATTCATTTCGCCCACCGAAGTGCAGGCTGGTGATACGGTTATAACGGCGCGGCGTGTTGTGGTTGCAACAGGATCAGGCCCGTTTGTGCCACCAATCCCCGGCATTGATGATGTGCCCTATTTTACCAATGAGACAATCTTTGATCTGCAAGATCAGCCAGAGCATCTCATTGTTATCGGTGGCGGGCCGATCGGGATGGAAATGGCGCAGGCGCACCGCCGACTAGGCTGTAAAGTTACAGTTATCGAAGGTGCCAAAGCCATGGGAAAAGATGATCCTGAAATGGCTGCCGTCGTTCTTGATAATTTACGTTCAGAAGACGTGGAGATTATTGAGCAAGCCCAAGCCGAAAAGATTAGCGGCACAAATGGCAACATTACCGTACACACGCCTAAGGGTGATTTTACCGGCTCTCATCTTCTTGTGGCTGTTGGTCGCAAAGTGAATATCGACAAACTTAATCTGGATGCGGCAGGTGTTGAGTATGATCGCACGGGCATCAAGGTGGATGCCAATCTCAAAAGCACAAATCGCCGCGTTTATGCTGCTGGTGATGTTGCTGGCGGGTTGCAGTTTACACATATGGCTGGCTACCACGCAGGCGTTTTGGTGCGCAGTCTGGTTCTTGGCTTGCCTGCAAAGGCCAGTACGCACCACATTCCGTGGGCCACGTACACAGACCCTGAACTTGCGCAAGTTGGCCAAACCGAGGCGCAGGCCCGTGATGTACACGGCGATAAGCTGACTGTTGTGCGCTTTCCGTATCACGAGAATGACCGCGCCATTGCCGAAGGCAAAACCAAAGGTCTGATCAAAGTGATGGTAGTCAAAGGCAAGCCTGTCGGTGCCTCTATTGCGGGTGCTCATGCGGGTGAATTGATTGGCATGTGGGCCATGGCAATTGCCAATGGTCTCAAGATGTCCGCCATTGCCAACACGGTTTTGCCTTATCCCACGATTGCCGAAATCAACAAACGCGCTGCTGGCCAATACTTCAGCCCCAAGTTGTTCGATAGCGCCATGGTGAAACGTGTGGTGCGGTTCGTGCAGCGTGTGATACCCTAGGCCAATATCGGCCCGTGGGGCGGAGGATGTATGATTAAATCTCTCTCGGGACGCTTTTTGCTCCTGACCATAATTTTTGTGATGTTGGCGGAAGTGCTGATCTTTGTTCCGTCGATTGCGCGGTTCAGAGAGGACTATCTATTGGCGCGTCTTGAACGTGCGCAGATTGCGTCGCTTGCCACACTTGAAAATGATATGATTAGCGTTGAAACCGAAGAAGAGTTGCTGCGCAACGCGGGCATTTATAATGTTGTTCTGCGCCGTGACCAAGTGCGCCGTCTTGCGCTTTCGACAACCATTCCCAGCCCTATTCATGAGACGTTTGATTTGCGTAGCCCGTCTGCGTGGGTGTTGATTGGTGATGCGTTGCACCGTTTTGTGGACCCAGAGCCACGCGTGATCCGGATCATCGGCAATCCAGTTAATGATGCAGGCACGCTGATTGAGGTAACCCTTGGCACAGCGAGCTTACGCGACGCGATGGTGTCTTACGGGTTGAATATTCTGCGCCTGTCGCTGCTTATTTCCGTTGTCACTGCGGGGCTTTTGTTTGTTGCGGTTCAGTGGGGGCTTGTTCGCCCAATCAATAACTTCGTCTCCGCAATGAAAGACTATCAAAGTGCGCCAGAGGATGCGCGCAAAGTGATCAAGCCGACGGCCTCAATAACTGAGCTTCGCGAAGCTGAAGAGGCTTTGGCTACCCTTGAAGAACAGCTAACGCATCTTTTGAAGCAAAAAGATCGTCTTGCTCAACTTGGTGGCGCAGTGAGTAAAATCAGCCATGACCTACGTAACATTTTGACTTCGGCGCAGCTGTTTACGGACCGCATTGAAATGTCAGAGGACCCCACTGTTGCGCGTCTTGCCCCGAAGCTGGTCAACTCAATCACGCGCGCGGTTAATTTATGCGAAGCGACCCTTGCGTTTGGACGGGCAGAGGAAGCCGCCCCCAGCCTGAATCGCTTTGCATTGGCCGATGTTGTGGGAGACGTCATCGCCAGCGAGCAACTTGCTGTGGGAGATTTTGCCCTTGATTTGGTTGATGATACGCCCGCTGGCATGATGATCCGTGCGGATGCAGAACAGCTTTACCGCGTCGTTGGAAACTTGGTGCGCAATGCGCGGCAGGCGATTGTCGCAACGGGCAAACCCGCTCAGATTATGATCTGTGCCGATGAAACCCCCAACGAATGGACAATCCGCGTTAAAGATACGGGACCAGGCCTGCCGCTTAAAGCGCAAGAGAATCTCTTTAAGGCGTTTGAGGGGAACGCGCGCAAAGGCGGTACTGGATTGGGCTTAATCATAAGTCTTGAACTTATTCGGGGGCACGGAGGGGATCTGTCGCTTGAGGCTTCTGGACCAGAAGGCACATGTTTTCTGATCCAATTGCCAAAATCTGATCTCACTTTGGCAGCGGCAGCAGAGTAATTTGGAAAACCTCATTTTTAGGGCTTGCAACGCGCGCTGAGCAACGGTAGTTCGGCGCCAGTGGACCGATAGCTCAGCTGGATAGAGTACTTGACTACGAATCAAGGGGTCGGGGGTTCGAATCCTCCTCGGTCCGCCAAATGTAGAAACCCCATTGATTTTATTAGATTATTCGGCGTTTGTTCCAACTCGATAAAGTGAGTTGGACCTTTGTACTCCCGTTACGGTTTTTATCAGGTCGGCAGATTGGCTGTAGTGCGCGGCTTCGCTGTGCGTTTCGCAGCTTAAAATCGCCATGCGTTTTTCTGGATCGGCCCCGTTTTCTTTGAAAATAGGCACACGGCCTTTATGGATGCCTTGGGCGTTCAATTGTTTCAGTCCGGCGCTATTGCAGGCGCATGAAAAACAAGATGCTGCGCTCTTTTCCGGTCGGCTGGCAGCGCCGCGTGCGGCCAGGTAGGTCATATGGCGCGCGCCGCATCTATCGCGGCTTACACGGCATCGGATGCCTCAAGCCATGCGGGTACGTTTGATAAGTGTGAAACTGCGTATGTGCCGGTTTTGGTGTGCTTATCGAACCTATCCGCTTTTGACGTTTTCTGGCCCCAACTTCACAACGTCGCCAATTGCCGCGCAGGTTTGGTCCAGCAATCCATTCCTATTTCAATTGGCACTCAAATTATCTCATCTAGTTTGCTAGCAGGAACATAACGTGAACATTATAGTTGGTGTATGGTCAGCGATTCGTCATATGGGCAGGTTTTGCAATTTCCGCAGCAGGTCACCTTTGGGCGGCCCGCTCTGACAGACGTGCTGTGCAACGCGGCGGCGGATGGGGGGGCAATTGGCGTAGTGTTGGCCGAACTTGGCCAATCCGATCAGCCGATTGTTTGGGTGCAGGATTACGCGGCGCGGCGCGAGGCTGGGCAACTTTATGCTCCGGGGCTACGCGCGTTACGCAGCACCCAGCCCATTTTGCGCGTCACTGTCAGCCATCCACGCGATGTGCTTTGGACTATGGAGGAGGCTGCGACGTGTGCCGGTTTAAGCGCTGTAATTGGCGAGGTGCATGGCGCGCCAGCCGTGCTAGATTTCACTGCCACCAAACGGCTTGTGATGCGGGCGGAGGCGTCTGGCGTACCCCTATATCTGATCCGCAGTGGCGATCCTGGCGTGTTGAGTGCGGCGCGGGCACGTTGGCGGGTAGGGTCGCTCCCCTCGCGGCTCAATCCGAACGACCCGCAGGCGCCGGGTGTAGCGCAATGGGATTTAGATTTGTTTCGTGCAAGGGGCCGCGCGCAAGGGCGTTGGGTGGCGCAATATGACCCAACAGCAGCCCACACAACAAATCGTTTCAGTCTGGTTCCCCGATCTGACGCTGGATCGTTGGAGGCGTGTGGCCAGTCAGTACAGATCGGTACCGAGTCATGATGTGCCTGTGGTCCTGTCCCGCAATGGTACGCATGGTCCTGTTGTCTACAGTCTAAGCACTGCGGCCAAGGATCGGGGGATCAATCGTGGGGACCGCGTAGTGGACGTTCAGGCAATCCATTCTGATCTGCATGTGGAAAGTGCGGATTTAGACGGTGATCAGGCCCTCATGCAGCACCTTGTGCATTGGGCGCGTCGCTGGTGTCCTTGGACGGCACAGGATGGGACAGACGGGCTTTATCTTGACGTGACGGGTGCCTCACATCTGTTTGGGGGCGAAGCGCGAATGTTGCGCGATATGGTGCAACGTTTTGCAATGCAGGGGCTGGCTGCGCGGGTCGCAATGGCCCCAACGCCACTTGCGGCAAATATGTTGGCACGGTTTGGCGCGCCATATCAAATCAGCACGCAGCAAAATATCATCACCGCTTTGGCCCCGCTACCTGTGACCGCGCTGCGTATCACGTCAGATATGGACAGATTGCTGCATCGCTTGGGTATTAAAACCATCGGTGCGCTTGCCGCTATTCCGCGGGCTGCCATGATGCAGCGGTTTGCAAATGTTGCAGCGGATCGCAATCCGTTAATTTTGCTAGACCGCGCCATGGGCCACAGCCCTGATCCGTTGAATGCCCCGCCAGATAACGCGCGGTTTATGGCCCGCGCCCGATTGGCTGAACCCGTGATTGACCCTATGCCGCATCTTAAAGCGCTCGTTGACGATCTGTGCCGAAGTTTAGCGGACGTCGAAAAAGGGGTGCGTCAGTTACTTCTGACCATCTACCGCATTGATAGCGAGTGTCGCACGGTGCAGCTGGCCACCGCCAATGCCAGCCGAGATCCCGCCCATCTTCTGCGTCTATTGGACGGAAAATTAGACGATATTGATCCCGGTTTCGGTTTTGATCTGCTGACGCTTGAGGCACTGCGCGTTGAACCTGTGTTACGAATTCAGGAAAATCTGGATGGGAAACGCGACCCACAAAAAGATATTGCGGGGCTGGTGGATCGCCTAACCGCCCGGTTGGGGCGAGACAAAGTCACTTGGTCGACGTGGTGCGAAAGTCATGTGCCCGAACGTGTTGAGGGCCGCGTCCCCGCCTTGCAAGGTGCCCCCAGTGCTGCGCCAGAACTGTTGCGCGATAGGCCCATCCGTGTCCTTGATCCTCCCGAAGAGGTCCGCGTGATTTATGCCGTTCCCGAAGGCCCGCCTTCGCAATTTCGCTGGCGCGGAATGCTGTATAAATCAACTCGTCACACGGGTCCTGAACGCATCGCACCCGAATGGTGGCGCGACAAACCGGGTACGCGGTTGCGCGATTATTATAAAGTTGAAGTGCAGGATGGTCGCCGCTTTTGGCTGTACCGCGAAGGGGTGATTAATGACGGGCGCGGGGCGGAGCCACGTTGGTTTATGCACGGGTTTTTCGCGTAATGCCTCTGCAAGAAGGGCACCCACGCCGCACCTTAGGCGAAGATAACCAGTTCACATGGCATCCCCCCAGCCCCTATGTAGAATTCGGACTGGCCAGTTGTTTTTCGTTTCTGCGCGCCGCGTCTGATGCTTGCGATTTGACGGCAACAGCCAATTTGCTGGGTTACGATCGTATCGGCATTGCAGATCACAACACTCTGGCAGGTGTAGTCCGCATCCATACAGAGGCCGCCAAAGCCTGCGTCACGCCTTTGATAGGGGCGCGGTTGGTATTGTTATGTGGCACAGAATTGCTGGCCTACCCGCAAGATCGTGATGCCTATGCGCGATTGTCTACGCTGTTATCCAAGGGAAAAATGCAAACCGCTGACGGTGCGTGGCAGGATAAAGGTGAAACGCATCTGACGCTGGAAATGCTGCGCGATCATGCGCAAGGGCTGCATCTTATCGTCATGCCACCCGAAAATCTCGATGTGTTTGCAGCCGGATTACCCCGTCTGACCAAAGCCTTGCCTGATATGAACTACATCGGTGCGTCGTTTCTATATCGCGGGGATGACCGGGCGCGGATCAATCGGCTTGATCGCTTGGCGCGTGCGCATAACCTTTCAATTCTGGCTACGAACGATGTGCTATACCACGCGCCGGATCGCCGCCCTTTACAAGATGTGATGGTCGCTATCCGTGAAGGTGTGACTGTGCCTAATGCCGGTTTTCTGTTGGGGGCAAACGCAGAACGCTACCTGAAATCACCCACCGAGATGTGCCGCTTGTTTGCTGACTGGCCACACGCAATTTCTGCAACGCGCGCACTTGCAGATAAGATCAGGTTTCAGCTGAAAGATCTCAGATATGAGTACCCGCATGAAATTGTGCCGGCGGGAAAGACAGCCCAAGATCAGTTAGAAAAGCTTACATGGGAGGGGGCGAAAACCCGCTATCCAGATGGCACACCGGAACATGTTATCGCCCTGATCCATAAAGAATTTGCGCTGATCAAGAGTAAGGAACTCGCGCGTTATTTTCTGACGATCCATGATATTGTTCGCTTTGCTCGAGAAGAAGCAACGCCCCCCATTCTGTGCCAAGGACGCGGGTCGGCGGCCAATTCTGCGGTGTGCTTTTGCCTTGGGGTTACGTCTGTTGATCCGAATGAAACCAGCGTGCTGTTCGAACGCTTTCTGAGCGAAGAACGTGATGAGCCTCCCGATATCGACGTAGACTTTGAACACGAGCGCCGTGAAGAGATTATCCAATACATGTATGGCAAATATGGTCGCCATCGCGCGGGGCTTTGTGCAACGGTTATCCATTATCGCCCCCGGTCTGCCATTCGTGAGGTCGGTAAAGCGATGGGGTTGTCAGAAGATGTTACATCAAAACTTGCAGGTACTGTTTGGGGCAGTTTTGAGGGGCAATTAGATGATGATCGCGCCAAAGAGGCGGGACTTGATCTGTCTGCCCCTTACCTTCGGATCGTGTTGAAGTTGGCCCAACAAATGATCGGTATGCCGCGCCACCTGTCCCAGCACGTGGGTGGTTTCATCCTGACAGAACGGCCCCTGACTGAAATTGTCCCCATAGGTAACGGGGCTATGCCAGAACGGAGCTTTATCGAATGGGACAAGGATGACATCGAGGCACTTGGTATATTTAAGGTGGATATTCTGGCGCTTGGGATGCTGACATGCATCGCCAAATGCTTTGATCTGATTGATGCGCATTACGATCAGCAGTTTGAATTAGCCACTGTGCCGCAGGATGATACCGCCACCTATGATATGCTGTGCAAGGGTGACAGCCTTGGTGTGTTTCAGGTCGAAAGCCGTGCACAAATGGCGATGCTGCCAAAACTGCGCCCTCGTAGATTCTATGATCTCGTGATTGAGGTTGCCATCGTGCGTCCTGGCCCAATTCAAGGCGACATGGTGCACCCTTATTTGAGGCGGCGGCAGGGTATAGAAAGCGTAGTTTATCCAGCACCAGGTCCACAACACCCGCAAGATGAGCTGTTCAAAATCCTAAGCCGCACTCTTGGCGTGCCGATTTTCCAAGAACAAGCCATGCAAATCGCAATGGACGCGGCCAAATTCACGCCCGCCCAATCCAACGTCCTACGCAAGGCAATGGCGACATTCCGGTCACGCGGGACCATTGAAGCACTGCAATCCCAGATGGTCGGGAACATGGTGAAACGCGGCTATGATCCTGTGTTCGCGCAACGCTGTTTTGACCAGATTAAGGGCTTTGGCGAATACGGCTTTCCAGAAAGCCACGCGGCAAGTTTTGCTAAACTGGTCTATGTCTCAAGCTGGATGAAATGCCATTATCCGGCGGCTTTTGCCTGCGCCTTACTGAATTCCCAGCCCATGGGGTTTTACGCGCCTGCCCAGATCGTGCGCGACGCCCGTGATCACGGAGTCGAAGTGCGCGAGGTCGATGTGAACTATTCCGATTGGAACTGCACATTGGAACCATCGGACGGCGGCTTTGCTCTGCGACTGGGGATGCGGCTGGTGAATGGCTTGGGCGAAGATGCCGCCTTACGCATTATGGCGGCGCGGGATCGGCCCTTTGATAGTCTTGCAGATATCAAAGAACGTGCGCGTATTGACACAAAGGCTATTAAATCTTTGGCCGCCGCAGATACATTCCGTTCCACAGGTAGCGATCGCCGTAATGCGCTATGGCAGGCACAAGCACTTAAAGATGCACCCGCGTTGCCGATTTTTGAACACGCAGATATCAGCGCACGTGGACCTGATCCAGAAGTCGCGTTGCCCGCAATGGCCAAGGCCGAGCATGTTGTCGCTGATTATCAAACCCTGCGCCTGTCGCTCAAGGCTCATCCGATAGCATTTTACCGGGCCAGCCTACGCAAACAAGGGTTCGTGTCCTCTGCTGACTTGGGCCGTATGTATCATGGGCAAAAGGTGTCGCTGGCGGGATTGGTATTGGTGCGCCAAAAACCAGGTAGTGCAAAGGGAGTTTGTTTTATCACGCTTGAGGATGAAACAGGTGTCGCAAACCTCGTGATCTGGCCCAAGCTGTTCAAGACGTACCGGCCAACAATCATGTCCGCACGCCTATTGGTCGTCAAAGGTCATGTACAAACCGATGGGCGCGTCATCCATGTGGTTGCCGATGATCTGCAAGATCGCAGTGATCGTCTGTTGGGCTTATCGGACGCACAACTGCCCGAAACCAAAACGCGCGGCGACCATCCGACCCATCCCATTCCCGGACAGGTTGGGATCAGGGGTCATCCGCGTAACGCGCGTATCATCCCAAAGTCGCGCGATTTCCATTGAAATCATTAACGTAGGTAAGGACAGGTCAAGTACTCACCCTATTAGCCCCAGTGCAAAAAGTATTGGGCTTATGGGTAATATTGACGTTCGCAGATAAAACTTTGGCTCTCTGATGAATGTCTCAGTGTCTATTCATTTATACGGCGTAACACTGCTACACATTTTGCTATACATGGATGAAGTGTGTCTAGCCCCCAATTTCAGTGCCACTAATTTTGGATTTCTCTAATAAGGTTTCTGGCATGGGAGGTCGCATTCCGAGTGCATGATGGGGCCTGATGTGATTGTATTCTTTGAGCCAAATATTGATTGCGACCTGAGCCTGTTTGATGCTGTGGAACCATTCAGCGTTTAGGACTTCTTGGCGAAGAATACCGTTGAACCGTTCATTGTAACCGTTTTCCCAAGGACTGCCTGGGTAGATTTGGATTGGTTTGACGCCAACCTTTCTGAGCCATTTTTGAAGGTGTTCAGCTACGAACTCCCCGCCATTGTCAGATCGAATGCATTCAGGCTTTCCGTATTTCATCAGCAAACGATGTATGACACGCAAAACATCATCTGAGTTCATCTTGTCTTGCACCTCAACGCAAAGAGCTTGGCGGGTAAACTCATCTAAGACGGTCAGCATCTTGTAGCTGCGCCCGTTACTCAGCTTGTCGTGAACAAAATCAATTGCCCAAACATGATTGGGATGCATTGGGCGCAAACGGATGACCGAACTGTCTTTGTGATACAGCCGCCTTCGTTTCTTATGCCGCTCTGGCAGCTTCAGCCCTTCTTCGCGCCATAAACGCTCAACTTTCTTGTGATTGACGTGCCAACCTTCGATCCGCAGCAACTCAGCGATCTTTCGATATCCGTACCGACCATACTGCTTGGCAAGGCGGATCATGGCCAAGCGCAATGCGTCATCACCTTGAACCTTCGTTTTGTAATGCAAGCTAGAACGCGAGACGCCGAGAACCGCACATGTGCGCCGTTCTGACGTATCAAGTCTTTGGCGGGTATGGATTACGGCCTGACGCAACCCATCAACCGTCAGGCCTTCGGCTTTAAATAATCGAGGCTCTCTTTCAAGATCAGCTTGTCCAGTTGGAGGTCCGCAACGATTTTCTTCTTCAGTGCTTTCATTTCTGAGAGCTGCGGTCGCCCTAGACCACCGAACTTCTTGCGCCAATAGTAATAGGTCTTGTCCGAAATACCCGCCTTGCGACACGCGCCCACAACATCCAACCCATCATGCAAATGAACATCAATCTCGCGCAATAACTTCAGTGCATCCTCATGTGAATACCGTTTCCGTGCCATTCTCTGTCACTCCCTTAGTCAACAAATAGTGGCACAGTTTTAGGGGGCCAAGACAATGGTTCATGCAAGCGATCTAACTGTTATGGATATTTACCTTAGCTTACGGTTCATTTTGGGTGATGTTTTGGGCGCTGCAGTTGTGCTTTTGGGGGCAAATGTGCTACCTAAGCGATGGGTCTAACTTATTGAGAGCGTAGCGGTTGCGCTGCCTACCACTTTGTTTTCCGAACACTCCGGCGTCAGTCAAGCGTACTAATAGCCGGTGGTAGCTTGCGTGTGGGATATCTTTGCACCACTCGGATTTCCGAATTTGGTCTGACGAAAAGAGACCATCTGTATTGCAGCACTCTACTGCAGCATAATACAATCTTTTTTCAATCTCATTTAGTCGATCTAGTCCAAACTCTTGTTCCGCAACTTCCAGAGCCCGTCGGAGTTTCATTAATTTTTTTTCGCGGTTCATTATGTTACCAATATTTACCACTATTGCGGTAGACATAGCGATACACAGTCAACTCATCAATTATAGTTATTACTAAAGAATTTGATGTAGGGAATAAACCGGAGCTCCCGTATCTGTAGGCAGATCTAAGTTTAAATTTACTGGCAGCTGGCAATCAGATGTCAGTGAAAGGGTGTGGGTTTATCTCGAAGCTGGCTTTTCCTCGAGGGATGAGATCATAATCAATACCCACCCATTGGTAATGAATTGGGTGGGAAGATCTTATGCGTTTGGCTGGGCTACACAGGTAGGACCGATTTTTGATATATTTTCGGTTATCTGACCCTTGGAAACTCAATATTCTAGGCACTATGATGCTATCATTCAGTATTTGAATGGACAAACTTGGGCTTCTTCAGACTAAAGATAACTGAAATGAACATTTGAGAGAGCACAATCGCGTGACGATTCTGTGGGCTTAGTGCAAGCCTTTGGCACAATCCCCACGGCGACACGTATGCCTAAATGCACCGCCCGCCGTCTACCTCCATGCATACGCCTGTTACCATACTCGCCTCGTCCGAGCATAAGTAGCACGCCGCGTTTCCCATATCTTCGGGGCTTGAAAAGCGTCCCAATGGAATGGTGGACAGAAACTTGGCGCGGACCTCGGGGGTGTCTTCGCCCATGAAAGTTTTCAGCAGTGGCGTTTCGCCTGCCACAGGGTTGATTGCATTTACCCGCACGCCGCTTGGGGCCAGTTCGACGGCCATTCCTTTTGTGGCGTTGTTCATCCACCCCTTCGAGGCGTTGTACCAATTCAGGCGGGGGCGGGGTGAGACGCCTGCGGTTGAAGCCACGTTTAGGATCGCGCCCGATCCTTGGGCCTTCATCAAGGGGACGACGTATTTCGCAGTCAGGTAAACGGACTTACAATTCACGGCAAAGACTTTGTCGAAGTCTTCCTCGGTGACATCTTCCATCGGGGCGGGCAGGTGTGTGGTGCCCGCGTTGTTGATCAAAATATCGATCTGACCAAAGGCTGTTTGAGCCGCCTCGACCATTGCCCGAACGCTCGCGTCATCGGCCACGTTGCAGTGGATGACCTCCACGTTACCACCTACTTGTTTTGCGGTTTCCTGCGCCAAGTCTGTGTTTAAATCGGCGATCATGACGCGCGCGCCCTCTGCTACAAATTTGCGCACGATCCCTGCGCCAAAACCTGATGCGCCGCCGGTTACTATGGCCGTTTTTCCTGCAAGTCTCATGAGAGTAAATCCTGTTCGTGCGAAGGTTTAGCCGTGGCGGGCCGCGACTGTTTTCAACGTTGAAAAACCATAAAGCGCCTCAAAGCCCTTTTCGCGCCCGTGCCCCGAAAGGCCCGTGCCGCCGAAAGGCAATTCAACGCCTCCGCCTGCGCCGTAATTATTCAAAAACACTTGTCCTGCTCTGAGCCTTTTTGCCAAGCGCATTTGGCGGGCGCCGTTCTCAGACCAAACGGATGCGACCAGCCCGAAATCTGTCCCGTTGGCAATTGCGATGGCTTCGTCTTCATCATCAAATGGGATGACAACTTGGACGGGTCCAAAGATTTCGTCTTGGGCCAAGCTGTGATCTGACGGGACCTTGGCGAATAAAGCAGGTGCTACATAGGCCCCACCTTCTGGCGCGCTGTCGATGATCTTGCCACGCGCGGCACATTCCAGATCATGACCTTTGGCAATAAAGCTTTCGACGATCTCTTTTTGTCGTGATGACACCAGCGGCCCGACATCGTGATCCTCAAGTGCGGGACCTGCTTTCAATGCGGCATAACGCTTAGCCATTGCGTCCAGCACTTCGTCATAGCGGCTGCGCTGTACCAATATGCGCGATGATGCAGAGCATGTTTGGCCTGCGTTTTGGATTCCTGCGTTAACCAAGAATGGCAGGGCCGCCTTGATATTTGCATCTTCAAAAACCAACTGCGGTGATTTTCCGCCCAACTCGAGCGTTACGGGCACCACGTTTTCTGCGGCGGAGTGTTGGATCAATTTGCCGACGTTAACTGAACCGGTGAAGCTTATGTGGTTGACGGATTTGTGCGCGCTCAGCGCGGCGCCTGCCTCTGCACCCAAGCCGGGCACGACGTTCAGCACGCCGTCCGGTAGGCCTGCACGTCGGGCCAATTCGCCAAAGGCAAGCGCTGTCAGGCATGCTTCCTCTGCGGGTTTCAAAACGGCCGCATTTCCCATGGCCAGCGCGGCCCCAACGGACCGGCCAATGATTTGCATCGGGTAGTTCCATGGAATGATGTGCCCTGTCACCCCGTGTGGCTCGCGCAATGTGTAAACCGTGTATCCGTCAAGATACGGGATTGTCGTGCCATGCACCTTATCCGCGGCACCGCCGTAGAACTCCATATAGCGTGCGAGTGCTGTTACGTCTGCCTTGGCCTGTGTGAGAGGTTTGCCCACATCAAGGGCCTCAAGGCGTGCCAACTCATCCGCATTCTCAAGAACAAGCTGTCCGATTTTTGCGAGTATGCGCCCGCGCTCAAAAGCGGTGAGAGTGCTCCACGGCCCATCAAGCGCACGGTTTGCTGCATCTACCGCCGCGTCGATGTCCTGAGCGCTGCCTCTGGCAATCTCATACAGTATGGTGCCATCGGAAGGGTTCTTCAACTCAAGCGTTCGGCCGCTTTCGCAGGCCTGCCATCTGCCATCAATCAGACAATGACGTGGATCAATATCAAGGGGCCGTACGCTCATCTCATTACACCTCAGCTGTTGCTGGTCTTTACAAGAGTTGAGCGAATTTGGCCGCTTTAGGCAATGGAGATAATGTCGGACAGCACAGAGATCGCCAAGCTGCGCGGGTCGCGGACAGAAGGAATAAGCCCGATGGGAGAGCGTAGCCGCGCGGCAGCTTGACCGCTGACACCAAGTTCAGATAGGTGCTTCAGCCGGTTTTGGTGCGTCTGCAAGCTGCCAAGCGCACCGATGTAGAACGCGTCACTATCCAGTGCATGCGCAAGGATCGGGGGCTCCCAACTGTGTTCATGAAACAAGAGCACAACTGCCGTGCGCGCATCCACTTTCCAATGGTGGGGCAGCTCCGCGTGCTTCATGTGTGTGGCGTCGATGGGCGGGCTTAGGTGTGGTTTGATACGTTCGAGTTCTGGTGAGGCTACCGCGACAGGGTAATGCAGGGCATGACACAGGTTCGCTAGGGCAATGGTTTCGGGGCCCGTACCAATGATGTGGAACATAACGTCAGGTGCAATGTGCACCAGCAACATCTCTGTCGATCGCTCTGGCTTTTCAGTCAAAGCGCTAATTTCGCCAGAAACACGATCAAAAGTTAGGTGAACGCCCTTCCTAGCATTGCGCAAGGCCATGGCGCGTTCAATCGCCTTGGTTGAGGGCTGCGGAAACAGCATAATTTCCACCCCGCCCCCGCAGGGCAACGCCATGTCCATAAACGGTGAGCCAATGCCATACCGTACCGCCTTAGGTGTGCCCGTCGCCAAAACCTCTGCCGCATGCAAGGCGAGATCATCTTCGATGCAGCCTGAACTTAGCGCACCAATGCGAGCCCCATCTGCCCAAAACGCCATCATTGCGCCAGCGTTGCGATAAGACGGGCCGGTTGTTTCGCTGATGACGGCAAGAACCGCGTTGTGCGGCTTGCGCGCCAAAGCAGCAAGCACGTCGTCTGGAGCGTGGTTGGAAGAAGGATTTATCATATCGCGCTAAATGTGAGTGCTGTGTCACGCGTAGGCAAGGGCAATTCGGGTGCAACGGCTATGTGCAAATATGCGACTTACACCCAACCGTGGTTCGGGTAAGGTGCGCGCAAATGTATGGGGGCCAAAATGGGCGCGATTATTGAAGTAAGCGGACTGGTAAAAAGATATAAAAGCGGCTTTGAGGCGCTTAAGGGCGTGAACCTTACGATTAACGAAGGCGAGATTATTGCGCTTTTGGGCCCAAACGGCGCGGGGAAGACGACGCTTATTTCCTCTATTTGCGGGATTACAAACCCCACCTCTGGGACCGTTTCTGTTGGTGGCTTTGATATCAACGCGGAATACCGCAAAACGCGGGCGATGATCGGGCTTGTGCCGCAAGAGCTTAATCTTGAGCATTTTGAAAAAGTGATCGCGACTGTGCGGTTCTCCCGTGGTCTTTTTGGTAAGCCCGCGGACGAGGCGCACATCGAAAAAATCCTTTGTCAGCTGAGCTTGTGGGACAAACGAAACGCCAAAATTGGTGAACTGTCAGGTGGCATGAAGCGCCGTGTGTTGATTGCAAAAGCACTCGCTCATGAGCCGCGTGTTTTGTTTCTTGATGAGCCGACCGCCGGTGTCGATGTGGAGCTGCGCAAAGATATGTGGGCGGTGGTGCAGGACCTGAAGGCAAGCGGTGTGACGATTATTTTGACCACCCATTACATTGAAGAAGCCGAGGAGGTTGCTGACCGCATCGGTGTTATCAACGGTGGGCAAATCTTGTTGGTGCAAGACAAGGCTGAGTTGATGCAGCAATTGGGTCAAAAGCAGATGCAGATTGATCTGGCTGAACCTTTGGCATCAGACAAGCTGCCGGAGGCGCTTGGTCATTATAATCTTAGTGTGACGGATGATCTTGCCGCACTGATCTACACTTATGACATCAACGCAGAGCGTACAGGCATTACAACGCTGCTTGGTGATTTGCAGGCGGCAGGGTTTGTGCTTCGCGATATCCAGACCAAACAATCCAGCCTTGAGGAAATCTTTGTTGGGCTTGTCGCAGACCAAGACGCACGCACGGCAAACGCAGGAGACGCGGCATGAACATTTATGGCATCAAAGCGATTTTCTTTTTTGAGATGGCGCGCTTTTTTCGCACGGCTGCACAGTCTTTGCTGGCCCCTGTCATTTCTACGGCCCTGTACTTTGTGGTGTTCGGCACAGCAATTGGAAGCCGCATTACAGATGTTGACGGTGTTAGTTACGGCGCGTTCATCGTGCCGGGCTTGATCATGCTAACGGTGATGACCCAATCCGCCAGCAACGCCAGCTTTGGTATATATTTGCCAAAATTTGTCGGTACGATTTATGAGCTTCTTTCTGCGCCAATCAATTTCTTTGAGATCGTTATCGGCTACGTTGGCGCAGCCACGGTGAAGTCACTCATTATCGGCGTGATCATTCTGGCGACGTCATACCTGTTTGTTGACCTGCAAATTGCGCATCCGCTGGCGATGTTTGCATTTCTGATTTTAACCTGTCTTTCGTTTAGTCTGCTGGGCTTTATTATTGGGATTTGGGCTAGCAATTTTGAGCAACTACAACTGATCCCACTTTTGGTTTTGACGCCTCTGGGCTTTCTTGGGGGAACCTTTTACTCGATCACAATGCTTCCTCCTGTCTGGCAGACGATCACGCTGTTCAACCCTGTTGTGTATCTGGTCTCGGGCTTTCGCTGGTCTTTCTTTGGGACCTCTGACGTTAGTATCGGTGTTAGTCTTTTTGCGATTTGCGCGTTTACGGCGATTTGCCTTGGCATTGTGTGGTGGATTTTCAAAACGGGGTATCGTTTGCGCTCCTAAACCGAACAGTTTGATTTGGGGGCGGGCACTTGTAGCAGGTGCTCGCGCACTCTACATCACGCTCATGAAGCGCTTTATCCCATTCAGAAAATCCGCACCTGTTGTCTCTGTTGTTCGGTTGAACGGCATGATTGCAAGTGGTGGTCGCGGCCTGAATGATGCAGGCGCGGCAGCCATGATTGAAAAAGCATTCGCCAAGGGGAAGCCAAAAGCGGTTGCGCTTGTGATTAACTCACCCGGTGGTAGCCCTGCGCAATCATCATTGATTGCGGCGCGCATTCGTCGACTTGCGGATGAAAAAGAGATCCCTGTTTTTGCGTTTGTTGAAGATGTTGCAGCGTCCGGTGGCTATTGGCTGGCCTCCGCTGCGGACGAGATTTTTGTTGATGCCACATCGGTGGTAGGCTCAATCGGAGTGATTAGTGCGGGCTTTGGTATGAGTGAGTTGATCGCGCGCTACGGCATTGAGCGCCGTGTCTACACTGCTGGCACCTCAAAATCGATGAACGATCCGTTCAAGCCTGAAAACCCCGGAGACGTAGCCCGCCTTAACGTTATTCTTGAGCAGCTTCATGAGACGTTCAAACAGCAAATTAGAAGCCGCCGTGCCAATAAATTGGTTGAGCGTGATTTGTTCACTGGTGAGATTTGGGTTGGCCAAGGTGCAGTTGACGTCGGTCTCGCGGACGGTGTCGGGCATCTGGTGCCGACCCTGAAAGATCGCTTTGGCAAAAAAGTGAAGTTCCGCGTTTATGGCCAGCGTAAATCACTTTTGTCACGGATTGGCGCGTCTGCAGTTGGCGGTTTAGCGCATCAGATTGAAGAGCGGGCACAATTTGCGCGCTTTGGCCTATAGTGCGCGCGCCATGCTGATGAAAATCGTCTCTCTCTTTCTGATCGCGATGGTGGTTTTGGCGATGTTCGGCAAACTGCGTTACCCCGGTCAGCAAGCGCTAGCGAACGCCAAGTGCCAAAGTTGCGGCCGATTCAGAATTGGCAAAGGCCCATGTGCATGCGGAGCGAAACGTAAATGACCACGGCACTTTTACTCACGGCTGCTGGTTTGGTCTTACTGCTGATCGCGGGTGATGCGCTGGTGAAAGGCGCGGTTAACTTTGCGCTGCGTCTTGGGATTCCTGCATTGATCGTAAGCTTGACGATTGTTGCTTTTGGTACGTCCGCTCCTGAATTGTTGATTGCGGTTGAGGCAATTATCGATGGAGCACCCGGTATCGCGATGGGTAATGTGGTTGGCTCAAACACCGCCAATGTGTTGCTTGTCTTGGGCGTGCCTGCGTTGTTGGCGGGGCTGCATACGGCGGGCTGTGACACGCGCAAAAGCTTTGTCTATATGATCTTGGCGACCGCGCTTTTCATAGCTGGCGCCTTCTTTGGTCCCATCACATGGGTGCACGGTTTGGTCTTTCTGGCAGCTCTTTTTGCCATATTGGCGGATCAATTTTTTGATGCAAAACGTGCGCGTGCTGCAGGGCAGATTGTCGATGAGGACGAGCCTGAGGGCGCAGACCCCGACATGGCATGGTGGAAGATTAGCGCATTTTTGCTTTTCGGTTTGATAGGGCTTCCTCTAGGCGCGAGCCTTTTGGTTGAGAATTCGGTTATCATCGCACGCAGCTTTGGCGTGTCAGAAACGGTGATTGGCCTGACCTTGATCGCCATAGGAACCTCATTGCCTGAGCTGGCTACCACAGTTGCTGCGGCGTATCGCAAACAAGCGGATGTGGCGATTGGCAATGTCATCGGCTCTAACATGTTTAACTTGTTGGCGATCATCGGCATCGCAAGTTTCATCGGTCCCATCGAGGTCGATCAAGGTGTGTTGAAGTTTGATCTGTGGGTGATGGCGGCGGCGTCGCTGGTCTTGGTCCCATTTGTATTTTTCAAATGGAATATGATGCGTGGCACTGGCGCGATCCTGACGGCGCTTTATGTATCTTATCTGGTGATGTTGCTGGTTTAACCGCCCACTGGAAGGACGAATTTTATGAAGAACGCATTGGTCACGGGCGCGGGTAAACGGCTGGGCCGCGCAATGGCAATCTATCTTGCAGAGCGTGGATACAGCGTTGCTGTGCACTACGCCTCGTCTGCACAAGACGCACGCGACGTCGTTGGAATCATCGAAGGCATGGGGGGTAAGGCGGTTGCTCTGCAGGCTGATTTGTTGAGCGAGAACGATACCCAAGCGCTTATTCCAAATGCGATGTCTGCACTGGGCGGGCCAATTACGTGCCTAGTTAACAACGCGTCTATTTTTGAATACGATACATTGCAAACCGCGACGCGTAGTAGTTGGGATCGCCATATCGAGAGTAATTTGCGCGCGCCATATGTTCTAAGCCAAGCCGTTGCGGCTCATGCGCCCAAAGGCCAGTTGGACAGCAACGGTGAGCCAATCGCTCAAAGTTTGATTGTGAACATGATTGATCAGCGTGTTCGTAAACTGACACCAGAATTCTCAAGCTACACGATTGCGAAGATGGGACTTTGGGCGCTCACCCAGACCGCTGCGCAGGGCCTTGCGCCAGATGTGCGCGTAAACGCAATTGGGCCAGGTCCTACCCTTCAGGGAGCGAGGCAGTCTGATGCGCATTTTGCCGGTCAGCGTAAAAATACGGTCCTTGGGCGCGGCGCTAACACGTCTGATATAACTGCCGCACTGGGTTACTTTTTGGATGCGCCAGCTGTCTCGGGACAGCTTATTTGCGTGGACGGTGCACAGCACTTGGGGTGGCAAACACCGGATGTCCAAGGGATCGAGTGATCAAGTTCTCTTTTAAGTTGTGCACCGGTCACAGCGGACTTTATCAAACCGTTACAAAAACTTTAACAAAATCAATAATTTGCCATTTTGAAATTAAATATCGAGCTATTTCAATAAGTTACATTCGTGCTTAATTTTTGTGCAAATCAAGGAAATGTCTAAAAACATTGGTGAAATCGCATAATCTAATATCTTACTCACCGACTTATCCACAGCATCCGTGGATCTATTCTCTCTTGCGCACAGCCATTCACAATTGCAGCCACATACAGAATCGCAGACCCTGACTTATGACCGACGCAGCCCCCCTCATTGGACATGAATTGATCCACGATTATCTGCGCACGCTTGATGGCTCGCCCGGTGTGTACAGGATGCTTGATGAGCAAAATCGGGTGCTTTACGTGGGTAAGGCCCGCCATCTTAAAAATCGTGTGAGCAATTATGCGCGGCCCTCAGGGCATTCTGGACGTATTGCGCGTATGATTTCTGAAACGCGCTCGATGATGTTTCTGACTACTCAGACAGAAACAGAGGCGCTGCTTCTCGAACAAAATCTGATCAAACAGCTTAAGCCTAAGTACAATGTGCTGCTGCGTGATGACAAAAGCTTTCCAAATATTCTGGTGAGTAAAGATCATGAGTTTCCGCAAATTTGCAAACATCGCGGCGCTAAGAAAACTAAGGGTGCCTATTATGGGCCATTTGCGAGTGCTGGGGCGGTCAACAGAACATTGAATCAGTTACAGCGTGTGTTTTTGCTGCGTGATTGTTCTGACAGTCAATTCGAGGGGCGTACTCGGCCGTGTTTGAACTACCAGATCAAGCGATGCAGTGCGCCATGCGTTGGCAAAATCTCAGAGCAGGATTACGCCGCCAGCGTCAAAGACGCAGAGCGTTTCTTGTCGGGTAAAACGACGGGTCTTCAAGAAAAGCTGGCCAAAGATATGGCAGATGCGGCAGAGGCTATGGAGTTTGAACGCGCCGCAGCACTGCGCGATCGGTTGCGGGCCATGACGCAAGTACAGACCTCCCAAGGGATTAATCCGCGCGGCGTGTCAGAGGCAGATGTGATCGCGCTGCACATGGAAGGCGGACAGGCTTGTGTTCAAGTGTTCTTCATCAGGGCCAATCAGAACTGGGGCAATCGCGACTACTATCCGCGTCTTGCTGCAGATGTTTCGCACACGGAAGTGATGGAGGCTTTCGTCGGGCAATTCTACGCCGATAAACAACCGCCGAAGCAAGTGATCCTGTCTCACGCCGTAGAGAGTGAAGACCTTGTGGTTGAGGCGCTTAGCCAAAAGGCAGAACGCCGTGTCGAGATCATTGTTCCGCAACGCGGCGAGAAGATGGAACTTTTGGCTGGAGCTGCACGCAATGCTCGTGAAAGCCTTGCGCGGAAAATGGCGGAAAGTGCCAGCCAACTGAAGTTGTTGAAAGGGTTGGCTGAGGCATTCGAGTTGCCCAAGCAGCCGCAACGCATTGAGGTCTACGACAACTCTCACATTCAGGGCGCACATGCGGTAGGTGGTATGATCGTTGCGGGACCTGAAGGGTTCATGAAGAACAGTTACCGCAAGTTTAACATACGCGGTGATGATCTGACCCCCGGCGATGACTTTGGCATGATGAAAGAGGTTCTTCGCCGCCGCTTTAAGCGGTTGCTGAAAGAGGATCCTGACAAGAGTAAAGGCGACTGGCCTGATCTTCTTTTAATCGATGGTGGGGCGGGGCAAGTCAGTGCCGTACGCGAAATTATGGAAGAAATGGGTGTTGGTGATATCCCGATGATAGGTGTTGCCAAGGGTCTTGATCGGGACGCGGGCAAAGAAGAATTCCACCGCACGGGTAAACAGGTAATGGCGCTGCGCCACAACGATCCTGTGCTTTATTTTGTTCAACGTATGCGTGATGAGGCGCACCGTTTTGCCATCGGTACCCACCGGGCAAAGCGATCAAAAGCGATCGGCGGGACACCTCTGGATGATGTGCCGGGCGTTGGTGCGCGGCGCAAAAAGGCATTGTTGATGCATTTTGGCTCGGCCAAGGCTGTTGGCCGTGCCGCGCTTGCGGATTTGAAATCGGTCGACGGAATATCCGAGGCGATGGCGCAAACAATCTATGACCACTTTAACGAGCGTTAGCTCCATCACCCCCCCCCTCACCAAAAAAGAGCGCCCCGCTTTCGCGAGACGCCCTTCTTGGGGACCGGGAGGTATCCTAGAGGTTGCGCGGGGCTTAGAAGTTAGCGAGTGACTTCAGTGATGCGACGCGCGCTGTGTCGTTGTCTTGCTCTGCATTTTCGATCAAGAACGCGTAGTCCACGCCGCCCTGCGCGTTGTCACCGTTTTCGAGTGATTTCAGCGATGCGACTTGTGCTGTGTCGTTGTCCTGCTCTGCATTTTCGATCAGCGATGCGAAATCAATCGATGTGCCGCGGCTTGAGACACGGGCGCTATCGAGAGTTTGGCCCAAGAAGAAGTTCAGCTGTGCCACGTCTTGGTTTTGGCGGGCGTTAATGATGTTAACCAATGTTGTGTCTGCGTAAACACCGGCGCTGACGCCTGCGGATTTGGCGAGTTGGTCAGCAGCTGCTGCAGTTGCGGAAGCGGCGATTGCGATAGCTGTGAATACAGTTGCGAGTTTCCTAATAATTCCTTTCGGTGCCTTGTCTAAGGCGTTGGTTTGTTTGGGCTATATTGCCCTGTGAGTGTCGAGTGAGGCGTCAGTGCCTGTCTCGGATGAGTTGTATATGAGGGTTGTTTTGGGGTTATGATAGGCCTGTCACGAGCAGGTGATCTGTGCGGAAACGAACATCACGCTACCGTGATCGCCTCTTGTGTGCGCAGACCCTGCGGGCGTTATGCCTATGAAAACGGCGCTCACAAGAAATGTTACACCACCGCGATATGTTTCAGCGCGGTGGAAGGGTTTGTAATAATTCAGGTGTGAATTGTTCGATTTGTCGCAAAAGAACCTGTGGCGGCGCAGAGAATCCTGGTCCTATTCTGTTCTTTGGGCGGTTTTTGGTATGCTAGAACTTATCAATATGCGTTGTTTACGTCTTATGATGGCCAAATTCGCAGCCGAAGAGATTGGAGGCGCGGTTTTACTGCCTTTAGCCGCCAAACCTTATGAGGGGCGAGATCAGCGAACCTCTAAAGCTTTTGTCACCACTTGCGTTTACGTAAGGACCTTGATCCCGTTGGGCGTTTTAATTTCAGCTTTGATTGACATTGTATCACCCGTTTCAAAGTTAATGCCGGCCATGTCTAACTGACCTTGCAACATCTGCTGAATTTCTGTGGCTTTAGGATGCACGACAGTCATCTGTTCCAGTCGACAGCCAAGATCAGTCATTCGCGCTGCAGGGTGTGGACCATCGGGCCATTGCATAAGCATCGGGAACGCACCGTCAAATGGCATGGAGCCATCATCGCGCACAGCCATCTGCCATGATAGCGCGTCCCGAGTAATCTTTGTCGCTGGACCTAGTTCAACAGGGAGGTCGGCACAGCTTTGCATCAAGTGGTTCGAGTTGATGATCCATGTGCCTAATCGGGCGGGCCCAGAGAAATTATCAAGATTAAACCAGCGGGCGCGCTGGATCGGGCTTGCACTGGGATCTGTGGCGATAACTTCTAGAAACGTGTCCGGTCCAAGTGACATCAGTAAATTGTGTGTGCCCATTGCCGCGTGTTGGCCCCCTGAGGGCATCTCTATTCCAAGACATTCGCGTACATGTGCTGCACCTTCTTCAAGGGTGCGGGCTGATACTGCGATATGATCAAAGCGAAGCGAATAGTCAGTGAGCAAAATAATGCGCCTTTTGATTGGGATGCAGGGACCTGCTGCAGCATATATGCGACTTATATGGATGCAAACCTGAAGCCGTTAGTTTGGCTGAGATAGGACGCTCGAGCTTTATGAAGGATTTACAGGTGGCTGTACTGAGGGCGTGAGTTTGCCGCAAGATAGTCGCTACCGGTTAGAACCGCAGGCGAACGCGAACTGAAATGCAACGGCTTTGGCGCAAACTATGAGTTTTTTGAGGGCTTCCCGTAAGCCTTGATCTCGCCGCTCAGCGGGTATCCAATGATCGCCCACATTCGAGCAATGAGAGTGAAAAAGTCCTAAAGAGTGTAACGCGCAGAATTCAGCCTGCAGAACATAATGTTGCGCGTCAAATACACTGGCTTGAACGCTATCTGTACTATAATTTGTAGCAGCTCGGCTATGTCTTTACTGATCGCCTGAGAAAACGAAAGTCTTAGGTAGAGGTGCTTTTGCACAACATGCTGGTCCCGCCACACACGCTTTAGGCCATACCAAAAACCTGACCGCTCATCTGCAATTGGCTCGTAAATTTTTGCTGTCGGAACGAATATCAGCTTTTCACCAGATGCGATGATGCGACGTGAAATGTCGTAGTCCTCGCCGCCGCTATGGTTGAAAATGGTATCAAAACGGAACCCGCCTAAAGAAGTGTCGAATAGACGTTTGTGAATGAGAAAATTACCAGTTTTCGCAAAAGGTGTAGGACTACCCAAAGGGCGTTTGTCTGTACCAGGTGGCTGCCGCCAAGCAGAGAGGCTGTTCGACGGCAGAATAACGTAGGGTCCGCAGAAAAAGCGTACATCGGGAAGGCTGTGCATGGCCGAGACGAATTCAGTCAGCCAATTTTCATCGACGGTCTCATCATCATCGACCATTGCGAGCCAGTCGGCGTTTTCGTGTTCCGCAATATCAAAAAGCCGGTTGCGCGCATGGACCACGCCCATTCGACTTTCAAGCTTATGGGTTATTCTGAACGGTAGATTTGCAGCCTTAGTCACGTGAGCGATTTCTGCAGTGGGCCCGTTCTCCACCACAACGCAGTGCAATTTAAAGCCTTCTGGTATGTGCAGACGGGCGATGGATGCCAAACATTCAGTGAGTTCCTTTGGCCGATTATGTGTGCACAGCCCGACAATAAGTTTTTGAGAACGCTGTGGTGTGTCTTGGTTAGCGTCCATACTGGCCTCCGGCGCTACCAAATAGTCTGCACAGATTACCCGCCGGCATTACAAGGTGATAGCCGATAGGTATCCGGAGTTGGTTTTGAAGCCGCTCCTGAATGAGCTTGTGCAGCGGAGGGAAGATCAAGTTTGGAAGCGCCATCAAAATAAAAACAAAACTCGGTTTAACAATACCAGATCAACCCGAACGGCGTGTTGGTCTGCGCCATACATACATATGGCTACGCCCCCATTCAAAGTACTTTCTGAGTAAATTTTTGAAAGTTCTTCGGTCCGGCCAACGGCTTTCCGCAACTAAGTAAGCGCGTAGGTGCTTTTGAGCCGCGAGCTGATCGTCATCAAGGTGTGCGATTTCATCAGCACATGCTGACCTTAAGTGCCATCGCTACCAACTGATCCCTACGTGTTGTGTTCGCCATTCCGGGTTTTATGGGCGCGGTGGGCCGTCAGTTTCTGCAAGATCACCACTATTGCGCACAAAATATCGAGCGTTATGAAAACTGTCAGAACACTAAAAAACATTGGCACCGAAAATGATTGATTGGCTTATTTTTATCCCTGCGTGTTTGGCGTTGAATTTGGCATTTGGGCCTAACAATCTGCTCTCTATGACCCACGGAGCGAAGTCTGGAATTGTCTTCGCTCAAAAAGCTGCCTTCGGGCGCCTATTTGTTTTTGTACCGATGATAGCCATTAGCGCTTTGGGCTTGGGTGTTATTTTAACCACGTCTGCTGTGGTGTTTAATGTTGTTAAGGTGATTGGTGCGATCTATCTGATTTGGTTGGGAATATCCCTTTGGCGTAGTTCGAATAAGGTTGATGCAGCCGGTCTTTCAGCTACTGAAATTAGTCTCAAAGAGGCTTTCAAAACTGAAGGCTTGGTCGCAAGCAGCAATCCCAAAGCCATCTTAATTTTTGCAGCATTCTTTCCGCAGTTCGTTTCGATGGACGCGTATTGGCTGAGCTACTTGGTGCTTGGGGGCGCGTTTATCATGCTTGAGGCTGTGGCGATCTTTACCTATGCGGCCTTGGGACGGTTCGCGGCCTCCTTTGCTCAAAACAAACTGCCCAGTTTTCAGCGCGTGTCTGGCGGGACGATGTGTGTATTCGGCCTGCTACTTTTGGTAAGCCCGCAGCCAACTCGGGGTTAGCCAAACCGGCTTGAAAAGGCATATATCGTTTGCCTTACACCACAGCGCTTAGATAGGCTGGTGCCACGCAGCTATCGCATTGGAATACCTTAAATGACGACCTCAGTTTTTCTCGCGGTGGTCTTCGCGGCTTGTCTGCATGCGGCGTGGAACTCGTTGATCAAGGGTAGTGCGGACAAACACACTGCAATGCTTGGCGTTGTTTTGGGGCACGTTCCAATCTGCATTGTTATGATTTTGCTGGCACCCCCGTTCAATACCGAAGCGCTGCCATGGATGATTGGCGGTATCTTTCTGCATTTAGGGTATCAGCAGTTTCTAATCACAGCTTATCGCCTTGCTGATCTGACGTTGGTGTATCCAATTGCGCGGGGCAGTGCGCCGTTAATTGTGACGGTTGTGTCGGTCGCAGTATTGGGGCTTTCATTCACAGTGTTCGAGGTGTCAGGCGTTTTACTCATCACGTCTGGGGTGGTGTTTTTAGCCTTTGCTAAGCGTATTGATGGCACGCGGGATTTGCGCGGTGTTGTTTTGTCGCTTGGAACCGGTGGCTTCATTGCAGCATATTCCTTGGTGGACGGTATCGGCGCGCGGGTCGCTGGTTCACCGCTTGGGTTTTGGAGTTGGGCCGCGCTTGGAAATGCGGTGCTGTTTACGTGTTGGACTGCCTTTGTCCGTCCAAAAACCTTTGCCGTTTTGCGCTCGGATCGGAGTGCAATGGTTATGGGGCTTGGCGGTGGCACTGCGTCCTTTCTTGCTTATGGTCTCGTCATTTGGGCGTTCACCCAAGCACCGATTGCATTGGTGACCGCGCTGCGTGAGACATCCATTGTGTTTGCACTTTTGATCGGCACTATTGTTTTGAAAGAAAGTGTGACCCGCGTGAAAATAATCTCGGCGGGGGTGATTATCGCCGGTGCTGCCGTTCTACGAATATCCATTTCTTAGGCGGTCTTGCACTCAGGCCCTCATGCATTAGCTGTCGCCGTAAGTACCCATGCCAGCGGATAAGCTTGTGTGTGGGGATGTAGCACAGAACAAGGAGATCATAATGCTGAAAGTTTATCTATCGGGCGAAATTCACACAGACTGGCGCGATCAGATCATCGCAGGTGCCAGCGGCCTAGACGTTGAGTTTTCTGCGCCTGTTACTGATCATGCGGCAAGTGATGATTGCGGTGTTGCGATTATGGGCGATGAGCCCAACAAGTTTTGGCACGACAACAAAGGGGCAAAACTCAACGCGATCCGAACGCGCAAAGGTATTGCAGATGCGGATATTGTCGTGGTGCGTTTTGGCGAAAAGTACAAACAGTGGAACGCCGCTTTCGATGCGGGCTATGCCGCCGCTTTGGGCAAGTCCTTGATCGTCATGCACGGCGCTGATCACCAACACGCACTCAAAGAAGTGGATGCAGCGGCACTTGCTGTCACGGAAACACCAGATCAGATTGTCGAAATTCTTCGATATGTTCTGGACGGCTCGCTTCCTGCGTAAACACTGTCTTTTGTCCCAAAGTGAAAAGGTTCGCTTTGGGACTTTTGACAATACGAATCAAATTTTAAGTAGTGCGGCGGAAAGCGTCCGTATTGCGCAGTATTCTGGCGGTAATGCGCTCCAACTGTTTCCGCGCTCGCAACAGTTGGTGGCTGAACGCGTCAATTACGTAACGGCAACACACAATCGGCACTCTTTGACCGTTTTTCCCTTCTATTGGTAAATACAGAATGTATGAATAACACTGCCCCAGTGTGCGTTTTGGGGCGTTTTTCGATCTGTCTGCGTTTTGACAGGTCCAGTTACGAGTTTGGAGTGTCACATGGCCCGTTCTTTTTTAACCGCTGTCGAGAATCTTATTGGGCTTTGGGAGTTCAATAGCAATGACCCCGCAGCGGACACGGGACTTTCTGACGGTATTGCGCAGGCAGGTGATTTTGACGCCAACGCTACGGTCGCAAATGGGGCCTTGGTTACGGACGGCGACGGGGACGCATTCACGGTCGACACGGCTGGATCGTCAGATAATGCCTTCGATCTCAGCGCAGGCACAATCGTTGCGCAGTTCAACCAGTCGACGCACATCGGCACATCTCCAGACACAATCGTAAATCGCGGCGAGTATGACGACCGCGCGACCGAAGGCTTCTTTGAAATTAGTGTGACCGAAGATGGTCGTGTTGCGGTTGACCACGAAGACAGCGCTGCAAAGATCAGCTTGAAAACTGCTGCCGGTTTTTTCGCACCCGGTGATGACGTGCGCGTTACGTATTCTTGGGATGCAGCCACAGGCGTCATTTTTGAAGTTGAAAATCTGACAGACGGCACTGAAGTGCAGCTGACCGACGCTACAGAAAACCTGACGATGGCGATTGGCGATAATGACGACGAAAGCTTCACTATTGCGGCGGGCGAAGCTTCCGACGGTGTAACAGATCAGTTCTTTGCGGGCACCATCGATTATGTCGCTATTTATGATGTGGCCAATCCGCCCGAGCCTGAAGTGGAACTCATTGATCCTATCACGACGCTCGTGGATGCAGATATCATCGCAGAGTATCTATTCACGGAGAACAATCTCTCAGATCCGATCGCAAGCCGTACATATACTGACACCGCCACTGATTTTGACGGGGTTGCACAAACAGGGACGAACCTTGGCAGCGCCAATACACTTGATGGCGCGCTTGACCTTGATGGCACTAATGACGCTGTCTTGATTGCGGCTGATGAGAATTTTCAGATTGGTCAGGGTGCTGTCTCACTGACGTTCAATCAGGCGGCCCATGTTGGCCAATCGCCAGATACGCTGATTTCACGTGACAGTGGCAATTTTGATGACGGTGGGCATCTGACGATCAACGTCACCTCAAGCGGCAACCTTGTTGTGCGCCACCAGACGGATAGCCAGAACTTTTTCTACGAAACGGGTTCGGGCTTCTTTGCCACCGGTGACGACGTTCGGGTGTTTTATCAGTGGGACGACCAAGGCGAAGATGGTCGTTTGATCGTTCAGAACCTAACCGACAACACAGAATACAGTGAAGATATCACGGACGCACTGACCCTTGATATGGGGCCAAACTTTAACGAGCCTTGGACAATCGGGGCGAGCCAGATTTATTCTGGTGACAACGCTGCTGATAACTTGGGCGAGTACTTTGACGGTGCCATTGATGACGTGCGGATTTGGTCAACAGCTGCGCCGGCGCTTGATGGCACGGTGACAGGTACCGCTGGCGATGACGTAATTGATACGGATTACGCTGATGATCCCGAAGGTGATATCGTCGACGGACAAGACGCGATTGATCCAAATGCCTCCCCGAACGATGACGTGATTTCTGCGCTGGGCGGCGACGACACAGTTGATGCGGGTGCTGGTGATGACAGCGTTTCTGGTGGTGAGGGTGATGATAATATCGACGGTGGCGACGGCGATGATGTGCTGTCGGGGGATGCGGGTGATGACACCCTCGTTGGTGGCGCTGGCAATGACACACTTGAGGGTGGCGCGGACCGCGACACAATCATCGCGGGGCCTGGTGATGTGGTCGATGGCGGCGAGGCTGGCGACGACAATGACACCCTTGATGTGCGCGGCGCAGGTCCGGCGATTGTCACTTATGACCCTAATAATCCTGAGGCTGGCACCGTCACTTTCGTCGCAACCGGCGGCGTTGTTACGGGAACACTGACATTCACCAACATTGAAACGGTTCTCTTTACGCCAGCCCCTGATGGCACGGTTTCGGGCACCAGTGGTGATGATCTGATCGACGCTGATTACACCGGTGATCCCGAAGGCGACCAGGTTGATAGCAACGACGCAGTTCTCGGCAACGTAGGCTCGAATGATGATATCATCGATGCGGGCGCTGGTGATGATACTGTTCGCTCTGGCGAAGGGTCAGACACCATCTTCGGTGGCGAGGGCAATGACGTTATTGATGCGGGCGTCGGTGATGACACCGCGTCTGGCGGCGCGGGAGATGATACATTCCGAGGCGGTGCCGGTGATGATGCGTTCTTCGGCGGTGATGGCGATGATCAATTCAATCTAAACGTTGGAGGAATTCTAGCCGACGGTGATACAGATGTAATCGATGGTGGGGCTGACGGCGAAACCGATGGGGATACCATGTCGGTCACAGATGGTGGCGCAGGAGAAACCCTAAGTGTCATTTTTGATGGTGACGAGTCCGGTCAAATTTCCTCGACAGTGGGCACATCAACCACCGACTTTGCCGAGATCGAAGGTATCGCTGTGAGCGGCTCTAATGTGGTGATTGACGCCTCACAAAGTGACGTCGATCAGAACCTTGAAGTGAGCGCTTTGGTCGGTGCTACGGTTACGGGCGGCTCAGGGAACGATACAATCCGTACCATTGGCGAGACGACTGTCGATGGTGGTCAGGGTGATGATGTTATCGATGGCTTTGCTCTTGATACGGTCATTCAACTGACAGATGATTTTGGTGATGACACGATCGACGGTGGTGAAGTTGCTGAAACGGCGGGTGATACGCTTGATGCGTCTGGCATCACCGCGGGCGGCGTCACCGTCAACCTGACTGCTGATGAAGACGGTACGCTCACTGATAACACAACTGGCGATGTCGCTACGTTTGTTAACATTGAAAACATCACCACCACGGACCAAGACGATATCATTGACGCATTTGCGGCCACTGTGGGTATCAATGTTGATGCAGGAGATGGTGCTGACACGATCACCGGCGGTGACGGAGATGACATGATCGAGCTTGGTGCCGCAGATGAGGATAATGATGTTGTCGTTCTGACGGATGATTTCGGCGATGACGTCTTGTCCGGCTTCGAGACCCCGACGGTTAATCCTGATGGCTCTCTGACGTCAAATGATACATTTGATGTAACTGGATTGACCAATGCTGACGGCGATCCGGTCACGACAGATGACGTGGTCGTAACCGACACCAACGGTGACGGTACTGGCGATGCAATCCTCACTTTCCCGAACGGCGAAAGCGTAACCCTTACTGGCGTCACACCTGACTTGGTCGATGATGTCGATGAGCTTATCGCTATCGGGATCCCACCGGTTCCCGATGGTACGGTGAGCGGTACGGATGGCGATGATGTGATTGTTGCTGGGCCGTTAACCTTTGGTAGCAATGTATTTGCGACATATACTGGTGATCCAGACGGGGATCTTGTCGACAACAACGACGCTGTGGTCGGAAATGTTGGCTCTAATGACGACATCATCGAAGCGGGTGCTGGTGATGACACTATTTTCGCAGGGCAGGGCAACGATACTGCTTTTGGTGAGGCTGGTAATGATCGTTTTGTTCACCAAGGTGGCGATGACACTTACTTTGGTGGAGATGGGAACGATGTTGTCGGTTCAAATACTTTAGGCGGCAGTTACACATTCTTTGGTGGTGATGGCTCTGATCGGAACACGACTGTTAGTGGTGATGCGCGAAGCGACACGTATTTTGGCGAAGCTGGTAATGATCTTTTCGCTACATCCGGAGGGAGCGATGTACTTGATGGTGGTGACGGAAATGACCGATTTTTCATTGTAGATGCGGATTCCTACGGTGCAATCGGGAGTCACACAATTGTCGGTGGGGAAGGTGCTGAAATTCCGAGTGCAGTCGCGGGTGAGATCGCCGGAGACACTTTGGGCCTGTCAAATTTTTCTAATACGGGCAAGGGCGTCACATTTATCTTTGATGGTGATGAACAGGGCACATTCACAACTTCTAACGGTGATAATGCTGCGACATTCAGTGAAATCGAAGTCATTAATGCGCAAACCGTAGGTGACGTCACAATCGATGCATCGGCGAGTGAGGCGGATCAGGGCCTAATATCGATGTTCGCGGATACAACAATTACAGGCGGCTCAGGTGATGACTCTATCGAGACTGGTAGTGGTGCAGACGTTATCGATGGCGGCGCTGGCGCTGATCTGATCGAGACTGGCCTTGGCGACGATCTGATTTTGCTTAGCGATAGCTTTGGCAACGACACTATCACTGCCGGGGGTTTCAATCAAACCAACGGGGATGCTCTCGATGCATCTGGCCTGACCACAAGCGGCGTAAATGTTGATTTCAGTGCTAGTGAAGCTGGCACTGTTACGGATGATACCACTGGCGATGTTGCCACGTTCTTCGAAATCGAAAACATCATCACCACGGACCAAGACGATGTGATCGACGCATCTGCGGTGACGTCTGGCGGTGTTAATGCCGAAGCTGGTGGCGGCGATGATACGCTGATCGGTGGTGGTGGTGCAGACACGCTATCGGGCGGCGACGACGCGGATACGTTCTCGGGGCTTTCAAGTGGTGATGTCATTACCGGCGGCGAAGGCGGCACGGACGACGATACCATCGAAGTTGGTCCTGATACGCCGTTTAACGTCCTTTATGATGCGGCTGATCCTACATTTGATCCTGCTACTGGCGAAAGCGAAAGTGGTGTCATTCAGTTGCTTGACGCACCTGGCGGTTCTGTCACGGGCACAATCACATTCTCAGAGATTGAGAACATTATGTGCTTTACGCCCGGTACTCTGGTTGCCACAGCTCAGGGTCAGAAACCGGTTGAAACACTGACCCAAGATGATCTGATCCTTACGCGGGACAATGGTTTCCAGCCAATCGCATGGACCGGTCAACGGGCTTTGACGGCACAAGAGCTGGCGGCAAGCCCGAAGATCCAACCGATCTTGATCAAGGCAAATTCGCTTGGTGAAGGGGTGCCTGAACGTGACATGATGGTGTCGCCTAACCACCGGATGCTGGTGACGGATCCCAAGCTGCAAATGTACTTGCACGAGAGTGAGGCACTTGTTGCGGCCAAGCACATGACTGCCATTGACGGTGTGGCGCAAATGGCCACGTCCAGCCTGACCTATGTGCACTTTATGTTTGAGCGCCACGAGGTTGTTCTGGCAGATGGTGTATGGTCGGAAAGCTTCCAGCCGGGTGATTATTCGATGAATGGCATGCCAAGTGAGCAGCGCGCAGAACTCGATATGCTTTTACCTGAATTGGAAGTGACAGGTGCAGGTGCGTTCATGTCTGCGCGGACACAGTTGAAGGGCTTTGAGGCGCGCACATTGTTCGGTGCACGCAAAGCCTAGCTTCTTGGCACTCCGCCATTGCGCGGGGTGCTTTTATGCGTCTCTTTGAGGTTCTGACTTCTGATTGCGCGGCTATAATGCCGTTTTTGCGGATGTTTCTTTGGGGGTGGTGCGCTATGCTTCTCCTTAAGGTTCTATGTGTGCTCACGGCGAAAAGCCGTGGGTGCCGCGCAAAAGTAAGGAAAACCGCATGTTCTCGTTCAAATCACTACGTGTCAAAATTGTTGGGGTGGCTTTAGGGATATGCATGTCCTCAGCGGCTGTTGCGCAGGAATTTACCTTTTCGGTGCACCATTTCTTAAGCCCTAAAGCCATCACGCAGACCCGTTTGATCGAGCCATGGGTTGCTGCCATCGAGGAGGCATCAGGTGGGCGGATGGCGTTCGAAGTATTTCCGTCCATGTCATTGGGTGGCAAGCCGTCAGAGCTTTACGGTCAAGTTCGCGATGGTGTTGCAGATGTCGTGTGGACGCTGCCCGGATACACCCCTGGTGTCTTTCCTCGCGTAGAGGTTTTTGAACTGCCCAACGTACATGGCGGCGATGCTTTGGCGACTAACCGCGCTATTCAAGACATGATGCCTGATCTGGCTGCTGACTTTGATGACATCCATCCGCTTCTTGTGCACGTACACGCCGGAAACGCGCTTCATCTTGCATCGGGTAATGTAACAGAGCTGCAAGATTTTGAGGGCCTCAAGATTAGAAGCCCTTCGCGGACGGGCGCGTGGATGCTTGAGGCTTTGGGCGCAGAGCCTGTGGGCATGCCTGTTCCTGCGCTGCCGCAAGCGCTTGCCAAAAAGACAGTTGATGCAGGGCTTGTGCCTTTTGAGGTGGCGATCCCGCTCAAACTTGCCGACCTAACGACGGCTTCGGTTGAGTTGGATGGTGGTGCACGATTTGGCACGTCCACCTTCCTTTTTGCGATGAACAAGAACAGTTATGCATCTTTGCCCCCTGATCTTCAGGCGATCGTTGATGAAGTGTCGGGCCGCGTTTTGTCAGAGGCTATGGGTGCTGCATGGAATGAGATGGAGCCACTGGGCAAAGAGCGCGCCCGCGCGGCTGGCGCAACCGTAAGCGCCTTGTCGGCGAAAAATACGGCGGCCTTTGATGCTCCGTTTCAGCAGGTGGCGGATCGCTGGGTGAGCGAAGTGAACAGCATTGGTATTGACGGTGCTGAATTGCTAGGGCGTGCCCGCGAGGCAGTTGCGAAGTACTCGAAGTAGAGACGTCTTTACGGCTGTGCTAAGTATGATGCGGCCTGCTGTACCAAGTGGGCCACGTCATTTAGCCGTTCTGCCAGCGGGCTGGTTTTGCGCCAGATCATTCCGATTTGCCGTGAGGGTTGCGCACCATCAAGCGCCGAAATCGCCACGGGTGCTGAACGGGTCTCTACCTCAACGGCCATCTGCGGGATCAATGTGACGCCGATGCCCGCACCAACCATCTGCACCAAAGTTGACAAAGACGTGCCGTCTAGACCCTCCCAAGGGCGAACAGATGGGCCTGTGCAGAACGATAATGCCTGGTCGCGAAAACAGTGCCCTTCCTCCAAAAGTAAAAGCCGCATCGCCGCCAGCCCTTTTGCATCTGGTGGGGGTAACTGCGCATCAGCAGCGGGGCGGACAAGCACAAAGTTTTCTTCAAAAAGCGGCACCTCGGCAAAGCTGGTTTCGCCCACGGGCAGGGCTAACAAAGCCGCATCAATTTTGCCGTCTGCTAGTTCTTGCAGCAACTTCGGGGTCATCGTTTCACGTATGTGGATGTCGAGGCCGTCATATCTTTGGGTTAGTGCACCGATAACTTTGGGCAAAAGATAGGGCGCAATTGTCGGGATCACGCCAAGGCGTAGTTTGCCACTTAGCTTGCTTTGTTGTGAGCGCGCCAAGTCCGTCAACTCATCGACAGAGCGTAAAATATCGCGGGCACGTTCAACAACGGTTTCACCGAATGGCGTCAGACCAAGATTGCGGGGTGTGCGCTCAAACAAGGCTGATCCAAGGGCAGCTTCCATTTCTTTGATCTGCATCGACAGGGCAGGTTGAGAAATTGCACATACCTCGGCAGCCCGTCCAAAGTGACGTTGTTGGACCAGCGCATCAAAATATCGCAGCTGTTTGAGAGTTAAATTATCCATAGGGAAAACTTATCATATCAATCAGAAAATACAACTTATCCTAATGGAAAACCTTTGCTAGAACTATTCTAAATTAGCAACATTGGAGATTCTCATGGACGGCGCATTCGACGACATCAACAACGAAAAATCGGGCAAATGCCCTGTTATGCACGGCGTGCACTCCGCTAAGGGGACGCAGGCGAACCAACATTGGTGGCCGAACCAACTGAACCTCAAAATGCTGAGCCAGAACGCGCCAAGCGTCAGCCCAATGGATGCTGACTTTAATTATGCTGAAGCGTTCAAGGCCCTTGATCTGGATGCCCTGCGCGCCGATTTGAAAGCGTTGATGACAGACAGCCAAGATTGGTGGCCTGCGGACTACGGCCACTATGGCCCATTCTTCATTCGGATGGCGTGGCACTCTGCAGGTACATACCGTGTGCATGATGGTCGCGGTGGTGCGGGTTCCGGCAGCCAACGTTTTGCGCCGCTCAACAGCTGGCCAGACAACGGCAACCTCGACAAAGCGCGCCGTCTTCTGTGGCCTATCAAGCAAAAATACGGTGCTGCAATTTCGTGGGCGGACTTGATGATCCTCGCGGGTAACGAAGCCCTTGAGACGATGGGTTTCGAACCATACGGCTTCGCTGGTGGTCGCGAAGATATCTGGGAGCCTGAAGAAGACATCTACTGGGGTCCTGAAACCGAGTGGCTCGCAGACGAGCGTTACAGCGGCGATCGTGAGTTGGCGCCTGTCTTGGGTGCGGTGCAGATGGGTCTGATCTACGTCAATCCAGAAGGACCAAACGGCAACCCTGACCCGTTGGCATCAGCGCGCGACATCCGCGAAACCTTTGGCCGCATGGCCATGAACGATGAAGAAACTGTAGCGCTGATTGCGGGTGGTCACACATTCGGCAAAGGCCACGGCGCCGCCGACCCCGAGCAATATGTGGATGCAGAACCTGAGGGCGCTGGCCTTGAAGCAATGGGCTTTGGTTGGGCAAACTCATACGAGAGCGGAAAAGGTGAGCACACAATCACTTCTGGCCTTGAAGGTGCGTGGACAACAAACCCAGCGGTTTGGGACAACAACTACTTTGAGAACCTATTTGGTTACGACTGGGAGCTGACTGAAAGCCCTGCAGGTGCCAAGCAGTGGAAGCCGGTTCAGGCGGAAGCTCAGGGTACCGTGCCAGATGCGCACAACCCCGAAAAGCGCCACGCACCTGTGATGTTCACGTCTGATTTGGCCATGCGCGAAGATCCTGCCTACGCCAAGATCTCACGTCGCTTTTACGAAAACCCTGAAGAGTTCAAGCAGGCGTTCGCAAAGGCTTGGTTCAAACTAACACACCGTGACATGGGGCCACATAACGTCGGTCTCGGCCCGCTTGTTCCGGCTGAGCCTGAGTTGTGGCAAGATCCTGTGCCTGCGGTAGATCACGCATTGATCGATGCTGCTGATGTGACTGCGTTGAAAGCGGACATCCTTGCATCAGGTGCAACTCCACAAGAGCTTGTTGCCCTTGCGTGGGCCTCTGCATCTACTTTCCGTGGTTCAGATAAGCGCGGTGGTGCAAATGGCGCGCGCATTCGCTTGGCGCCACAAAAAGACTGGGCGGTTAACGCGTCATATGGCTTTGATGCTACGATTGCTAAACTTGAAGCTGTGCAAGCGGCCTTCAATGGCGCGCAGTCTGGTGACAAGAAAGTGTCATTGGCTGACCTGATCGTGCTGGGTGGTTCTGCGGGACTTGAGGCTGCAGCAAAAGCTGCTGGTAGCGACATATCAGTGCCGTTCACTCCGGGCCGGACAGACGCGACACAAGAGCAAACTGACGTGGACAGCTTTAGCGTAATGCAGCCCACTGCCGAAGGGTTCCGTAACTTCTTCCCTGCCGGCAACGTCCGGTCTGCGGCCGAGCATTTGGTGGATCGTGCGCAATTGCTGGCCCTAAGCGCGCCGGAAATGACTGTGCTCATTGGTGGTTTGCGTGTGCTTGATATCAATGCAGGCGGTACAAAGCACGGTGTTCTGACGGATCGCCCGGGTACGTTGAGCAACGACTTCTTCCGCAACTTGCTTTCAACTTTGGGCGCGTGGACGAATGTTGGCGACGGCACCTATAAAACGTCTGAAGGCGGTGAGTGGACGGGTACAGAGGTTGACCTTCTGTTCGGTTCAAACTCAATCCTGCGCTCTCTGGCTGAAGTCTATGCATCCGATGATGCAGAGCAGAAGTTCCTCGCGGACTTCGTGGCGGCTTGGGTCAAAGTGATGGAACTGGACCGCTTTGATCTGGCGGCATAAGCCATTTCATAGTCGGAAATTGGAAACGCCGCGCTTTGACTAGCGCGGCGTTTTTTTATGCGGGATAGGCCTTGCTGAGATAGTCATCCATTGCAGGCTTGTAGTGGACAAGCTCATCACTGACAGGTGCAAAGCTTTGTAGTCGCGCATCGTAATCCAGAACAGACTGGGGCCACTCAACGGGCAAGCCAAGTGCCTGCTCAAACGCTCTGATCCATGCGAACGTGACTGCAAACCCACAGTCGCAAAGCCAAAGCGTGTCTGGGTCAAGTGGGCTGTCGCGCAGCAATAGCGCTAATGCTTTAAGGTGCTTTGTGATCTCTGCACCACCGGCTTTCACAGCGTCTGCGTTGCGGGTTTCGTGCGCTACTTGAGGATACATGGCCCGCACCGCTGGTTCGAGGCGCGTGTCGTGCAGCCTGCCTTTCTCGCGGGCCTTTGCGCGAAGTTGCACTGTGTCGGGCAACATCGGAACGTCTGGATAGACCTCGTTGAGGTACTCCGCGATGGCTTCGGAATCCGCCAACATAAAGCCTTCATCAACCATTGCGGGAAGGTTCCCAGACGGAACAATCGCCTTATACTCCGCAGATCCGTAGCCGCCGGGTGGGGGCAATTCTTCCCATGCCAGCCCTTTGTGGCGCATGGTGATCCGCAATTTCGCGCAATAAGTCGCGACTGGTACTGAATAAATGGTCAGCATAGTTTTCCAATCTTAAATCAAAAAAGGGGCCAACCGCTGATGCAATTGACCCCTTGGGTTTGGCTAAGGGCGCTGATTACTCAGCAAGCAGCTGCCATTTTTTGCCCAAAGTGTCGAAGAAGCCTTGTTCTTGCTTCAGCGTGATCCACGTGTTGACGTAGTTGATCCACACTTGGTCTGCTTGCGGCAAAAGCATCGCGATTGGTGTGGGTGCGCGGCCCTCGGCAACTGGCACAATCATCAGTTGGTCGTATTGTGCGACCAGTTTGTTTGCCTCAACGTTTGAGGTGATGTTCGCATCAGCACGGCCTGCGAGGACTTCTTGGAAGTCACGGGCAGGGGCTTCAACGATGCGGTACTGCGCGTCTGGGAAGAACTCTTTGACTTGCTTTTCTTGAGTTGTGCCCAAAGTTGCGGCGACTGAAACGTCAGCGTTGTTCAAATCATCCCAGCTTGAGAAACGACCTGCATTTTCTTTCAGCGTCAATGGCACGGTGGCAAGGCTGAAGTAGCTGTCTGAATACCCTGCGGCTTTTGCGCGGCTTGGCGAAACAGAGGCTGATCCTGTGATGTGGTACTGGCCCGAGGTCACGCCGCTCACCAATGTTTTCCAGTCTGTTGCAACGAACTCAACTTCCACGCCCAGATCGGCAGCCAGCTGCGTCATCACATCGATGTCGTATCCGGTGTAGCTGTTTGTCGCGACATCGCGCATTGTCATTGGGTTCCAATCGCCAGTCGTGCCGACTTTCAGCACGCCATTTGAAAGGATTTCACTCAGGGCAGATTGTGCAGTCGCCTGTACGGAACTTGCCGCAAGAACGAGGGTCGCAGCAGCGATCTTAAAAAATTTCATGGGTATTCCTCTTTGTGTATTTAGGGCTAGTTAGGGTGAAATGGGCGGCAGGAAACTGGTAATCCCGATAAAAATTGCGTTGCGTGTCCTTTTTTGCCATCACGCAGCTCTAGGAGAAGTGTAAACTATGGTTGCCTTAATTTCTATGCAAAAAGTGTCAAAGTTTTTTGACACTTTTCAAGCGCTGAAGGATGTGTCCCTTGATGTGAACCTTGGTGAGAAGGTTGTCATCTGTGGTCCATCCGGCTCCGGTAAGTCGACGCTGATCCGCTGTATTAACCGTCTTGAGGCGCATGAGCAGGGCGAAATTATCGTAGATGGTGTGACGCTAACTGATGATAAGGCGACCCTTGAGAAAATCCGCGGCAACGTCGGGATGGTTTTTCAACAGTTCAATTTGTTCCCTCATCTGACAGTGCTCGAAAACTTGACCCTCGGTCCGCGGCGCGTTTTGGGACTGGATCCGAAAGCCGCCGAAGAACGTGCGATGAAATATCTTAATCGCGTTCGAATTCCGGATCAGGCTGATAAGTTGCCGCGCCAATTATCTGGTGGTCAGCAGCAACGCGTGGCTATTGCGCGATCTCTTTGTATGGAACCGCGCATTTTACTTTTCGATGAGCCTACCTCGGCGCTTGATCCTGAAATGATTGCCGAAGTGCTTGATGTGATGTCTGAGTTGGCGCGTGACGGAATGACCATGGTGGTTGTAACCCACGAAATGGGTTTTGCCCGCCGCGTTGCCGATAAGATGGTATTCATGGATAAGGGCCAAATCGTTGAGGTGGGCCCCACGGAACAGGTCTTTACGGCCCCGAAATCTGCGCGCTTTGGTGCGTTTATCCAACAAATTCTGAACCACTAGGGGCGTATTATGAAACGTTTGATTGTTCTTGCGCCACTGGCTTTGCTGTTGTCGGGCTGTTCTGGAAATTGGGGGTGGTATGTAGTTGATCCTCGCACTGCCAACGGTCTCGCCAACCTTAAATTCATGGCGACAGGTGCCTACAACACCATTTTGATGTCACTGACCGCCATTCTTATTTCGGTTGTGGTTGGGCTTTTGATTGCGCTGCCAGGGTTGTCCAGCAAGCGCCGCTACCGCGCGATTAACCGAACATATGTTGAGGTGGTGCGCGCGGTGCCGATCCTTGTTCTGATCCTTTGGGTGTACTATGGCCTGCCGCAACTTACAGGCCTGACGCTGAACGTGTTCTGGGCCGGTGTGCTGGCGCTTGCTCTGTCGGATAGTGCGTTTCAGGCCGAGATTTTCCGCGCTGGTATTCAGTCAATCAATCGTGGTCAATATGAGGCGGCGCAGTCTATTTCGTTAAACTACCGTGATACGATGCGCTTTATCATCTTGCCCCAAGCTATCCGCCGCATCCTGCCTGCATTGGGCAACCAGCTGGTCTATATGCTCAAGATGTCGTCTCTGGTGTCGGTGATCGGGATGCAAGAATTGACCCGCAAGGCGAACGAACTGGTGGTCTCCGAATACCGACCCCTCGAGATTTATACTATTTTGGTGTTGGAATATCTGGTTCTTATCCTCATTGTATCTGCAGGCGTCCGTTGGCTTGAACGGCGTATGAAAGCGGCGGACTAAATATGCAAAAAGATGATCTGACGACCGGCCCGATCTCGGGTCATTTCCGCGCGCTTGCGGTTCCGGCGGCCTTCGGGATGCTGTTCGCCACTCTCTACAACGTGGTTGATGTTTATTTCGCCGGCATGTTGGGAACCGAGGCGCAGGCAGGTTTGGCCGTTGGGTATCAGGCATTTTTCATCATGATGGCCGTGGGGTTTGGCCTTGGGTCTGCGCTCAGCGCACTTGTAAGTAACGCAAAGGGACGCAAAGACGGCACCTCGTCGCGCAGGTTGGCGGCCCAAGGGATTAGTTTTGGTTTGATCGCAACGGCTTTGCTGATGTGTATCGGGGCGTTTTCTGGCCCGTTCTTGATTGCGCTCGTCTCTGAAGAAGGCGCCTACCGCGATGCGGCCTTGGGGTATTTCAATTGGCTGTTGTTCGCGCTGCCTGCATTTTTGCTGGCTTATGGTACGAATGGTATTTTGCAATCTCACGGTGATACGGTTTCGATGCAGCGTGGCTTGATGGTGGCCTTCGTGGCGAACATCGGACTGAACCCATTGTTCATTTTTGGCATTCCCGGCGTGTGGGGCGGCATGGGTTTTAACGGTATCGCGGCGGCTACGATCCTGTCACAGACGGGTGTAATGATCTGGATCTTCTCGCGGGTGTTTGCGCTAGAGATGATGCAGGGTGTGCCCCGTGATGCGTTCATCCCCACATGGGCTAGCTTCCGTGAAATCTTTGCGCAAATGTTACCGACCACCACGGCGCTTGTGGTGATGTTTGTCTCTGGCTTTGTGGTACAATTTGCCCTTAAAGGTTTTGGCGGCGAGGCTATCGCGGCCTACGGGGTCGGTCTTCGGATTGAACAAATTTTGCTGTTGCCGGTACTGGGTATGACCGGTGCGCTTTTACCTATTGCAGGACAAAATTTTGGCGCGGGTGAGCATGACCGCGTTCGCGAAGCCCTGCGCTTTTGCTGGAAAGTTGGCTTTGTGATGGCCGCTATCGCGTTGCCGTCGTTATGGTTTGGCGGGCATTTTGCGATGGGGCTCTTTACGGATGATGAGGCGGTCATCGAGATCGGGGCAAGCTATCTGCGTGTCGATGCGATCCTGTTCCCCGTTTACATGATGCTCTTTTCAATCAACTCAATCCTACAAGCACTCAAGAAACCAATCTGGACTTTGTGGATCAGCATCTACCGCCAAGGTTTGGGTGTGGGTTTGTTCATATGGGTTTTCGTAAGCCTTGCAGGCTTTGACGTGATTGGCGTCTGGCTGGGTATCGCCACGGCTGTAGCAACCGGGTGGCTGCTGGCCATGTTCGTTGCGGGGCGCGTGGCAGAGCGTGAGATGGGCGGCTTGCTGCGCGCAAGCTGATCAGAAGCTGACTTTTACGTTTGGCAGATCAAGGGCTTTGATCAATTCGCGCAGCTCATTACGGGCTGCGACGTTTGAGATATTCATCCCCTTTACGCCAATGTCGCGTAGATCAAGTAGGGTCAGCCCCCGTGGAAATAGCTCGCGGAAAATAACCCGTTCGTTAAAGCCTGTCGCCGTCCGAAAACCGATGCGCTTTGCGAGCTTCCCAATGGCGGCTTCCATCTTCTTTTTGTTTACCATGTTCTGCGCGCCCATACGGTTGCGCACAACGATCCAATCAATAGGCGTTAGGCCGGCTTTGGCGCGCAATTGACGCGCGGCCCATACCATTTCGGAATACACAGAAGGCCCCGTGATGTTAGTGCCTTCTGTGTCTACGTGGGCCAACAAGTCAAAGTCGATAAAGCTATCGTTTAGGGGTGTGATCAGGGTATCTGCAAGAGAGTGCGCCACTTGGCTTAGCCGCGTGTGAGAGCCGGGGCAGTCGATCAATACAAAGTCATTGTCCGCATCAAGTGCAGCAACACCAGCCGTCAGGCGGGCATCGTAAATGTTTTCACCCTCAGCCAGCGTCGATTGATCCAGCTCGGGCAAATCCAGATAAGTTGGCGTAGGCAGTTCAAGACCTTCGGCATTCAGAAAAGTCTGGCGGTTCGTAATGTAGCGCCCCAGCGTTTTCTGGCGCAGGTCCAAATCAAGGCATCCGACACGGTGGCCCATCCGCGACAGGGCTGTGGCTACGTGCATGGAAACCGTGGATTTTCCCGCGCCGCCTTTTTCATTTCCTACAACGATAATATGCGCCATGTACTCGGCCCTTTGGTTTGTCTTCTTGCATCCGCAAAGATGCTTTTGAGCGACTATATGTGGCGTTGCAACCCAATGAAAGCACAACCGCGCAACATTGGTAAAACTGCAATTAACCAATCAAAAACGCCGCCCCAGATAAGGAGCGGCGTTTGAATTCAACACACAAATGTGCGGCGGGTTTAGAAGCCCAAGCCAGCGTATTTGTTTTTGAACTTGGATACGCGACCACCGGTATCCATCAGCTTTGTGTTACCACCGGTCCATGCTGGGTGCGCGGATGGGTCGATATCCAAAGCGATCTGGTCGCCTTCGGAACCCCAAGTGGATTTCATTTCAACGATATCACCGTTTGTCATTTTGACTTTGATGATGTGGTAGTCAGGGTGGGTATCTTTTCTCATGACATCCGCTCCTTAAGATTTCTTGGGACGGTAGTTTGTTTGCTCGGCGATACGAGCAGACTTACCGCGACGCTCACGAAGATAGTACAGTTTCGCGCGACGCACACGGCCACGGCGTACTACTGTGATGCTGTCAATGTTGGTGGAGTGCAGCGGGAATACGCGCTCAACACCTTCACCGAAGGAGATCTTGCGAACAGTGAACGATCCGGCAATGCCTTCACCGTTCTTGCGCGCAATGCAAACGCCTTCGTAGTTTTGCACACGGCTGCGTGTGCCTTCGGTTACTTTGTAACCAACGCGGATGGTGTCACCCGCTTTAAAGTCGGGAAGCTCGTTCCCAAGGGCCGCAACTTGTTCGGCCTCCAGTTCAGCGATCAGGTTCATGATCGTCTCCTATGTTGCTCACGGTTTGCCCGCGATGGTGTGGCGCAGCCTCAGAGCTCTCGGGTGTCGTTCGGGTCCGCCGTGGCGCCCGCCAGAGGTTAGGTCACTATTCCTTGTGTGCCGCACCAGTTCCCTACATCGCGATACCCGTTGTCGAAACACCAAAGGGTCGTATGCGCAAGTTCACCAATACAAGCGACGTCCGAATCCACTAACGTGGTCAGACTTGCGCCGTATAAGGCCTTTCGCCGGTTCGTGACAACCCCTTGTGTGCCACGCTTGGTATTCATTTCATGGATTGTTCGGTGCTTTGGCGGCTCATGTAAATAACTGGTAAACCCTGCACATGTCGCCTATTTGTACCGCCTATGTTGAACACCACCTTTGCCCTTCATGCCCGCGTCTGAGCTCTCAAATATGGTCGACGCGTCTGACGCCGTCGATGCGCCATTAGCGCGTCTCGGCTGGACCCCTTTCTTTGAGGCACAGCTTGAGGGTTTGTCATCAAGTATTTCCGACTTTCCCGCCGCCGGACAGCCCACTCGGGTCACAGCGGTGCACCGTAATACGCTTCGGGTGATTGGCGTTGATGTTGATCTGACCATTCCGCACGCTTTTGAGGCGACGGTTGGTGATTGGCTCTTGCTCGACCCACAGACAAAAACAGCCTGTGCACGGCTTGAACGCAGCAGTCTGATTAAACGCAAAGCCGCGGGACGGATCACCTACACTCAATCTATAGCGGCTAATATCGATACGGTCTTTGTTGTGTCTTCGTGCAATGCTGATTTCAACGTCGCACGTCTTGAGCGCTACGTGGCGTTGGCGTTTGAGGCGGACACAACGCCCGTCATCATCCTGACCAAAGCGGATTTAAGCGACGACCCTGATGGATATGTGGCGCAGGCCCAAACCATTTCTGAGCGCGTCGCTGTTCTGGCGCTTGATGTGCGCAACACAGATCCGTCCGATGCGTTGGCCCCGTGGGTGCAGCTGGGCCAAACGATTGCATTTTTAGGGTCATCCGGCGTGGGTAAGTCCACACTGGTAAACGCACTTTCGGGACAGATAAAAGCGGCGACCCAAGGTATTCGCGACGATGACGCAAAGGGACGCCACACCACGACCCACCGCGAGTTGCACCAGCTGCCAAATGGATGCGCAGTTCTGGACACACCGGGCATGCGCGAGCTGCAACTGACGGACGCGGCTTCCGGTATCAAGGACGTTTTCGCCGATCTGATCGAGGTCGCTGCACAATGTAAATTCTCTGATTGTGCGCATCAGTCTGAACCGAAGTGCGCCATTAAAGCAGGCATTGCAGACGGCAGTGTTGATCCCGCGCGTGTTGAGCGCTGGCAAAAGCTACAAGATGAAGATGCGCATAATTCAGAAGCCGCCACTCAAACTGCGGCCCACCGCAAGGCCCGTGACAAATCACTGGGAAAGACGATCAAGGGCCTTCAAAAAGGTAACCGCAAGAAATAGGGCCTAATCCTTTTTGAGATGCGCTTGCCAAAGATCAGGCCGGCGCTCTTGGGTGATGCGTTCAGATTGTTCCTGACGCCACTGCGCGATCTTTTTGTGGTTCCCACTGGTCAGCACATCAGGGATGCTCATGCCCTCCCACTCGGCCGGACGGGTGTACTGAGGGTGCTCCAAAAGCCCGTTTGAAAAGCTTTCCTCAACCGTGCTTTCGGCGTTTCCAAGAACACCTGCCAATAACCGTACCGTGGCATCCAAAAGAATTTGAGCGGCCAGCTCACCACCTGTGAGCACGAAATCCCCAAGGCTGACCTCCATGATGTCAAAGCGTTGAAGAACGCGCTCGTCCACCCCTTCAAACCGACCACAGAGCAGCGTTACACCACTTTCGCGCGCAAGGGCTTGGGCCATGCCTTGGTCAAACTTTTTCCCACGGGGGCTGAGGTAAATCATCGGATGCCGTGCGCCGCGATGCGCAGTTGCCAGGGCGTTGCCCACCACATCCGCGCGCATCACCATGCCCGCACCACCGCCCGATGGCGTGTCATCAACGTTCTTGTGCCGGCCTTCACCAAACGTGCGTAGGTCCGTTGTTTCTAACTGCCACACGCCGTCTTTGAGGGCCTTGCCGGTCAGACTTTCGCCTAAAATACCGGGGAAAGCTTGGGGTAAAAGGGTCACCACCCGCGCATCCCATGCTCGGGCCAAGCGGGGTTTGTCGGTTAGCAACTCGCGTGGTTTGAGTGACGCGGAAATAGACTTGCGCCCGACGGAGCGTTCTTCGCGGACAGGCTTTGTAGGCGTTTCAGCAGACGGGGTTTGCGGCGCGTCAGTCATGGGAGTCCTCTTTCAGCGCGCTGTCGTGCAGTGCGTTGTGAGTGTGAGTATCGTTGATGCCGTAGGGCGTTCAAAAGAGACCTTCGGGTGGGTCAATAACCACGCGTCTGCCCGTGACGTCTACTGTTGGAACAGCTGCTTTGGTGAAAGGTACCAACACTGTATCTTTCAACTTGGGGCCTTGGACTTCAAGCAAATCGCCCGCACCGTGATCCATGACGTGCTTAACGGTGCCAAGCTCTGTTCCGCCAGTGTCAAACACCGCCAGACCGATCAGATCGGCGTAGTAGAACTCGTCATCCTCTGCTTGGGGAAGCTGCTCACGGGTGGCGAACAGATCAATGCCTCGCAGTGCGTCCGCATCTTCTTTGGTCACAACGCCCTCAACTTGGGCGGCAAAGCCGTTCTTGATTTGCTGAACCAGAACCATCTCAATGCTTCGCGTGCCGCTTTCGTCTGTCAGCGCGTAGCCAAAGATGTCTGGTGCAAAGCTGCAAAACGACTTGATGCGCACGTCACCCTGTACTCCGAATGCACCGGCGATTGTGCCTACCAAAACCTTGTCGGAGGAGCTCTGGGTCATTGAGGTATCTCACAAATTGAGTTGCGTATGGTCCCGCCCGCATTTTTGCAGGCTTCTGATGTGTTGCCCATCTGATAAACGATCCCCGCCAGAAAAGCAGCACCAACAAACATGATTAAGCGCATCAATCTGAACATGGCGGCTCAACCTTTTTCTTATGACGTTTCTAAATTGGTGGAGGACGGTGCAATTGCGGTGTTCAGATAGCGTTTACTGCAATTCTAAGTCTTTGGTAATTCTGCCCCCGCGAGGGCAAAGTTAAAAAGCGGTTATATACGCCCAAAAACCTTGCCATCCGCGCGGGGACAAAACTGACAAAAGACTTACTCTTCTGCTGCAGCCGCTTCTTCGACTGGTGCTTCTTCAGCCGGTGCGTTTGCTGCTTCAGCTGCTGCCGCGGCTTTAGCTGCTTTTTCTTCTGCACGTTCCTGCGCTTTTTTGCCTGGAACGGCTTTCTTCATGTTGGCGCGCTCTTTCTTTTCGAGAACACCAGCAGCTTCGAGGAAACGGCTTACACGGTCAGTTGGCTGTGCACCTTCGCCCAACCAGTACTGCACGCGCTCCATGTCCAGCTTCACGCGCTCTTCGCTGTCTTTAGGAAGGAGCGGGTTGTATGTGCCGAGCTTCTCGATGAAGCGACCGTCACGTGCCATGCGGCTGTCAGCTGCTACAACACGGTAAAAAGGGCGTTTCTTAGAGCCACCACGGGCCAAACGGATTTTCATAGCCATGAGATTAATTCCTTTGATGGGTTATGATTGGTGTTTTTGGTGATGCTGAATAACTTCAGCGATGATGAAGTTGAGAAACTTCTTGGCAAATTCAGGGTCCAGATCGGCCCTGCCTGCCAAATCTTCTAACCGTGCGATCTGATGCGCCTCGCGCGTGGGATCGGACGGGGGAAGGTCGTGTTCGGCTTTGAGTTTCCCCACTGCCTGTGTGTGCTTGAAGCGCTCTCCGAGGGTGTACACAAGGATCGCATCCAAGCGGTCAATACTCGCGCGGTGCTCTGCCAAAACGGCGGCGGCTTTAGTTACTGCATCAGTCAAGAGCCCATCCTTTCGGGGTGAATTCAGGATCGCGGTAGTGATCGATTTCCATTTCAATACCGTGACGCAGCTGGCTGTTGTTCAACGCGTCTGGTGTCGGGTGGCGGTAGACCACATCGTGGTCGTCAACGCTGGGTGCATCCGCATCTTTGATACAGCCAAGGCGTTCGGCCAAACGGATTGCTTCAAGGTTTTTGGGGTCAAGATAGCTGACGGCAGTGTCCCAGTTCAGCGTCTCATAGGCATAGTCGCGCACCGCATGTGTAGCTTCAAGCGCGATGCCGCGGCCCGCCACTTTGGGCCAGATGATCCAAGCCAATTCCGCGGTAGGCCAGCCTGCGGGCTGCCAGACACCGGCCATGCCATAAGTCTCGTCGGTGATACGGTCGTGGATCATCCACATGCCAAAACCACGAATATTCCAATGCCCGATTTCGGCTGCATAAAGCATCCAAGCCTCATAGGCATTCAGAGGGCCGCCCATAAACCGCGAGCGGTAGCTGCTGAAGGTGGTTTTGAAGTCGGGGTAATCCTCAGCCTCTGGCCCACGCAGAGACAGCCGCTTTGTATTGAGGACAGGGATATTTGCCGTGTGCATTATGCGGCCCCACCTTGAGCAACGTCAAAGAGTGGCGCGGCAAAAACAGCCGGTGCAAAGCAGCGCATGATGCGCGCTGTGTTGATGATCGCGGTGCGGATCATTTCTTTTTGCCAAAGCCCGTCAAACCGGGGGGCAAACCGCCGCCACCACCGAGGCCTGGGAAACCGCCTAAACCACCAGCACCGCCAAGGCCCGCTGGCATTTTGCCACCCGCCATTTGTTGCTGTGCTGCTTCTATCTCGGCCTGTGAGGGGCCGCCTTTTCCGAACATGCCTTTCATGGCCTGTTTCATCATGCCGCCTTTGCCCATCTTGCCCATTTTCTTCATCATGTCAGACATCTGGCGGTGCATTTTCATGAGCTTGTTCAATTCGCTCACCTCAAGGCCGGCACCCTGTGCGATGCGCTTTTTGCGGCTGGCTTGCAAAAGCTGCGGGTTGGCGCGCTCTTTCTTGGTCATTGAATTGATAAGCGCGATCTGGCGGCGCAGGATGCTGTCGTCGAAACCGCTTTCCTCAACTTGCTTGGCCATCTTTTTCATGCCGGGCATCATACCCATGATGCCTTCCATTCCGCCCATTTGAAGCATCTGGTTAAGCTGCATCTTAAGGTCGTTCATGTTGAACTGACCTTTCTGGAAGCGCTTCATCATGCGCTCGGCTTGTTCGGCCTCAATGGTCTCTTGCGCTTTTTCAACAAGGCTGACGATGTCGCCCATGCCAAGGATACGGCCTGCGATACGTTCTGGGTGGAACTCCTCAAGGGCGTCCATTTTCTCGCCCAGGCCCACAAACTTGATCGGCTTGCCTGTAACTGCGCGCATAGAAAGAGCCGCGCCGCCCCGTCCGTCACCGTCCATACGGGTCAGCACAACGCCAGAGATGCCAATCTTTGCATCAAATTCTTCGGCCACTTCCACAGCGACCTGACCTGTTAGACCATCGACAACCAAGAGCGTCTCGCGCGGGTTCACCACATCGCGGACGTCCTCGACTTCTTTCATCAGGGTTTCGTCGATCTGCAAACGGCCCGCCGTATCAAGCATATAGACGTCATAGCCGCCCATTGTTGCCTGCTGCTTGGCCCGTTTTGCAATTTGTACAGCGCTTTCACCCGCAACGATCGGCAAAGTATCCACGCCAATCTGCGTGCCGAGAATGGCCAACTGTTGTTGCGCAGCAGGGCGATAAATGTCGAGAGAGGCCAGCAGAACGCGTTTGCCGTTTTTCTCTTTTAGCCGCTTGGCAAGTTTACCAGTGGTTGTCGTTTTACCGCCACCTTGCAAACCGACCATCAAGATGGGGGCAGGGGCGTTGTCGATTTTCAGTGACCCGATTTCACCTTCATCACCGGCCAGAACATGGACCAACTCATCGTGGACGATTTTGACGACCTGCTGCCCGGGCGTGACCGATTTAGTGACCGATTGTCCTGCGGCCTTTTCTTGCACAGCTTTGATGAAGTCACGGGCAACGGGTAGGGAAACGTCAGCCTCAAGAAGAGCCACCCGTACTTCGCGTAGCGCTGTTTTGACGTCATCTTCGGAAAGCGCACCCTGCTTGGTCAGCCGATCGAATACACCTGATAGGCGATCTGATAGATTTTCAAACATACGCGTGCCCCTTTGCACTTTGTTCCATTAGGCCCAAACATAAGGACCAATCCGAAAAACCCCAAATACCCCCGTGGGCGCAACGCGCTGACGGAGGGCGATCTTTGGTAGATACCATAAAGACCGGAAGTTTGAGACTTCCGTGATTTGACTTGCGTTTAGGCCGAGCGGCGCAATGAGTCAATAGAAGCGGCGCGGTACTAATGTGTGTCCGCCGTCTTCTATATGAGCAGTTGTGGTGAACGGGCAGAAAGCAAGATTGCCTATCTGCCCGCTTGATTTGGTAGCCTTACGACAGGTTTGCGATTTGCTCTTGGGCTTCGGCCAATTTGGCCTCTGCATCCGCACCCAAGCGATCTGCCGCGATCACGGTCACATCGGTAATGCCGATAAAGCCCAGAAAAAAGCGCAGCCACGGTGTTGCGAAATCAATCGGGCTGTCGACTTGCGTGCCGCCGGAAGTCACGACCACATATGCTTTCTTGCCTTCGAGCAGACCTTTGGGGCCATCCGCGCTGTAGCTAAATGTTCGGCCAGGGACGGCAACTTGGTCTGCCCATGCCTTGAGAGCGGCAGGTGGTGCGAAGTTGTAGATCGGCATGCCGATTACGATAGCGTCGGCGGCTTCCAGTTCGGCGATCAAGGTGTCTGACAACTCAAGTGAAGCGGCTTGCTCGGCTGAGCGGTCAGCCTTTGGCAGACCGCGCCCCGTAACAAACCCCAAATCAACAAGTGCAGGAGGTGTTGCGGCCAGATCACGGGTGGCAACAGTGCCGTCCAGTTTTGCAACGACCGCGTCTACAAGCATACGGCTTGAGGCAGAAACAGTGTCGGATGATGTATCGAGGCGAAGAATATTTGAGGGCATGTACTGTGCTTTCTAGCTGAAAAATCTCTGGCCTTTTTTCTATTCGATCTGCAAAGCTGAACATATTGCGCAAAGTTGTGGTGCGTTCTGTTGAATTGTGCACAGTGAAATTCGCGGATGGTTAAGATACGGAGTGGGTCATGAATGATTGGGATGAAATACGCACGGCCTTTCAGGTGGCGCGCAACGGTACCGTAAGCGGGGCCGCCGAGGTATTGGGCGTGCATCATGCTACTGTAATTCGCCATATTGATGCACTTGAGGGCAGGCTTGGTGTGAAGTTGTTTCAGCGCCACGCACGCGGCTACACTGCAACGGAAGCTGGCCAAGACTTGTTGCAGGTCGCTGCAACTACAGATGAACAATTCACCCAGCTTGTTGGACGCCTAAAGGGGCGTGGCGAAGGGGTATCGGGTGATTTTGTTGTAACATCTCTTGCGGGTATTTCGCCGCTTTTGAGTGGTGTGGTTAGTGATTTTCAGGTTCAGCACCCTGATTTGCGTGTGCGGTATCTGACGGGTGAGCGGTTGTTCCGGCTTGAATACGGCGAGGCCCACGTGGCCATTCGCGCAGGCGCAGCACCGGATCAGCCTGACAATGTTGTGCAGAAGTTCATGAAGCAACGCATGTGCCTTGTGGCGCATGAAAAATATGTGGCGCGTAAAGGGCTGCCTAAAAACGGGGATCTTTCAGGGCATGGCTTTGTGAGCCACGATAGCCGTTCTTCGCGTGCGCCGTTTATTCAATGGTTGGGGCGTGAAGTCCCCGAAGATCAGATTGTGTTCCGCACTTCTGATAATCGCAGCATGGAAGATGCGATCGCTGCGGGTGCTGGCATTGGGTTTGTGCCTGAATGGGAATTGGCTATGCGTGATGATCTGCACGAGGTGATGCCATCCCTTGATGAGTGGTCCGTCCCGATGTGGCTTGTCACCCACGTAGATTTGCACCGCACCGCTAAAGTGCAGGCATTTCTCAAGCATCTAAAGAGTGTGGCTAAGACGTGGACGTTCGCGCAGGACTAAGCGCGGTCTGGCGGCGTTATTCGCCTTCTAACTGCGCGGCAAGAAACGCTTCAAACGCATCAAGGTTCACGGGCTCGAACTGACCAAAGCTTTGCATCCATGTGCTGGCACCGCGTAGCGCGTCCGGCTCAAGCTTGCACCACTTTACCCGTCCGCGCTTTTCTTGCGAGATAAGTCCCGCTTTTTGCAGGATGATAAGGTGCTTGCTTATGGCAGCCAAAGACATGTCAAAGGGCTCTGCCACGTCAGTCACTGCCATGTCGTCTTCAAGCAGCATCGACAGGATCGCGCGGCGTGTGGGGTCCGCGAGTGCGGCAAATGTTGCATCCAGATCGGTCATATTGTGAATGTGATTGGAGGCAAAAACGATAATCGTCAACCATTTGGTTGAATAATGGATTTTGCTAAAACCCATCGCATCGTCTGCGGCGAAATATCATTTGTGTTATTTATCAATGTGTTAGGTTGCGTCGGGCGTTATTGACTCGGATGCGATCTGGCAATAGCTATCCGCTAAGACCACGAAAGGTGTGGGCATGGTAACTGAGCCTGACAAAAGACGGCTTGAAGAGCTGGACGCGCGTATCAACGCGCTGAAGGTTACCCAAACGCCCAAACCGAAAGTGGAAGAGCATTATTCGATGGCCCAGCAGGGTTGGCGAATGGTGACAGAGTTGGTCTCTGGTCTATTGATCGGGGTTGGCTTGGGATACGGACTAGACGTGCTTTTTGGTACGCTGCCGATATTCCTAGTCGTATTTACATTGCTGGGTTTCGTTGCCGGGGTGAACGTCATGATACGCACCTCAAAGGAAATTCAGGCCGAAGCGGTGGCTCACGAGGCTACCAAACAGAACAAAGAGGGCTGAGCATGGCGTCGAATACAGAGCAAACCGCTGGTCAAACACCAAAGAGCACCAAAGGTATTGGCATTGCGTTGTTCGCTCTTGCTACCGTGCTGTTTGTGATTGGCGTTGTTGGAACGAAAGATCCGGCGCTCTCTATTCACCCGATGGATCAGTTCGAGCTCAAGCCCGCATTTGGCGGCAAAGAGATTTCACTCTTCACAGTCACAAACGGCGCTGTCTGGAATTTCCTCGCTGTACTTGCTGTGTTGGCCTTGATGGTTGTTGGTACGCGCGGCCGCGCAATCATCCCAAGCCGCGTTCAGTCAATTGCTGAAATGGCGTACGGCTTCGTGCACAAAATGGTTGAAGATGTGGCCGGCAAAGATGCGCTTGGCTACTTCCCTTATATCTTCACGCTGTTCCTTTTCATTGTGATGACCAACTTCTTGGGCCTGATCCCGACATCTTTCACGCCAACAGCACAGATTGCTGTGACCGTTGTACTGGCCTTGGCAGTATTCATCGCAGTGACAGTCTTGGGCTTTGTCAAAAACGGCGTCAGCTTCTTGGGCCTGTTCTGGGTGTCTTCGGCGCCGCTGGCGTTGCGCCCAGTTCTGGCCATCATCGAAGTCACATCATACTTCGTGCGTCCTGTTAGCTTGTCTATTCGTCTTGCGGGTAACGTGATGGCCGGCCACGCAGTTTTGAAAGTGTTCGCAGGGTTTGCAGGTGCGCTTGGCGCATTTGCGGTTCTGCCAATTCTGGGCGTAGTTGCTATTTACGCCCTCGAGGTACTGGTGTCCTTCATCCAGGCTTATGTTTTCACGGTTCTGACGTGCGTTTATTTAAAAGACGCGCTTCACCCGTCACACTAACGATCGGGCAATCTGCCCGCATCAACGACCAAACGACTAAAATCCATTGTAAGGAGAAAAGACATGGAAGGCGATATCGCAAACTTGGGACAATACATCGGTGCAGGCATGGGCGCGTTGGGCGCAGGCATTGCAGCTCTGGGCGTTGGCAACGTTGCTGGCAACTTCCTCGCAGGCGCACTGCGTAACCCATCTGCTGCTGCTGGCCAGACTGCTACTTTGTTCATCGGCATCGCGTTTGCAGAAGCCCTGGGGATTTTCTCGTTCCTCGTCGCTCTGCTTCTGATGTTCGCTGTCTAATCTTTGAACCTACCGTTTCTTGACGGCAGCCTGTCCTAACAGACGGGCTGCCATCAAACTTCAAGGTTCAAGGAGGCCAAGATGGCAACTGATACATATGGCGCAGAACATGGGGCAGAAGCCGCTGGCATGCCTCAGCTTGAGTTCTCGACATTCCCAAACCAGATTTTCTGGTTGGTGATCGCACTTATCGCGATCTACCTGATCCTTAGTCGTGTGGCATTGCCACGGATTGCTGCTGTTTTGGCAGAGCGTTCAGGGGCCATCACCAACGATCTGGCTGCTGCAGAAGACCTTAAACAACAGGCTCTTGATGCAGAAAACGCATATAACCAAGCACTGGCAGATGCTCGTGCTGAAGCGCAGAACATTGCAAACGCAACGCGTGCTGAAATCCAGAAAGATTTGGATAAAGCAATCGCGAAGGCAGATGCGGAGATTGCTGCGCGCACAGCTGAATCAGAGGCGGCAATTGCTGAAATTCGTGCTGGCGCTAAAGAGAGCATTAAGGAAGTCGCCAAGGATACGGCCAAAGAGTTGGTTGTCGCACTTGGTGGAAAAGCAGATGCACGCAGTGTAACCGCTGCTGTGACTGCGCGGATGAAAGGGTAAGCTATGAACAAGTTTCTGACACCTGCATTCGCCCTTTTGGCAACACCTGCATTGGCAGCCGAAGGTCCTTTCTTTGTTCTCAAGAACACAGACTTTATTGTACTGTGTGGTTTTTTGGTGTTCATGGGCATTCTGTTTTATTTCAACGTTCCATCCATGTTGATGGGTATGTTGGATAAGCGCGCTGCTGATATCAAATCTGAACTGGACGAGGCGAAAGCCCTGCGTGAGGAAGCACAGACCTTGCTAGCGACTTACGAGCGCAAGCAAAAAGAAGTGCAGGCACAAGCAGATCGCATCGTTGAAAAAGCAAAGGCCGATGCTGAGGCAGCGGCCGAGCAAGCCAAAGTTGATCTGAAAGATTCAATTGCGCGCCGCCTTGTGGCAGCGGAAGACCAGATTGCATCGGCAAATGCTGCTGCTGTGAAGGACGTCCGTGATAGCGCGATTGAAGTAGCCATCGGTGCCGCACGCGACGTTGTTGCTAAGCAAAGCACCGCTGCCAGCCTTAATAAATCTATCGATGATGGGATCGATGAAGTTGCAGCCAAGCTGCACTAGTTCGACCAAATCAATAAACAGAAAGCCCCGCGCCCAATTTTGTGCGTGGGGCTTTTTTGTGCGCCTAACGCTTTAATTCGTTGTCGAGGCGTTTTTGTGCGATCAACTCGTGGGCTTCGCGCTTTTGATGGGTATCAAGTGCGGCTTCTACAAAATCCAAATGAGCAGTTACTGCACGGCGGGCGGCGTCAGGGTCGCGGGCTTGGACGGCTGCATTTATCGCACCGTGCTGCTTCAAAAGAGTGTCACGTGTTGTGCGCTGTTTGAACATGATGCCACGGTTGTAAAACACGCCTTCTTTCAACAGATCAAACATCGAGCGCATCATGTGAAGCATGATAATGTTGTGGCTCGCTTCGATAATGGCCATATGAAAATCTGCATCCAAACGCGCCTCATCAGTTGAGTTACGTTTGGCGTGCGCAGCTTCCATTTTTTTATAAATTGTGTCGATAATTTTGAGGTCGGTGTCAGAGCCATGCACAGCGGCGCGTGCCGCAGCGATGCCCTCCATGTCACGGCGAAACCGAATATAATCAAAAACGGCTTCATCGTGGCTGGCAAACAAGGACACTAAGTTCTGATTAAAAGCTGACCCAAGGACTTCGGCTACGTATATGCCCGCGCTTGCTCGCGTCTCTAATAGCTTTTTGTCCTGCAACTCGGCCACTGCCCCACGAAGAGACGGGCGCGATACGCCGAGGCGTTCGGCAAGGTCGCGCTCGGAAGGTAACCGCTCGCCTGGTCGCAGAACGCCGCGCAGAATAAGAAGCTCAATCTGGCGCACAACCGCGCCAGATAATTTTTCAGACCTGATCGGATCGAATGGCATATGGCCTCCTTGGATTGGTCAAACAATATGACCACCAAGCAGAATTGCCAATAGATCAGGCGTCAGTGGGCCGGATAATGAATTCGACGCGGCGGTTCTTAGCGCGGCCTTGGGGTGTCTCGTTGGTGGCAATGGGGCTTGTTTCGCCTTGCCCCAATGCGCGCAGACGCCGTGGCGCGACGCCAGCATCCATCAAAATAGACGCAACCGCCTGGGCGCGACGAGTGGATAGATTAGCGTTGTATTCTTCGGACCCCGTGTCATCCGTATGACCATAGATGTCGATTGTGCTGTCGGGATAGCTTTGCAGGTTGCCCGCCAAAGCACGCAGGTCTCGCTTAAGATCGGCGCGCACATCGGCGCTGTCTGTTCCGAACAAAACATCTTGCGGCATGGTCACGATCAATTCTGAACCCGTGTTTTCAATGGTGATACCGCTACTGGAAAAGTCATCCCGCAGATCTTGCGCTTGCCGATCAAGGCGGGCCCCAATGGCACCGCCGACACCTGCGCCAATCAATGCACCAACCACCGCTTGCTCGCGCCGCTGGCTACTGGTGTCGCCCTTGATCAGGCCCGTAGCTGCACCCGCGAGCGCGCCTATGACAGCGCCGTTTTTGGTGCGACGGTTGGGATCATCAGGGCTGGCGACGCCCTCAAACTCTGTACAGGCGCTAAGCGACAGCGCCGCGATTGTGCTGATCAGTAGGGTTTTCTTCAAAAACATTGGTAGCCTCATTATGCATATTTTTTGGTTAACTTGGTTGAGGCCAATATGCGTCAGAGCAGCGTGTTATCCAATATCTGTACGGATTGATGCGCCAAAAAACGCCGAGGTTGCGCTACGCGTCCGGTGTCAACCGCGCAGTCTCATAGGCCAGCATCGCGCGCTTGACGGGAAGGCCCCAGTGATATCCCCCCAAGCCGCCTGATTTACGCAGCGCGCGGTGACATGGGATTAACCAACTGACGGGGTTGCGTCCAACTGCAGTACCAACGGCGCGGACTGCCTTTGGGTTGCCCACGGCGTGCGCGATTTCGGAGTAGGTAGTGACGTGGCCGGATGGGATCGTGAGCAGCGCTTCCCAGACTTTAATCTGAAATGGCGCGCCCATCAGGTGTAATGACGTGTCACCGCTTTGATTTAAGGCGGCACTGACCCATTTCTCAAGGGCGGTGGGGTTTTCAACGAAATGCGCGTGGGGCCAACGGCCGGACATATCGCGCCATGCGGGGTCTGCACCGCAATCATCGCTGAACGCGAGGCCGCAAAGACCGCGGTCGGTTCCCATGGCCAGTGCTTGCCCAAACGGGGTTGCGAACCAGCCGAAATGAATGGTCAGGCCTTTTCCCTTGCAGGCAAATTCACCGGGGCTCATGGCTTCCCATTTCACGAACAGATCGTGAAGACGGCCTGTGCCAGATAACCCTACCTCAGCGGCGGTATCGAGCGTCGTGAAGTTATTGTGCAGCATGTTTTTTGCGTGACTGAGGGTCAAAAACTGTTGAAAGCGTTTGGGTGAGACACCTGCCCATTGACTGAATGTGCGCTGAAAGTGCGCCGCACTCATGCCCATTTCGCGGGCGATATCGTCAAGCGATAGTTGTTTGCCGTCGTGGGCATCAATCACCTCAATAGCACGTTTGATCAGCCCGTAGTGATAGGGTTCCGATTGATCTGCCTTGGCCATTTATGTGGATCCTTGCTGCTAAGCCCTAATGCAGCGTAACGCAGATGCGCTAAGGTTTGCGACCCAGTTCTTGCGGGTTTTAGGCCGCACAGATGATATCGCGAATATTGAGGTTTTGTGGGATCAGCCTGCGCATCAGCTTAGCTTCCCATGCTGTTAGGACGCGGCGTGGTGCTTTGTGGGTTGGGTCTAAAACATCGGTTTTGGTGCTTGCGGGAATTCTAATCCGTTGGCTTTGCACATAGCCACAGCTTTCAATCCATAACCCGTTTACCATGATCAACGCATGCATAGGCAAAACGAGAGTGTGATAAACCAAGGGTCGCGCGCTAACGTAGCGGGATATTTTTCGGCGTGACAGTGCGATGATGGGGCAAACGGCTTCTTGAACGGCGAAGTGAATTTCGATCAGGGGATGTTGCATCATCACCATTTGCAGCGGAGCCATATAAAGCGGGTCGCTTTGCCGTGAGATGCCCTCCTCGGGCAGGGGGAGGACAAGCGGATCGGGCAGCGGGTTTTCCTCAGTGCCACGGGTACGCTCAATGTGACGCAAAGGCTGCAGGCCGTGATCGCGCGTCACCAGTTGATCGCCCACCGCAAGCCATTCAACGGGTAACTCCCCTTGTGAGGTCATTACATATGAGCCTGGCCCAAGTCCTGATAGCACGGATCGCTTCTCCCGTTTGGTGTTAGATGTCCCTTCGTGATTACCCGCCAAGCGGCTAACAGTGCGTAAACACGCGCGCATGCTTTCACGGTGTTTTGCGACAATTTTAATTGGGTGGCCGCATGTAGGCGGCGGAGCGGGCGAAAAACCTTGCCGCTTTTGCTTGCAGCGGGCATAGGTTTTGTCATGGTAAAGCAGCTCGATTATCACACCATGCGCGAGATATTTACGCGTTTTCATGCAGCCGACCCCGAACCCAAGGGTGAGTTGGATCACGTCAATGCCTACACGCTGGTAGTGGCTGTGGCGCTTTCTGCGCAGTCAACCGATGTGGGCGTGAACCGCGCGACGCGTGAGCTGTTCAAGATAGCTGACACCCCTGAAAAGATGCTGGCTTTGGGTGAAGAAGCTGTGATTGAGCACATCAAAACGATTGGGCTCTATCGCAACAAGGCCAAGAACGTCATTAAGTTGAGCCGTATTCTGGTCGAAGAGCATGGCGGTGTCGTGCCTAACTCGCGCGCTGCTCTTGAGGCCCTGCCCGGTGTGGGGCGCAAAACGGCTAATGTCGTGCTGAATATGTGGTGGGGGATGCCGACGCAGGCTGTAGACACCCATATTTTGCGCATTGGGAACCGCACGGGCATTGCTGTTGGCAAAGATGTGGTTGCGATTGAGCGCGCAATCGAAGATCACGTGCCGGCTGACTTTCAACATCACGCGCATCACTGGCTGATTTTACATGGCCGATACGTATGCAAAGCGCGAAAACCAATGTGCAGCACGTGTTTGATCCGTGACCTGTGCACCTTTGAGGACAAGAATTTATGAAAACGTACAAAGTTGTCGGCATTGGTAATGCCATTGTTGATGTGTTGACCCAATCAGATGATCAGTTTTTGGCGCATATGGGCATCGAAAAAGGCATTATGCAGCTGGTCGAGCGTGAGCGCGCTGAGACACTTTACGGCGCGATGGACAACCGTGTTCAGGCACCGGGCGGTTCGGTCGCTAATACGCTGGCGGGGTTGGGGAACCTTGGGTTGAAGACGGGCTTTGTGGGGCGGGTCGCTGATGATGCTCTTGGGGCGTTTTACGCAGATGCGATGGAGCAGGGTGGTACAGATTTTGTAAACGCGCCCGTCGCCGGAGCAGAGGCGCCTACGTCGCGGTCAATGATTTTTGTGAGCCCCGACGGTGAACGCTCGATGAATACCTACCTCGGTGTGTCTGCAGAACTGGGGCCTGATGATCTTGCGGATGGTGTGGCGGATCAGGCCGAGATTGTGTTTTTGGAAGGCTACCTTTTCGACAAAGACAAAGGAAAAGAAGCGTTTTTGAAAACGGCGCGTGCCTGTCGGGCTGCTGGCGGTAAGGCGGGCATCGCAATTTCTGATCCGTTTTGTGTTGAACGTCACCGCGATGACTTTCTGGGGCTGATTAAGGACGAGTTGGATTACTTCATCGGCAACCGTGCAGAATTGCTGTCATTGTTTCAGACTGCTGATCTTGATGCGGCTCTTGGGAAAGCAGCCGATATTTGCCCTCTGGTCGTTTGTACCCAGTCGGGTGATGGCGTGACGATTGTGCAAGGTCAGACGCGTGTTCATGTGGGCGTGCAAGAGGTGGTGCCCGTGGATGCGACTGGCGCGGGTGATCTTTTTGCAGCGGGCTTTTTGTACGGGCTTGCGACGGGCGCCGATCTTGAGACCTGTGGGAAAATGGGTAACGTTTGTGCTGCGGAAATCATCAGCCACATGGGCGCGCGCCCTGAGGCCGATCTGCAGGCGCTATTTAAGCAAAACGGGCTGATCTAAATCATGAAAGTTCTCATTCTTGGGGCGGCGGGTATGTTGGGGCGCAAGCTGGCGCTTCATCTGCAACGTGTTGGGCGTATTCAGGGCCATGACATTTCTGAACTTGTCCTTGCGGATGTGATTGCGCCCTCCCAAGACGGCGCGCGGTGCGTCGAGGTGAACATTACGGATGCTGTCCAAGTTGGTGCGTTGATTAACGAGCGCCCCGATGTGATTTTTCATCTGGCGGCAATTGTCTCTGGTGAAGCTGAGGCCAATTTTGACAAAGGCTACGCGATCAATCTTGGCGGCACACAGAACGTACTTGAGGCGATCCGTGGTCAGCAAGCGTATTGTCCGCGCGTGGTATTTGCGTCGTCTTTGGCGATCTACGGCGCGCCTTTGCCTGATGTTATCTTGGACGACACTGCGACGCTTCCACTGTCGAGCTACGGTGCGCAGAAATCATTGGGCGAAATGCTGGTGAATGATTACACGCGCAAAGGTTTTATTGATGGCGTGAGCCTGCGGTTGCCCACGATTTGCATTCGGCCCGGTGCCCCAAATAAGGCAGCATCTGGATTTTACTCGAGCATTCTGCGCGAACCTTTGGCGGGGCAGGAGGCGATCTTGCCTGTGGCCGAGAGTTTGCGCCATTGGTTTGCTAGCCCCCGCGCCGCTGTCGGCTTTTTGGCGCATGGCGCTGAAATTGATACGGCTGCTCTTGGGCCAAGACGGGCGCTTTGTCTGCCGGGTGTAAGTGCGTCGGTAGGTGAAATGTTAGACGCGCTGGAACGGGTCGCGGGTCCAAAGGCACGGGCACTAGTGCGTTTTGAAGCGGACGCGGCTGTGGATGCTATTGTGTCAACCTGGCCTAAAGCGTTTGACCCACAGCGGGCGCTGGCGCACGGCTTTGTTGCCGAAGCTAGTTTTGATCAGATTATCCAGACCCATATCGAAGATGAGTTGGGCGGCGTGCTACCAAGCCTTTAGGCGGCCTTACTCGCCCAATTTGGCGTGTACTTCTGCCAAATCTACATTCCCTAGTGGCATTTTGTTGGCGGGGTTTTCGAAATCATATTTGAACAGCTTGAAGTCACGTTTGTAGATTTCAAACATCAGATGCATGGATATATCGTCAAAGTAGTCTTCAACCGGATGAAGGCGTTTTGGGCCATGCCCTTCAGACTCGTTGAAGCGGGGGATGGTATTAAGATCAACCCTATGAGGCGTTTCGATCGCATCGAGGACTGACTGCATGCCGTCGTTAAATTTCTCAGTAAAAAAGATGTTGTCGTAGGTGCCGCCGTTCATGATGAAGGTCGACACATGCCCGGACATCGCGGACCAGTGGATGTCAGGATCCATCGGGCGTTTCCAGCGGATGGTGTCGCGGGCAAAAAGCAAAAAGCGGCGAAACGACTTGATCTGATCAAACTCAAACCCGTCTTCCGGCGAGCCCACTTCAATGCCGTATTTTTGGATCAAGAGCGGAACAAGGTTGCCGCGGTATCGCTTACCGTTCCGCTGTATCCCGCAGATTTTATCGAAAAACGAGGATAATATGCGGGTGTAGGGATTGCGCACGCACGTAAACGCGTAGCTTTTGTGGGCCTTTGCATTCGCCTCAATCAGGGGCTGGCTGTCTTCTTGGGCCCACTTATGCAGCTTGTCTTTGCTGTCGTGGATGTCGCCGTCAAAAAATACACCGTGATCGGAGTAGTACATGATTTGACCGATCGATGAGCATGCGCATTTGGGCACCACACGGTACATCACGCTTTCGCTCTCTGTCATCCACGTCCCTGGAAAACCCATTTCGTCACTCACTCAACATTCTATTAATCGACAGGTTCTACACCTGTTTGGGCATGATAAGGCCGAAAATGCAAACAAACTGTGTATATTCGCAGGCTCTTTGGGGTATCTAGGCCGGATAATGGTATAAGAATTTAAGTTACTGGTTCCAAAATGGCTAAAATCGCGTTCATCCTTTTATGTCATAAAGACCCTGCAGGCGTTATCGCACAGGCGCAGCAGTTGACGGCAGCGGGCGATTTTATTGCGATCCATTTCGATGCGCGTGCGGCCAAAGCGGATTTCCACGCGATCAAAGAGGCGCTTGAGGACAACCCAAATGTTACGTTTTCTAAGCGCCGCATTAAGTGCGGTTGGGGTGAGTGGTCTTTGGTGCAGGCCACGCTTTATGCGCTTGAGGCGGCAGTTGAAGCATTTCCGCGTGCGAGCCATTTTTACATGGTTTCGGGTGATTGTATGTCGATCAAATCCGCGCGGTACGCTCATGACTTTCTGGATGCAGACGACAAAGATTACATTGAGTCGTTTGATTATTTTGAGAGCGACTGGATTAAAACAGGCTGGAAAGAAGAGCGCCTGATCTACCGGCATTTCTTTAACGAACGACAGCAAAAATGGCTGTTTTATAAGTGTTTTGCGGCGCAGCGTGCTCTTGGGTTAGCGCGCTCAGTGCCGGATGATTTGCAAGTCCAGATCGGTTCACAATGGTGGTGTTTGCGCCGCAGAACCGTTGAGTGGGTTTTGGATTTCACCCGTGAGCGGCGCGATGTGATGCGCTTTTTCAAAACGACATGGATACCGGACGAGACATTTTTCCAAACCATCGTGCGCCATGTGGTCCCCGACCGAGAGATTGAATGCCGTCCTTTGACGTTTTTGCTGTTCACGGACTACGGCATGCCGATGACATTCTACAATGATCATTACGAGTTGTTGCTTCGCCAAGATTTTCTGTTTGCCCGTAAAATTAGCCCTGATGCCACTGAGTTGAAGGCCCGACTGGGCGCGCTTTACGTTGATAACAGCGCTGAATTTCACGTCTCGGATGAGGGGCGCAATTTGTTTCAGTTTCTGTCCAAGCGTGGCCGGATCGGTCGACGTTTTGCTCCGCGCTTTTGGGAGACTGAAAGTAGTTTGGGTCGAAACCGAGAGTTGATGATTATCGCGTGCAAGAAATGGCATGTGGCCAAGAGGTTACTAAAACGCATCGCTGCAGAGACAGATGTGCCTACGATTGCCTATTTGTTTAACGAAAACGATGTCGCGTTGCCTGATTTAGGCGGCATCCAGAAAACGCTGGATAAGCGGATGCGTCACCGCCGTGCGTTGATGCGCATGCTGTTTGAGCATCACGAGACAGAACGTCTGGTTGTCTGCCTTGATCCTGCGAGCATTGAGTTACTGGACGACTTTTATGCCGATCGAAGCACCACAAAGCTGCTTGAGTTGGAGTGTGAATTTAGTGACGATTATCTGCGTGGTCATGCGCAGCGCGTAGGGCTTGCGGGTGCGGATACGTCTGATGACACAATGAAAACTTTGTTGCCGACGATCCGCTATGATGTGACGTTTGAAAGCGAACAGATCAACGACCGCGGCTATCCCAATCACTTCAAGTTTGCCCAAGATCATTCAACGCAGAAAAATGCGGATGCGCTTGCAGCGTTCTTAGGTATACCTATGGCTGACGCTGCGAAAATTGCCGAAACTGAACATTTGTTCGTTGATTAGGTCGCGGCTTAGACTGGCAAACAATGAGGTGCACCGATGGCTTATGTGTATGACGATCAAAATATCTTCGCCAAGATTTTGCGCGGAGAAATCCCGAACACAACTGTCCATGAGACCGAACATACCTTGGCGTTTCGGGATGTTGCGCCCCAAGCCCCCGAGCACGTGCTGATTATCCCCAAAGGGGCTTATGTGACTTACGATCACTTTGCTTCTGAGGCGTCAGATGCTGAAATTGTTGATTTCACACGCGCAGTTGCTGATGTGTGCAATGCATTGGGTGTGTGCCCGGGCTCTGCTGGTTCTGGCTATCGTTTGGTTTCAAACGCTGGACAGGACGGCAATCAAGAAGTCCCGCACATGCACGTTCATGTGGTGGCAGGGCGCGGGCTTGGCGGGCTTTTGCCGCAGGCCTAAGCGCTTTTGGTGAGGGCCAAAAACACTTCTTCTAAGTCCGCTTCTTCGGTGCGCACGTCTGCGATTTTGACGCCCGCCGCGCGCACCGCATCAAGGACTGCATCGGCTGGTGTGATTTTGCGGTTGTAACTGAACGCGATCTGGCCGCCGTCGCGTACGCTCATCTCTACGCCCTGTGGCAGATCAATCGTACTTGGATCACCCTCAGACGGTGTAATCAAAAGCGTTTTTGCATCGACCCGTCCCAATAGGTTTTGCGTGGTGTCCTGCGCAACTTTCTCGCCGTGGTTGATGATGGCGATTTCGTCACACATTTCTTCAGCTTCTTCGAGGTAGTGCGTAGTCAGGATAATCGTCATGCCCTGTTCATTCAGCTTACGCACATTCTCCCAAAGCATATTACGCAGCTCAATATCAACGCCTGCTGTTGGCTCGTCCAGAACCAGCACGTTGGGCGCGTGAACCAATGCTTTACCAAGCAACAGCCGTCGGCGCATGCCACCAGAAAGCGAACGCGCGTAGGCATCGCCTTTGTCTGCAAGGCCGATGATATCAAGGATCTGATCCGTGCGCCGCTCGGCCTTTGGGACGCCGTAAAGCCCTGCCTGCATTTCCATTGCGCCGCGAGGTGTAAAGAATGGATCGAGGTTAAGCTCTTGGGGCATCACACCAATGCTGGCGCGCGATTGCCTTGGGTTGATGTCTTGATCAAACCCCCAAATCTTTACGTTACCTGATGATTTAAGCACCAAGCCCGCTAGAATATTGATGAGAGTCGACTTGCCAGCACCGTTTGGCCCCAAAAGCCCAAAGATGGAGCCCTTAGGGATGGTTAGGTCGATGCCTTTCAAGGCCTCATGCCCGCTGGCATAGGTCTTGCGCAGTCCGGTGATTTCTATGGCGGATTGGTCCATGTCGGTCTTGCCCCTGCGCGTGTCATGTATATCTTAGGGTCAGACTTAGAGCGGGCGACGCCCCGCGACAACCAAGGACATTGCATCATGGCAACACAAGCCCCTGAAACACGTATCGTCGAGCAATACCGCGTGGCCTGTGATGGCGGTGAGGGCGCGCTTGGCCACCCTCGCGTTTGGCTGCAAATCCCGCAAGAGCACGGTTGGGTTGAATGCCCCTACTGTGACTGCAAAATGATCCATCAGGATCACCAAGACAAAGCGTAAACCACCGCTGCGGCGCTGTGATCTTTTGGTGGCGCTTACTTAATCTGGAGCGACCCCTATGACTTTTGGACCCGGCTGCCATCTGCACCTTATCGACGGATCCGCATTTATCTTCCGTGCCTATCACGCGTTGCCACCGCTGACCCGCAAGTCAGACGGGCTGCCGATTGGTGCAGTATCGGGCTTTTGCAACATGTTGCAGCGGTACGTTGAGGGCAACACGGGCAGTGATGTAACCCATTTGGCCGTCATCTTTGACAAGGGCAGTCATACGTTCCGCAACGATATGTATGATCTTTACAAGGCCAATCGCGATGCGATGCCCGAGGACCTACGTCCACAAATTCCACTAACCCGCAAAGCGACCGAAGCGTTTAACATCGCGTGCAAAGAGCAGGCTGGCTATGAGGCGGATGATATCATCGCAACGCTTGCGCGCATGGCGCGTGAAGCGGGTGGGCGCTGCACGATCATTTCAAGCGATAAAGATCTGATGCAGCTTGTCGGTGGCGGTGTTGAGATGTTCGACGCCATGAAAAACAATCTGATTGATAGCGAAGGGGTTGAGGCAAAGTTTGGTGTTGGCCCGGAGCGTGTTGTGGATGTGCAGGCGCTTGCGGGCGATAGCGTTGATAACGTGCCGGGCGCGCCGGGTATTGGCGTGAAAACTGCTGCGTTGTTGATCAATGAGTATGGCGATCTTGAAACGTTGCTGGACCGCGCGTCTGAGATTAAACAGCCCAAACGCCGTGAAACGCTGATTAATCACCGCGAACAAATTGAGCTGTCAAAACGCCTTGTGACCCTCGATGATCAGACGCCGTTGGATTATGGCCTTGATGATTTGGAAGTTCGCGACCCTGATCCGGAACAGCTTCTGGCCTTCTTGGCTGAGATGGAGTTCCGCACCCTGACGCGGCGCATTGCTGATACTTTGGGCGCAGAGGCTCCCACCATTGAAGATACGCCTGCGGCCAGTGCAGATGCGCCCGAAGCCGAAGCGGTGCCTTTTGATGCAGCCGCTTATGAATGGGTGAAAACCCCAGAGGCCCTTCAGTTGTGGATCGACCGTATTTATGCCCGTGGCTATGTGGCAGTGGATACGGAGACAACTGGCCTGAACGAGATGATTGCCGATCTGGTGGGCGTTTCTTTATGCGTGGATGCGGGCAAGGCCTGCTATATTCCGCTGACCCATAAAGGTGGCGATGCGGATGATTTGTTTGGGGATGATACGCTGGCCGAGGGGCAAATGGATTTTGCCACTTGCTTGAATATGCTCAAGCCAATGCTTGAAGACCCGAGCATCTTGAAAATCGGCCAGAACATGAAATACGATGCTAAGATTTTTGCTAATGAAGGCATCGCCGTGCACCCGATTGATGACACGATGTTGATGTCTTACGCCATGAACGCCGGTTTGCATAACCACGGTATGGATGCGCTGTCGGATCGGTATTTGAGCCATACACCAATCCCAATTAAGCCGCTTTTGGGCACAGGTAAATCAGCGCGCACCTTTGACCGCGTCCCTGTTGAGGAGGCGGTGCCTTATGCGGCAGAGGATGCGGATATTACGCTTCGCCTGTGGCAGTACTTCAAGCCACGGTTGCACCGCAGCCAAGTCACCAAAGTCTATGAAACGCTTGAGCGTCCCTTGGTGCCTGTGTTGGCCCAGATGGAGCGGACAGGTGTGCAAGTTGACCGCGATACTCTGAGCCGGATGTCGAACGCCTTTGCCCAGAAAATGGCAGGGCTTGAGGACGAAATTCACCAGCTGGCAGGACGTAGCTTTAACGTAGGCTCCCCTAAACAACTTGGGGAAATCCTATTTGATGAGATGGGTATCGAGGGTGGCAAGAAGGGCAAAACTGGTGCGTATGCAACGGGTGCGGAAGTGCTTGAGGACCTTGCAACAGAGCATGACCTGCCGGCCCGTGTTTTGGATTGGCGGCAGTTGAGCAAGCTGAAATCGACCTACACAGACGCGCTGCAAGATCACATCAATCCACATACGGGCCGCGTTCACACAAGCTATTCAATCGCTGGTGCCAATACTGGCCGCCTTGCCTCTACAGATCCGAATTTGCAAAACATTCCAATTCGTTCTGAAGAGGGCCGCCGCATTCGTGAGGCGTTTGTAGCCCCTGAAGGTAAAGTGCTTGTGGCGTTGGATTACAGTCAGATTGAGCTGCGGATATTGGCCCATATGGCTGATATTGCGGAGCTAAAGCAGGCATTTAAGGACGGTTTGGATATTCACGCGCTAACTGCATCCGAGATGTTCGATGTCCCCCTTGATGAGATGACACCTGACGTGCGCCGCCAGGCAAAGGCCATCAATTTCGGAGTGATCTACGGCATTAGTGGCTTTGGTCTTGCGCGCAACCTGCGCATTCCGCGTGCTGAGGCGCAGGGCTTTATTGACCGGTATTTTGAGCGGTTCCCCGGCATCAAAGATTACATGACCGAGACGAAAGCCTTTGCAAAAGAGCACCTGTACGTTGAGACGCTTTTCGGACGTAAAATCAACACGCCAGAGATTGCCGCCAAAGGTCCGCGGGCTGGCTTTGCGCAACGAGCCGCCATCAACGCCCCCATTCAGGGCACTGCGGCGGATGTCATTCGTCGCGCGATGATCCGGATGCCGGAAGCCATTGCTGATTTGCCTGCCAAAATGCTTCTGCAGGTACATGACGAGCTGTTGTTCGAAGTAGATGCGGACGCCGCTGACGCACTAACGGCTGTGGCCAAAGAGGTGATGGAAAACGCGGCCAACCCAGCGGTACACCTTGATGTGCCGTTGATTGTTGATGCGGGTCGCGGAGCAAACTGGGCTGAGGCGCACTAGCGCGGCTCAGGCCTCCAAATCAGCCGAGCGGATGAGTGGAAAGAAACTTCCCTGAGAGGTGACACCAAACCATTTTGCGCCGTCGTGGTCTTGGTGGTGCCCGATATCAGCAAGCCGGTAGAATGACTTGCGATCAATCAACGCCTCAAGATTGCTTCGTACCAAAATATAGGGTGAGGGTTCGCCTGCATCGCTATAACTGACGCGAATGGGGTGATCTGGGCCAGCTACGACCACATCACCTACGTTCGTGTGAAACGTCAGCCCGCGTTGCGTTTCGTCAAAATCAATTGCCACAAACGGCGCGTCCACCACCCGAAGACCTACTTTTTCGACTGGCGTGACCAAAAAGTATTTGTCGCCCTCGCGTTTCAAAATCGTTGAAAACAATCGCACGAGCGGTTGCCTGCCGATGGGGGTGCCTTGGTAAAACCATGTGCCATCGCGTTTGATTTCCATGTCTAAATCGCCACAAAAGGGCGGATTCCACAGATGAACCGGCGGTAAACCTTTGCCTTTTTGTGCGGCTTGCGCGGATGCAGCGATGCCTTCTGCGGACGGGGGCACATTGATGTGATCGCTCATTGTTTTGTCATTTGCCCTTTGCGTTTTACATGGTTTGATAACGATATATGCGGTTAAGGGGATTTGTCATGGCCGAAGCAGAAATGGTGGCGCAAATAGATGCGCTGGGCGTGAAACTGGCGGCGGCCAAAACGAGCATTACCAAACGGTTTATCGGCCAAGAGCGTGTAGTCGAGCTGTGTCTCGCGGCGCTATTATCTGGCGGCCATGGCCTGTTGGTTGGTCTGCCGGGGTTGGGCAAAACGCGGCTTGTTGATACGCTCGGTACTGTCATGGGGCTTGATCAGCGCCGTGTGCAATTTACACCTGATCTGATGCCCGCCGACATTATTGGGTCCGAAATTCTTGATGATGTCGATGGAAAGCGCGCGTTCCGATTCATCGAAGGCCCTATTTTTTGCCAGCTTTTGATGGCGGACGAGATCAACCGCGCCAGCCCGCGCACTCAATCGGCCTTGCTGCAAGCCATGCAGGAACGTGAAGTCAGTGTGGCTGGTGAACAGCGCGCTTTGGGTGATCCGTTCCACGTGTTGGCCACGCAAAACCCTATTGAGCAGGAAGGTACATACCCGTTGCCAGAGGCCCAGCTGGACCGTTTTTTGGTGCAAATTGACGTGAAAAACCCGGATCGCAGCACGGAACGTGACATCCTGTTGGCAACAACAGGCGCCGAAGATGCGGTGTCTGAGCAGGTTTTTGACGCCACAGAGTTACGCGATGCCCAACGGCTCGTGCGCCGAATGCCTGTGGGCGATGCTGTGGTTGACGCGATTTTAGATTTAGTGCGTGCATGCCGACCTGACGAAGCCACAGCCTCAGAACAAGTCCGCGAAGCCGTTGCATGGGGGCCGGGTCCGCGTGCGGCACAGGCCTTGATGTTGACCGTTCGGGCGCGCGCACTGCTTGAGGGTCGCTTAGCGCCGTCCCTTGAAGACGTGGCCGCTATGGCCGTGCCGGTAATTAAGCATCGTATGGCGCTGTCATTCGCGGCGCGTGCGCAAGGCGTAGATCTTGAGGCGCTGATCTCATCTGTCGCTGCTGATTTGGGTGCGGGATCAAAAGCTGCGTAATGGTGGCATCGGCTCTCTCCATACGGCTAGGCGCCGAGAGTGAGGCAAGCAAGCTGCCTGCGTTGCAGGTGGCAGCAGAGCAGCTGGCCTCAACGGTGATGATGGGCGTGCATGGACGGCGCAGGGCCGGCATGGGCGAAGAGTTTTGGCAATATCGCCACCACCGCGCCGGAGATGAGCCGCGCATGATTGACTGGCGACGTTCGGCAAAATCCCCCGACATGCGATTTGTCCGCGAGTTGGAATGGCAAACGGCGCAGAATGTTTCAATGTGGGTCGACCCTGCGGCCTCCATGCGCTTTGCAAGCAAAGGTAATCCAACCAAATCAGAACGTGCACAGCTTTTGGGGCTTGCCTTGGCGGTCATTATGTTGCGTGGCGGAGAACGGATTGGGCTGATGGATGGTGACACTGTTCCGCGCGCCGGGATGGGGCAGTTGACGCGTGTTGCTGCGGCACTGTCGAAGGCCGAGATTGATGCGGACTTTTCTGCGCCTGATGCGCATCAGTTGGCAGCGCATTCAACGGCCGTTTTCATAAGTGATTTTCTGGGTGATCTTGCTGCGATTGAAGCCGCTGTTTCGGAAGCTGCCTCGCGCGGGGTGCGCGGTGTTTTGATCCAAACGCTGGACCCGCAAGAAGAAGTTTTTCCCTTTAAGGGGCGCACTATTTTTGAGAGTATTACCGGTGCGCTAAGCCACGAAACCAAGCGCGCGGGTGATCTGAGGGACCGCTATCTGGAACGACTTGCCGCGCGCAAAGCGGCCCTTTCGGGATTGGTAAGAGCGACAGGTTGGCAGTTTCACACGCACCACACGGATCAATCGCCGCAACAGGCGTTGCTTTGGGCTTATCAAGCCTTGGGCAGAACTTAGATGCCGGCTCTGTTCAACATCGCATTCGGTGCGCCATGGTTGTTGCTGGGTTTGCTGGTCCTGCCGGTTCTATGGTTTTTGCTGCGCGCCGTGCCGCCTGCGCCAATCAAACGCCGGTTTCCTGCAGTGTCACTCCTGCTTGGGCTTGAGGATACAGAGGTTGAGGCCGACAAAACGCCATGGTGGCTGATGTTGCTTCGAATGTTGGCCGTTGTGGCGGTAATTATCGGCTTTGCTGGCCCCGTTTTGAACCCTTCAGCGGATACGCAAAATACTAAGGGGCCTTTGGTCATTGTTATTGATGGCACTTGGGCCAGCGCACAAAATTGGCCAGCGCAACTGGACAGAATTGACAGTGCGTTAGAGGCAGCTTCCCGCCAAGGTCGGCGCGCTGCAGTAGTCCGTTTAACTGACCCTGCGGTTGGTCTTGAGTTTGCAGCGGCGGATGTTTGGCGCAGCCGTCTTGCGGGGCTTGGTCCCCAAGCTTGGGCGGCCATAAGCGGTCTCGATTGGGTGACGGATGTGCCTGACGGTGCGCAAGTTTTGTGGATGAGTGACGGCTTGGCGCGTGAGGGGCGTTTGCCTTTACTTGCAACACTTCAAGCCAATTCAAAGGTCACAATATTTGAGGAAAGCGCCCCGATTTTCGGCCTTACGCCCGCGGTTTTGCAAGATGGCGTTGTCATAGTTGAAGCACTGCGCAACAGATCCGGCACAGCACAAGACATAATCGTAAACGCGGTTGGTCGCGATCCTGCAGGCATTGCGCGCGTCCTAACGCAGGTGCCTCTCTCTTTTGCGGCCTCAGAAATGAGCGCGCAGGCAGAGATAGTCCTACCGGCTGAGCTGCGTAATCGTGTGAGCCGCTTTGAAATTGAAGGCATCGCAACCGCTGGTGCGGTCACCCTTTCTGATGACGGGCTACGGCGGCGTGAAATTGCGCTGATTGACGGGCGCAGTGCCGGTGAGGGCGCACAACTACTGTCTCAGCTTTATTATTTGGAACGTGCGCTGCGTCCTACTGCGGACCTTATCCAAGGCGCATTGCCGGATGCGTTGTTGGCTAATCCTGATGTGATTGTTTTAGCTGATGTGGCTAATTTAACCCAAGCAGAGACACAGGGGTTGACGGATTGGGTTGAAAGCGGCGGGCTGCTGTTGCGATTTTCTGGGCCGCGCCTTGCGGCCAGTGATGTGGCGCGAGGCGCACAAGACCCCCTTATGCCCGTACGCTTGCGGTCTGGTGGGCGTTCAGTTGGCGGTGCGATGTCGTGGGGCGAGCCGAAATCGCTCGCGCCATTTGCTGCTGATACACCGTTTTATGGCCTCGATGTTCCTGCGGATGTTGCGATCAACAGCCAGCTTGTTGCAGAGCCTGATCCGGATTTGGCACAGCGCGTTCTGGCTGAACTGAGCGATGGTACGCCGCTGGTCACACGCAAGGCACTTGGACAGGGGCAGGTTGTCTTGTTCCACATCACTGCAAACGCCGAGTGGTCTAACCTTCCGTTATCTGGCTTGTTTGTGCAGATGCTGGAACGGCTTTCAATCAGCGCACGCGGACAAGGTGATGCGGCGGGTGATTTGCAGGGAACCACTTGGCAGTTAACGGCAGAACTCGGCGCGGATGGGCGGCTTGAAGCCGTGAACACGCAAGCGGGCCTAAGCGGCGAGCAAGTTGAATTAGTCCTCACTGATGGTGGCGTGAATGATCAAGTGCGTCCCGGGATTTACGCCAGCGATGCGCGCAGTCTGGCGCTTAATGTGTTAGGCAGTGATGCGCGCCTTGCAGCGCCTGATTGGCCAAGCAGTGTCGTGGTTGAGGGGCTTAGCCTACCCGCAGAACAACCGCTAAAAGGCTGGCTTTTGAGCGCCGCTTTGGCATTTCTGTCAGTCGACATTATCGCATCCCTTTGGCTTGCGGGGCGTCTTTTGGGACCAAGCGTCGCGGCAGTTTTCCTCGGGGCTCTTTTGCCCACTTTATTTATCGATCCGGCCTATGCGCAGGGTGGGCAGCCCAATGATATCCGCGCGATTGAGGCGACGGCAGAGGTCTCGCTTACTCATGTTTTGACGGGTGATGCGCGTGTGGATGAAATGGCGCTTGCGGGTCTGCGCGGGCTCTCGGATGTGCTTTTTCGGCGCACATCGGTTGAGCCAACGGTGCCCACATCCATTGATTTGGAAACTGATGAGCTTGCGTTTTTTCCGTTTCTCTACTGGCCAATTACCGCGAACCAGCCCCTGCCGTCGGCGGATGCTTACGCCAAGCTGAACAACTATTTGCGCACTGGCGGTATGATCCTTTTTGACACGCGGGACGGCAGCACAGCCTCGTTCGGTGCAAACAGCCCCGAAGGAAAACGCCTGCAGTTGATTGCGGCACCGCTTGATATTCCCGCGCTGGAGCCGCTTCCGCGCGGGCATGTTCTAACGCGGTCGTTTTATTTGCTGCAGGACTTTCCCGGACGTCATACCAGTCGTGATGTGTGGGTGGAGGTGTCGCGCAGTGATGTTGGCGACGGTACTGATTTATTCGCTCAAAACCGCAATGACGGTGTGAGCCCCGTGGTGATCGGCGGCAATGACTGGGCGGCGGCGTGGGCTGTAAGTCCGTCTGGTGGACCTATGGCGCCAATCGGTCGTGGGCGTGCAGGGGAGCGGCAACGCGAGATTGCTTACCGGTTTGGGGTGAACCTGATCATGTATGTTTTGACGGGCAATTATAAGGCGGACCAAGTGCATGTTCCCGCCTTGCTTGAACGGTTGGGGCAGTGACGCGGTGAATGAGGTGTTGATCAATCCGTTGGTACCGTTGCCCGTCATTTTGTTGGCGGGTGCGATCTGTGCCCTGTTATTGGCGTTCGCGTTGTGGCGCGGGCTTTCGGGTGTTTGGTTGCGGGCCTTGGCTGCGGCTTGCGTATTGTCAGCACTGACCAACCCTTCGCTGCAACGTGAAACTCGTGAGCCGTTGAATGACATTGTGATCGTCGCGCTTGATCAGTCTGCCAGCCAAGATATTGCTGATCGTTCCACACAAGCGACGCAGGCACTTGATGCAATTGTGACGGCTGTGCAGGCGCGGCCAAACACGGACTTACGCGTGATAGATGTGCCAGACAGTGCCGATGATCAGGGCACTAAATTGATGAGCAGCTTGTCGCAAGTCCTTGCCGAAGAGCCCCGTGCACGTGTTGCTGGAATTGTGGCGATTACAGATGGTGTGGTTCATGATCTATCCGCCACCCCAGATTTTCCGGCACCGTTTCATGTCTTTTTGACAGGACGCGCCCAAGATTGGGACAGGAAGCTGACGGTCCAAGACGCCCCTGCTTTTGCGATTTTGGGCGAAGAGGTTTTGCTGGGTTTGCGTTTGGACGATGTGGGTGCTGTCCCGAGTACGTTGGCCAATGGTAGGGCGGTTTTGGACATTTCGATTGACGGTGGCGCGCCCCGTCGCTTTGAGGTCCCAGTGGGTGAAGACCTGCAACTGCCGGTGACGCTGCCTCACGGGGGTATGAATGTGCTGCAGTTTTCAACGCCGGAATTGGATGGTGAGCTAACAGCCCGCAACAACACGTCAGTCGTTCAGATCAACGGTGTGCGGGACCGTTTGCGCGTGTTGTTGGTCAGCGGAGAACCCCACGCCGGCGAGCGGACTTGGCGCAACCTTTTGAAGTCCGACAGCAGCGTGGATTTAGTTCACTTCACAATCCTTCGTCCCCTTGAAAAGCAAGACGGCGTGCCCATTGACGAGTTGTCGTTGATTGCTTTCCCGACGCGCGAGCTTTTCTTGGAAAAGATCGATGAGTTCGATTTGATTATCTTTGATCGATACAAACGGCGGGGCATTTTGCCCACGGCCTATATCGATAGCATCCGCACCTACGTTGAGCAGGGCGGTGCGGTTTTGATTGCAGCGGGTCCTGACTTTGCTTCGGCAGATTCTATTTACCGTTCTCCGCTGGCCGATGTTTTGCCTGCGCGGCCCACAGCGCGGGTGATTGAACAGGGATATTTACCGAAGGTTTCAGAGCTTGGCGCAAAGCATCCGGTCACCCGCGGGTTAACTGGTGCAAATAAGGGCGAGCAGCCACCTACTTGGGGGCGTTGGTTCCGACAAATAGAGGTTGAGGCTGAGCGGGGACAAGTTGTGATGACAGGCGTGGATGATCAGCCACTTCTGGTGCTGGACCGCGCGGGTGAGGGGCGTGTGGCGCAGCTTGCATCAGATCAGGCATGGCTGTGGGATCGTGGTTTTGAAGGTGGTGGTCCGCAGCTTGAACTGTTGCGACGCCTTGCGCACTGGATGATGAAAGAGCCCGAGCTTGAGGAAGAAACGCTTACCGCCGAACAAGATGGGGATATGCTTGTCATCACTCGGCGTACTTTGTCTGATGACGTGTCCGATGTAGTTGTAACGACGCCCGATGGTGCGGAGCAAACGATTACCCTGAGCGAGGTTGCACCGGGGCAATTTGAGGCGGTGCTTGAGGCGGATGAAATGGGTCTTTACCGCCTGAGTGATGGTAAAATTGACGCTGTGAAAGCGATTGGCCCCGCCGCGCCGCGAGAATTTGCTGATACTATTGCCATCCCTGACTCATTGGCCCCCGCCGTGGAGAAAACGCAGGGCGGTATTGTCCCTATAATCGATGGTGTGCCGCGTTTGCGGGACGTGCGTGTGGGCCGGCCGGCATCCGGTCGGGGATGGATCGGTCTAACACCGCGAGGAGTGTATCAAACGACGGACGTGGTCCTAACGTCGCTGGTCCCTGCGTGGCTGTTTTTGCTTCTTGCGGCAGGGCTAAGTGTTGCAGCTTGGTTGCGGGAAGGACGGCGCGCCTAGAGCCGCAAGGCTTAGAAAGGTTTGACCACGACCAGCCACAAAACACCAATTGCGCCGAAGACGCTCACTTCATTGAAAACTCGTAGCCAGCGGTCAGAACGTGGGAATTGGCCTTGCTTGGCAGCTGAAACCATCTTGCCGGTGTAAGCGTAATGAGCAGCTAGGCACGCCACAACAACCAGTTTCCACCAAACCCATTGCGGGAAGCCCCAAAGGCTTGCCAGCCAGATACCAGTGAAGATTGCGATCACTGCAAGGCCTGCGGAAAAACGATACAGTCGGTACGTTAGATCGCCTAAATCACCGTTAACACCGTGTTTATCAAAGTCGCGCTTCCAATAGATGAGCGCGCGGGGAACGGCGAAGATGGACGTCATCCAGCCCATAACGCACAGAATATGTATGATTTTGATCCAGTCCATACGCCTTGGGTGAACCTTGCTGCGGCGTTTTGCAAGATGGGAATCCTTGCCTCAGCGTGAAATTGGTTATATTCTCTTACCAATCGTATCAAGCTGGAGCGTTTATCATGGAAATGCCTGTCCCGAATACTGCTGTGTTGTCTAAAAAAGCAGCTGTTGTGCGTCGGTTGAGCGAGGTTTTGCCCTCGGACGCGGTGATCCATGAAGAGCGCGAGGTGAAGGCGTATGAATGCGATGCGCTCACCGCTTACAAGTGCCCACCGCTTGCCGCAGTATTGCCAAGCACAACTGAACAGGTCGCGGCGGTTTTGAAAATTTGCCACGAAGAAAACGTCCCCGTGGTGCCGCGCGGCTCTGGCACGTCGCTTGCTGGTGGTGCTTTGCCCACTGCGGATTGTGTGATCCTTGGGGTGTCGCGCATGAATGAAGTTCTTGAGACGAACTACGATGACCGCTACGTGCGGGTCCAATCTGGCCGAACTAATTTGAGTGTGACCGGGGCCGTTGAAGAGAACGATTTCTTTTACGCACCTGATCCCTCCAGCCAGCTTGCATGCGCGATTGCTGGTAACATCGCTATGAACTCGGGCGGTGCGCATTGTCTGAAATATGGTGTGACGACCAACAATTTGATGGGCGTCAAGATGGTCACGATGGAGGGTGAAATCCTCGAGATCGGAGGTGCGCATCTGGATGCTGCAGGGCTTGATCTGCTTGGGCTTATTTGTGGGTCGGAAGGTCAGCTTGGTGTTGTCACCGAAGCGACCCTGCGGATTTTGCGTAAACCCGAAGGCGCGCGCCCGGTGTTGGTGGCCTTTAACGATAATGAAGTCGCTGGCGCCTGTGTCGCAGACATTATCAAGGCGGGCGTTCTGCCCGTGGCGATTGAATTTATGGACCGGCTTTGCATCGAGACAACAGAAAATTTTGCCCAAGCTGGCTACCCTGATTGTAATGCGCTGTTGATCATTGAGGTCGAAGGGTCTGACGCCGAGATTGATATGCAGCTTGATCTGATTGCCAAGATCGCAGCCAAGCACGATCCAATTGAAGTGCGCCAAAGCAAAAGCGCCGAAGAAAGTGCCGCGATTTGGTTGGGTAGAAAATCTGCGTTTGGCGCGATTGGCCAGATTAGCGATTACATGTGTCTTGACGGAACAATCCCTGTTTCTGCGCTGCCCCAAGTGCTTGGTCGGATTGGTGAGTTGTCAGAGCAATATGGCTTGCAGGTTGGCAATGTGTTCCATGCAGGCGACGGCAATATGCACCCGCTGATCCTTTATAATGCGAACAAAGACGGTGATTTGGAGCTGTGCGAGCAGATGGGCGCAGATATTTTGCGTTTGTGTGTCGAAGTGGGAGGGTGCCTGACGGGTGAGCATGGTGTCGGCATTGAGAAGCGCGATTTGATGGTCGATCAATACGCCCCTGATGATCTGGACATTCAGATGTCAGTCAAAGATGTGTTTGACCCCAAGTGGCTTTTGAACCCTGCAAAAGTGTTCCCGCTTGCCTCATCTGATGCGCGCCGCGTGAGTAGTATCGCGGCGGAATAAGCGCCTCTTTTTGGATATTTAGAAACAAAAGAAGTTATCATGAGACCTGAAACTGAAGCGGCGTTAGCCGAAAATATTGCGGCTGCTCGTGGTCCATTGCGTATTGTTGGCGGTGGCACCCGCGATATTGGCGCCCCTGTCGCGGGGGAGTTGGTTGAGACAGCTGGCATGTCGGGGATCACGCTTTATGAGCCCGGTGCGCTGACGCTTGTGGCCAAAGCTGGAACGCCTTTGTCAGAGATTGAGGCGGCAGTTGCCGTGGAAAACCAACGCCTTGCATTTGAACCGATGGATCACCGCGGCCTGCTTGGCACATCTGGCACATCGACGATTGGTGGTTGTGTTGCTGCAAACGTAAGTGGCCCGCGCCGCATCTCGGTGGGTGCCTGCCGCGATCATATGCTGGGCGTGCGTATGGTTGATGGGGCTGGCCGCATTTTGAAAAATGGTGGCCGTGTGATGAAGAATGTCACAGGGTACGATCTTGTGAAATTGATGTCCGGCAGCTTTGGAACTTTGGGTGTTCTGACGGAGGTGTCGCTTAAGGTCCTTCCCGTTGCGCAGACCCAAGCCACAATCATTTTGCATGATGTAGATGCAGTGCGCGCAGTTGAGGCTCTGTCCGCCGGTCTGGGCAGCCCCTATGAAGTTACAGGCGCCGCCTATGATCCAGCGCTGCGTGAGGCTTACCTGCGCATCGAAGGATTTGAATACAGCGTGACGTATCGCACTGGTGAATTGAAAAAGGTGCTGGCTGGTTTTGGTGAGATGAGCGTTTCCGATGACGTGACCTTGTGGGAAGGCATTCGGGATGTGTCCGTGTTCCACGGTAAAGAAGGCGATGTTTGGCGTATTTCTGTCCGTCCTTCTGACGCGCCTGCAGTCTTGGAAGCGGCTGGTGCGGATGCAGCGTTGTTGGATTGGGGTGGCGGTTTGATTTGGCTGCGCGTTGCAGAGGGGCGTGACGTGCGCACCGCGTTACAGGGTATTGCGGGCCACGCCACGTTGGTGCGCGCCTCTGCGCAAACGCGTGCATCCTTGCCTGTGTTCCATCCGGAAGTTGCAGAAGTGCGCCGCTTGAGTGACGCGTTGCGGGCCAAATTTGACCCACGCGGCATTTTGAATACAGGATTGATGGGGTAGGCCATGCGTACTGAATTTACCGAAGAACAATTGTTGGATCCGGCCACGGCACGCTCGAACAAGATCCTACGAACTTGTGTGCACTGCGGCTTTTGTACTGCGACGTGCCCTACGTATCAGGTTTTGGGGGATGAATTGGACAGCCCTCGCGGGCGGATTTACCTGATCAAAGATATGCTGGAAAATAATCGTGCGCCTGACCCAGATACGGTCAAGCACGTTGATCGATGCTTGTCATGTTTGGCATGTATGTCGACCTGTCCTAGCGGTGTGCATTACATGCATTTGGTTGACCATGCGCGCGAGTACATCGAACAGAATTATAAACGCCGTTGGGATGATCGCGTGTTGCGGTGGGTGCTGTCGAAAATATTGCCTTATCCCATGCGTTTTCGGTGGGCGCTTGCAGGTGCAAAATTAGGGCGTCCGTTCGCAAAGTTGATGCCTGATGCGCGGCTTCGGGCGATGCTTGAGATGGCGCCTAAAACGATACCGCCGGTTAGCCGCAACGATGATCCGCAAACATTTGCGCCGAAAGCCGAAAAGAAAATGCGCGTGGCATTGATGACGGGCTGTGCGCAAAAGGCGCTTAACACTGACATTAACGACGCCACTATCCGGCTTTTGACCCGACTGGGGTGCGAGGTGGTTGTGGCCGAGGGTGTGGGTTGTTGTGGGGCGCTGACCCATCACATGGGCAAAACGTCTGAAAGTCATTCGGCGGCGGGTGCCAACATCAAAGCGTGGATGAAGCATGTAAATGGTGATGGTCTTGATGCTGTTGTCATCAACACAAGTGGATGCGGCACCACGATCAAAGATTACGGCCATATGTTTGAGGGCACTGATCTTGCGAGTGATGCCAAAACAATCGCAGGCCTTGCGATGGATGTATCTGAGGTTTTGATGAAGCTTGATATGCCACCGCTGCCTGAACAAAACATGACTGTGGCGTATCACGCAGCTTGCTCGTTGCAGCATGGCCAACAGATCAAGACGTTTCCCAAAGACCTTTTGCGAAACGCGGGTTTTGACGTTGTGGAACCGGCGGATAGCCATCTGTGTTGTGGGTCTGCGGGGACGTACAACTTGATGCAGCCTGCCATTTCAAAGCAACTTAAGGACCGGAAAGTAAGAACCCTTGAGGCCAAGAACCCAGATGTGATTGCGGCTGGTAACATCGGCTGCATGATGCAAATTGGCTCTGCCGCAAGTGTGCCAATTGTTCATACAGTTGAGCTGTTGGATTGGGCAACAGGTGGTCCTTTGCCTCCTGCGTTTGAGCGCGACGCGAGTGCGCCGCAGGTTCCTATCTTGCGTTAGGTGCTAAAGGCGGCCAAAGTTTAGCTTCAAACTTTGGTAGAAAAATCTATGCGCTTTGCCTTTCTCTTGGTGTCGTTTTTTCTTTCGCCGACGTTTTTGTTGGCGGAAGACACGCGGCTTAGCCAGTTTCAAACAGGTGATGACAACCGTGGTTTTGAAGGTGTGGGTCAGCTCGATATTGCTGGGACGGGCTTTTGCACTGGTGCGCTTATCACGCCGCAGGTGGTGCTGACCGCTGCGCATTGTTTGTTTGACAAAAACAGCGGCACGCGGATTGATCATCGTACGATCCGGTTTCTGGCAGGGCTGCGCAATGGGCGCGCGCAGAGTTACCGTCAGGTCACACGCGCTGTTGTCGCCGAAGGGTATGATTATTCCAACGCCACTCCTACGACACGCATCCGCATGGACATTGCTTTGTTGGAACTTGAGCGACCGATCCGTGACACAAGAGTGAAACCTTTTTTGACGGACCGTTTGCCCAAGCGGGGGGATAATGTTGGTGTTGTTTCATACGCACATGACCGTGCAAGTGCCGCCTCAATCCAAGAGGTATGTGCAGTTTTGGGCAAGCAAGCCGGTGCGCTTGTGCTTTCCTGTGAGGTGGATTTCGGCAGTTCAGGAGCGCCGATTTTTCAGTTTCAAAATGGTGTCGCAAAGATTGTTTCTGTTGTGTCTGCTAAGGCGGAAATGGATGGGCAGGGCGTTTCTTTGGGGGCAAACCTTCAACAAAACCTGGAAGGTCTTGCCAGCCGTCTGAACGCAGGCGAAGGGCAATGGAAGGGGCAATCCGGTGCGCGCAGCAAAACAATTTTAAGTGGCCAACGGTCCGAGACTGGCGCGAAGTTTATCAAACCCTAACTGCGTACGATCTGAGGGGCTTGAAACGCTGCAAAGCCGTTCCCAACTATATTTCACGGTCGCCAACACTGGGGCCGTCGAACTATTGGACCATGCCCAATCGGGATGGCCGCACACCTATCGCTTCTAGGAGGATACCCATGCGAACTCTTGATATGTCACCGCTTTACCGCGCCACTGTTGGCTTTGATCAGATTGCTGATTTGATGGACCGTGTCATGACGAATGACGCAGGCACACAAAGCTACCCACCCTATAACATTGAGAAAACCGACGAAGATGGATACCGGATTTCCATCGCAGTTGCAGGCTTTTCTGAAGATGATCTTGAGGTCGAGGTAAAGGAAAATGCTCTGCACATCACCGCCAGCAAACCCCAAGAAACCGCAAAGCGCACCTATCTGCATCGCGGGATTGCGACCCGTGCGTTTTCGCGGCGGTTCCATCTGGCAGATCATGTCCGTGTAACAGGTGCGGTTCACAAGGACGGCATGCTGCACATTGATTTGCTGCGCGAAGTGCCCGAAGCGTTGAAACCGCGCCAAATCCCCATTCAAAGCCAGCCGCCGGTTACGTCTAACGTGGTGGACGCGAAGGCTGTAAATTAAACCACGCTATCAATCCCGCTGAACAATAAAAAAGGCGCGGCATTTATATGTGCCGCGCCTTCGTTTTGCCTGTCATGTCGTCGGTTAGACGGACATGCACATGTATTTCAGCTCAAGATATTCTTCGATGCCGTGGTGGCTGCCTTCGCGGCCAAGGCCGGATTGCTTGATGCCACCAAAGGGGGCGTTCTCGGTGCTGATGATGCCTGTGTTGATGCCAACGATGCCGTATTCCAGCGCCTCTGCTACTTTGTAAACGCGGCTCAGGTCTTTGGCGTAGAAGTAGCAGGCAAGACCAAAGATCGTATCGTTTGCCATCTCAATCACCTCATCTTCGTTCTCAAATTTGAACAAAGGTGCCATCGGCCCAAAGGTTTCTTCTTGGCTGACTTTCATCTCTTGGGTCACGTCGGTCAAAATGGTGGGCGCAAAAAACAGCGGTCCAGTGTTGTCACGTGAGCCGCCCATCAGCACTGACGCGCCTTTGGATGTGGCATCTGCGATATGATCTTCAACTTTTTCAACGGCTTTGGGCGAAATCAACGGGCCAAGATCTGCGCCGTCAAAACCACTACCGATTTTCAATTTTGCCACTGCTGCTGCAAATTTCTGGGCAAAGGCGTCATAGACGCCGGCCTGCACATAAATGCGATTTGCACAGACGCATGTCTGGCCGTTGTTGCGGAATTTGCACGCAATCGCGCCAATCACAGCTTCATCCAAATCGGCGTCATCAAACACGATGAACGGTGCGTTTCCACCCAGCTCCATAGAGCACTTCATCACTTGATCGGCGGCCTGAGATAGCAAAATGCGCCCCACAGCGGTTGAACCGGTGAATGTCAATTTGCGTACAGTCAGATTTTCGCAGAACTCTTTGCCCGTTGATGAGGCGTCAGATGTGGTCACCACTTGGAACAAGCCTGCAGGCAGTCCGGCACGGGTGGCCAATTCACCGATAGCCAAGGCAGACAGCGGTGTAAGCTCGGACGGACGGGCTACAAATGCGCAGCCTGCTGCCAACGCAGGCGCTGCTTTGCGGGTGATCATTGCATTGGGGAAGTTCCACGGGGTGATCGATGCGGCAACGCCGATGGGTTGTTTGATCACTGTGATGCGCTTGTCCGCTTGGTGTCCGGGGATTGTCTCACCGTAGATGCGTTTGGCTTGCTCTGCGAAGAATTCCACAAATGAAGCACCATATCCGATCTCGCCGCGTGCCTCGGCAAGTGGTTTGCCCATTTCTGCGGTAAGAATGATTGCGAGGTCTTCTTGCGCGGCCATCATCAAATCAAACCATTTCCGCAGGACCTGCGAGCGTTCCTTGGCGGCCAGTTTTGCCCATGCCTTTTGTGCGCTTTGTGCGTGCTCAATTGCGGCTGCAACTTGGGCGCGCGACAGATCTGCGACTTGGGCCACCACATCCCCCGTGGCAGGGTCGGTCACATCAAACGTGCCTTCATCGCCATCCACCCATTCGCCGTTAACATAGGCTTGGGTGCGCAATAAAGCGGTGTCATTCAGGCGTGAAATCAGGTCTTGTGTCCCCATTGGGAAAACTCCTCGTTCGTTTTTCTTGTTTGATGACATGGCGCGCGTAACCTGTCTAGCAACCATGGGTGTGCGTGAAGAAGGTATAAGGACATGACGGTAAACAGCGCGCGATATCTTTGGAGATGGATGAGGTCGTCAGGCTTGGTGCGCAAGGTACTCATGCAATGAGTTTGGGAGTGCTGTATTGGCTGGGTGCCGCGGTGCTGGCCGCATATGTCGGTTGGAAAAGTCTTGCGGATGATGTCACCCAACTTCGCAGTGTTGTGCAGACGTTAGGTGTCACACTTTTGTGGCTGGCAGGGTGGCAAACCCTTCTTGCCCTGGCCTACCTTGGATTGCGGACGCAGGGCGCAGTTTTGTATGAGCTTCAAGTTGTCCTCTTGTTGAGTGCCACTGCGGCAATTATCTGGGTGCCAGTAGGCGTGATCGCATATCTCGGACGCGCGCTGCGCGAACGGCGGTAACAGAAAAAGGGCGGATTGAACGATGTGGCGTATTTTAGTCTTGTTTCTTCTGGTGCTGAGCGCGCTGTATGTGTGTCTGTTGATGTATTTTCGCACAGCACACCGCGAACGGCTGATCGCCAGATGGGCCTCCGAATTACGGGTAGGTGACCGCGACGCCTTCATCAATGAAGAGATGACCGGCTATATGAAGTCGCTCAAGCTGTGGTTGGCCGTGGTGATCTACATCGTCCCAATTGGTGTCGGTGCGACGCTGATTTACGTCCAGAACTTTATGTAGAAAAGAGCCTGTCCGATGCGTTTCATTAAGTGGTCGATCATTACCGTATTTTGGCTGAGCGTCGGCTCGGTTCTGTATTACAGTCTGCCACAGCGCGACATCGTTCAGATCAAAGGGACCGAGATTTTGCGCGCTGATTTGTCCGGCTGGAACCGCGTGTTCTATGCGCAATCCGACAGCGGCAATGACGCGACCCTGCAAAACCGTGATTTGCGGTTGATCAACACGCGCACGGCCCGCGAGCGGCCTTATGTATTTCGTAACGAAGATACGGGCTTTGGCTGGCCATTTTATTTCAAACTCGACAGCTCAAACCTACAGGCTGAAGCCCAGTCTGTTGAACGTGATGAGTGGTACGCTGTTACCCATTACGGTTTGCGCAGCGAGTTTCTTTCGATCTATCCAAACGCGATCAGTATCAAGCGTGTCACAGGGCCGGATGTCCAGCTTATCCCGTGGTTCAACATCGTTTTTCTGACCATACTCGCAGCGGTCTTTTGGGCCGTTTGGGTGCGGTGGCGTAGGTTCCGCGTTGCCAAGATTGATCCCCTCTGGGACGAGGTCGATGAAAGCCTTGATGGAACACGCACGCGCATTCGTGGCTGGCTTGGTCGTTAAACCAAGCCGCTTTATTCGCCGTAGGGCACCCAGATATTTTTCACTTGGGTGGCATGCGCCAGCATTTGTTTCGTCTGGTCACGGCTCCAGTCTGTTTCTAGCCCGTTGTTGACCCATGTGCGTTTTAGATTGCCCACGGACGCGATTTCGACAGCCTTAGATACATCTGCACTGCCGAAACTCCAACAGGCCTCAATGCTCATGTGACCTGCAAGATGTGGCGCCAGTTCACTATGCGAGCCGGTTAAAATATTCACGACGCCCGCAGGGATGTCTGACGTTTCCAACACTTGGATCAGATCTGTTGCGGCCAATGGAAAAGGCTCTGAGGCGCACAAGATAATGCGGTTCCCCATCGCCAATGCAGGGGCCAGCGTGCTGATCAGACCCAACAGAGGTGCCTCATTGGGCGCGATAATCCCGATGGTGCCGATTGGTTCGTGCATTGCCATTGCCACGCCGCGCATGGGTACATCATGGATATTGCCGTCGTATTTATCTGCCCAAGCTGCCGCACTAAACAGGCGATCAAGGGACGCTGCGACTTCGGTGGCTCCGCCTTTGCCGCCCTGCATGGCGTCAAGGCGCGCGGCAAATTCATCGCTGCGCGCTGCCAAGTTCTCGGCAAGATAGTATAGAATTTGCGCGCGCAGGTGGCCTGTTGTTGCGGACCATGATTTTGCGGCTTGGGTGGCTTCGGCGGCGTTGCGAATATCTTTGCGGCTTGCCAAGCTGACATGCCCCAAAAGGTCGCCCTTTTTGCCAAAAATAGCCTTTGAATATCCGCTGTCTGGACGTGCGTGTTTGCCGCCGATGTAAAGCTTGGCCGTACGGTCTATCGCGTCAGCGGGGGCTGCATCACCGGTATAGGCGGTCAGGGTGCCAAGCGGTTTGCGTACAGTTTTCGGCTTTGTGTAAGCGCTGAGCCCTTCCCATCCGCCTTCGCGCCCAAAGCCGCTTTCGCGTACGCCGCCAAAGCCGCTGGCTGCGTCCATCATGTTCGTGCCGTTGATCCAGACGATGCCGCTGACAAGCTTGGGGGCGATGTCTAGTGCGAGGTTGATGTTCTCTGACCACACCGAGGCGGCCAAGCCGTAACGGGTATTGTTAGCAACCTCCACAGCCTCTGCGGGGGTGCGGAATGTCGTTGCGCACAGCACAGGGCCAAAAATTTCCCGCTGCATCAAATCATCTGCCGGATGCAGGCCCGTGATGAGTGTTGGGGGGTAAAAGCACCCGTCGGGGGCTGATGTTTGGAACAGTTCACCATCTTCGTTGGAAGCCACAAGTGACGTGATTGTCTCAAGCTGCACTGGATCAACGATTGCACCCACGTCGATTGATTTATCAAGAGGATCGCCCACGCGGAGCGCTTTCATGCGGGTTTTGAGGCGTGCATAAACATCATCTGCGATGCCTTCTTGAACCAACAGGCGCGAGCCTGCGCAGCACACTTGGCCTTGGTTGAACCAAATCGCATCGACCAGCCCTTCAACAGCGCTGTCGATATCGGCGTCGTCGAAAATAATGTAAGGGGACTTGCCCCCCAACTCGAGGGTCAAGGCTTTGCCGGTGCCTGATGTGGCCTCGCGGATGATCCGCCCAACTTGGGTTGAGCCAGTGAATGCAATTTTGTCTACGTCCGCCGCCACGATCATTTCGCCTACCGCGGCATCACCAGTCACAATGTTCACAACGCCCTTGGGAACGCCGGCTTGTTGACAGATTTGGGCAAACAACAATGCGGTGAGCGATGTGTATTCTGCAGGCTTCAGCACAACTGTGTTGCCCATTGCCAGTGCCGGCGCGATCTTCCAGGCCAACATCAATAGCGGAAAGTTCCACGGGATGATCTGACCGCAAACACCAAGTGCTTCTGCGTCAGGCAACTCGCTGCGCATCAGTTGCGCCATGCCCGCGTGGTAATAGAAATGGCGCTGCGCCAAGGGCACATCAATGTCGCGGCTCTCGCGGATTGGTTTGCCATTATCGAGCGTTTCAAGAACAGCAAAAAGACGGCTGTGTTTTTGTAAAAGGCGTGCAATCGCATAAAGCACTTTTGCACGAGGGTGACCGTCTTTGGCCCATTTTGGTTGCGCCTTGCGGGCGGCTTTCACGGCGGCATCTACATCTGATTGATGAGCCTGACTGATCTTTGCGAGTGCCTCGCCGGTAGCGGGGTTGTTGCTTACAAAGCCATTGCTATGCGTGGTGAACGCCCCGTCAATGAAATGTCCGAATGCCGCGTTATGTTTGGCCAGCCACGCCATGGCTTCTGATGTGCTTTCAGGCGCGGTTCCGTAATCCATCGTTTCGAAAATGTCTTTTACTGTCATAAGTTATCCAATCGGATGGCGGTGGGTGGCGGAGTAGCGCCCCGTTAGATGATGTTCGAGTTGGCGCTCGATGTCGCCAAGAAGAGAGGAAGCCCCAAAGCGGAACAGATCGGGCTGTAGCCAGCGGTCACCAAGTTCCTCTTTGATCATCGCAAGATAGGTGATTGCATCCTTGGCCTTTGAAATACCGCCTGCAGGTTTGTAGCCCACCATGAGGCCCGTTCTGGCGTGATAGGCCCGAATTGCCCGCAGCATCGTCAGGGTCACTGGTAGGGTCGCATTAACCGGCTCTTTGCCGGTGGATGTCTTGATGAAGTCAGAGCCTGCCATCATGCACACCAAACTGGCGCGGGCAACATTGCGTAACGTGCCCAACTCGCCTGTTGCAAGAATGGCTTTCATGTGGGCTGGCCCACAAGCTTCACGCATGGCCTTTGTCTCATCATAAAGCGCCTGCCAGTTGCCTGTAAGGGCGTGACGGCGCGAGATGACGATATCGATTTCACAGGCCCCCGCCTTTACGCTTTCGCGGATTTCTTCAAGCCTTAGGTGCAGTGGGGATAGGCCCGCTGGAAAGCCAGTTGAAACAGCCGCCACTGGAATGCCAGTGCCTTCAAGGGCTTTCACGGCGGTTTGAATCATGTCGTGGTACACACATACTGCGCCCGTCGTCAGGTTTGGCAGGCCGAAAATATCTAATGTTTGGGATGCAACGGGCTGTTTGGCCTTGGCGCACAGCCTGCGAACGCGCCCCTGCGTATCATCACCGGATAGGGTGGTCAGATCGATGCATGAAACTGCTTTCAGCAACCAAGCGGCTTGATGGTCTTTCTTGACCGAACGCCGCGCGGGAAGCGTTTTGGCGCGTCGCTCAATCGCTGAGGTGTTGGCCTGAACGCTTGCGACCCAATCAAGATCAAGTGGGATGCCATCGTTGCGCGGCAGCGTGACAGAGGGAAGTTGAGACAAGGTTTGCATAAATTTACGATGACGCCTTTGCCGAATTGGTGCAAGATTTGCCTCACCGATACACCCAAAGTGAAACGGTGCAAAGCGCGGCGATTACTGGCTGTGCGACAAATCCTAGCCAAAAGGGTTCGGGGGCGCTAAGAGCTTGCCAAACCCAAGCTGGAGACGCTGCCCAATGTCATTTGATCGCTCACTGAAAATCGCCCCGTCCATTTTGTCTGCGGATTTTGCCAATTTTGGTGCAGAGTGTGAGGCCGTTGAGGCGCAAGGCGCTGATTGGGTTCATGTGGATGTAATGGACGGTCATTTCGTGCCTAACATCACTTTTGGTCCCAGCACCTGCAAAGCGATCCGTCCGCACATCAAAGGCGTGATGGACGTACACTTGATGATTGCGCCGGTTGATCCCTACATCGAAGCATTTGCCGAAAGCGGCGCAGATTTCATCACGGCCCACGTTGAGGCCGGCCCGCATATCCACCGGACTTTGCAGGCGATCCGTGGTGCGGGTGCCAAAGCGGGCGTTGCGTTGAACCCCGCGACCCCTGCCAGTGCGGTAGAAGAGTTGCTCGATATGGTTGATTTGGTCTGTGTTATGACCGTGAACCCGGGTTTTGGAGGGCAGTCGTTTATCGACATGACCGCAAAAGTTGCCAAGCTGCGCGCAATGATCGGTGACCGCCCAATTCATATCGAAATCGACGGCGGCGTGACCCCTGCTACGGCACCTCTGGTTGCCAATGCTGGGGCTGATGTGTTGGTGGCGGGTTCTGCAGTTTTCCGTGGTGGATCAGTTTCAAACCCCGCACCTTACGGCGAAAACATTCGTGCGATCCGAGACGCCTGCGCCTAAGCCTCAGTGCTGGGTGTCTTGACGCTCGACAGTGAAGAAAAAGTCGTCTGGATGGTCTTGAAAAACCACGTCATTAGGCACGGTTTCAGGGCCGCCTAGAAACACGTTGGCCCCGAAGTGTCTGTGCAGCCGGCCCAGACGTTCCATGCGTGGGCTGGTGATTTCGGTGTAGAACTTTTCGAAAGTATCCGACTTTCGGAGCGCTTTAATTTTGTCGCGGTGCGCATGAACGCATGCGACGTGCTGCGCCGAAATTTCGGGGTCCGACAGCATCTGCGCAAGCTCCGCTTTGAGGCGGGGCACCATGCGCAGGATTGAGGTGTCTTCCTCTTCGTTGTTATTCATTCGGAACCAATAGGCGAGGCCCTGATCGCGATCGACATGATTGACGCGGCCGCGGTCGCGTTTGACCAAAAAGCTTTCAGCGGATCGCACCGCATAGTGGTTCAAGGATACCAGATCATACCCATAGGTATCGGACGTTGAGCGCCATGCGTTGCGAAAACTGTCCTGTGGCATCGGGCGGCCCGAGCCGTTCACCCACCGCAAATTGTCTTTGAGTTGTGGCCGCAATCCTTTGGGGCGGTGAACACCAAGCTTTTTGAAAATACCGTCTTGGCGAAAAAGGGTTTTGAATCCCCACGCTTGGTGCGGTTTATTGGCAAATTCGCGCGCACATCTGGTGTAGTTTTCGGTAAGTAGATGATCCTCAAATTCATGGATTTCAGCGTTGCCAAACAAGCGCCATGTCATGCTGATCATGTTCGCATCAGGCACCGCGTCAAACAACGCGCCAAGTGTGCCGTCACCGGTGTGAACACAAATGAACTCGTCCACATCCATTGATACGGCCCACGCAGAGTTTTGAACAATCGCTTCTTTTTCCGATGCAGCAAGGGCCGCGTGCTGTGGCTTTAGATCAGTGCCCTTGAACGGATTTTCGCGGTGCTGCAGATAGCCCTTTGCTTGGAGCAGATCCAGAAATGTGTCCGTTCCATCATCACAATTGTTGGTGTAGACAATGAAATTCTCAACGCCGATTGCGCGGTGATAAGCGATCCATTCAAGAATAAATGGCCCTTCGTTTTTCATGCAGGTTACGATCACCGTAGATCGATCGTTCGGATCCCTCTTACGCAGTTTTTCGGCAGGGACGCGGACAGGGGACGCCCCCCAAGCCTGCCGTGATAAAGCCAATAAATGTGGGTCTTCAACCAGCGAGGTTTTGGGCACGATCGCGCTGATGTTTTGGTGACGATGGCGCATATTCATGCAATTGTAATAGAGCATCGCCTGCGCGGGGTCTGCATCTGCGCCGACAACGCGGATCATCCGCCAGACTGTATCGGGACCGGTTATTGATGGCGCGACACACCAGCGTTTCTTGGCTTTGTTGGTATCAAATTGCACGCAGGTATGATCGCTAAAATGGGGGGCGTTGCCCTGGCGAACCCGCCACGGAAAACATCGCCGCCCCGCCAAGGTAATGACACCACCTTGCGCTGATACGGTCGCGTCGAAAATGTTCTTGCCATCAACGGGCGCTAGCAGATCGCAAACTTCAATGTTTGCGACAGCCCGTGCATTGGCCAGAAAGCGTATCTTGGCTATTTCATAGATCAACAGCTCTCCAAGTGGGCTATCCCAAGGCGACGGCGGCGGAACTTTCATCCGGTCTTTGCCAGGGGCCGTTGGCGCGCAATAAGGGTGAGTTTCTGACGGCAGGGTCGCGTCACCCAAAGGCAGCGGGCTGCGTAGGATCACAATGCGGATCAAACCCACTACTGAGCGCAAAGCGTCATCAAGAAGTGGGTCATTGGGCGCGCGGTCAACGATCAGGGCCGCTTGTGCGCCGTGGTGTTCATGGTGATAGGTAAGCCAGTCGACTACGTCTTGCGGGCTTTCGCCGTTGCGTACTGAAAGCAATGTATTGAGGCCATCAAAGAGATCAGTTTCAACTTTAGATGGCGTGAAACGTGGTGAGCCCAACAGGGGTAGGGTGTTGCTATAGCTGGTGCCGCGCACCAACAGCCCTTCGCCTATGCTGCGCACTTCGTCGATAGGATACTCAGGCGTTGAAATCACGGTTTCCACGTTGGTGCCGCGGGCGAGATACGTGCGAGAAACACCATCGTCGATCACTTGATCCAACACGCGAACAGTCCCGCTTGGTATAGGAACATCCGTCACGGGTAGGGTGCGAAACAGAAGGTCAGTCATTTTGATAGGCCTGCTGTAAACGGTGTAAATGGGCTTGTGCCATTTCGGCCGTCGGTGCTGATGAACTGCCCGCAAGCATCAACTGCCAATATCGTTGCACTGCGTCCGCGTCCTGCATCAATTTCTCAAAAGTACGCCGGTGCCAATTTTGTGCACGCGTCTCTATGTTCGAAATCTCTGGGGTCTCAATTGCGCTTCTGTCTGGAGGCGGAAGTGGATCATGGGTTTCGTCGTTCCAATTGCGGCTGACCCAATAACCAACATCAATATCACGCTCCATCTTGTTTGGCAGGCCGCGTTGCGCCTTGAGCATGAACTCTGCGGTTGAGCGAATTGAATAATGGTTCAGTTGCACAAGCGGGCGCGGGCAATCGTTGCCGAATAAATTGATCCTTCCGTTTGATGTTACGAATTGATTGGGCAACGGGTTTAGGCCGTTGTCTACCCATGTCGCAGTCTTGTTTTTGATCGGTTTGGGCCGGTGGATGCCCGCCTCACGAAAAGCACTGCGCCGGAAGAGAGTTTTGAAAAAATGTGCAAGAGGTAGCGCGATGTCGCGCGGTGCGGATTGCGTAAAGCGGGTCGTTACCGGTTCAAACGATATGTCGTGCCGCCCTGCGTTTCCAAACAGGCGCCAAGGCATGGCGATTGCGTCCGCACCGTCTGCGCGTTGGATCAAATCCCGCAGGTTTGTGACCCCTTTGGAAAGGCAGACATACTCATCAACGTCGATGAACATGATCCAGTCGGCAGCATGATACGCAGGGTCCTGTGCGGCGGTTTTCAGCGCTTGCCATTGAAGTGTTCGCACGCCCTCGTGTGTTTGTCGGTGATGGGTCAGCCAATCCTGAGTGGCACATGCATCAAGAAGCTGATCCGTGCCATCGTCGCAATCGTTTGAGAACGCCAGAACGTGGTCAATCCCAATGGCGCGCAGATGTGCCAGCCAGTCAACAAGGTACGGCCCCTCGTTCTTGACGCATGTAATTGCGAGTATGTTCATAGAATGCCTTCGTGGCTTGCTGCTCGTTACTGCCATGATGATAGCGAACCTTGCTGCAAAACGACAACCTTTGTTCCTTAAAATGCCAGCTAAATGCCTTGCTTTGGTAACAAACAGTTGGTGAAGTGGCGGTAGTTGATGAGTACCCACGTATGAAAAGCGCCACAGGGGCGCTGGCTTCAGTGGGCGAGGTGGTGTGATGTCCAAACTTCCTAAAATAGCCAGCCTGTGGATTGGCGGCCGTCTTTCATGGCTTGAACAGCTGTGCCTGAAAAGCTTTGCAGATGCGGGGCATGAGACTACTTTATATAGTTACAGCCCCATTGAGAACGTGCCCGACGGTGTGAAGGCTGCCGATGCGGAAGAAATTTTCCCGGCTGAGCCGATGTACCGCCATGCGCGCACAGGATCCCCCGCGATCCATGCGGATTTGTGGCGGCTGAATATGATTAAGCAAACCGGTCAAGTGTGGGTTGACGCGGATATGTATTGCTGGCGTCCTTTTGACATTGCGGGCGGGCATATTTTTGGCTGGGAGAAGCCCAATCTTGTGTGCAACGCGGTGTTGGGCCTGCCGCAAGACAGCCCCGCGCTTGATCTGATGTTGGCGTTTTTCAAAGATGAATATGCGATTGGTCCGTGGCTTAAGCCGTGGCAGCAAAAAGAGTTGCAGGCAGAAAAAGATGCGGGCCGACCTGTTCATATGACAGAACAAAATTGGGGCTTTACCGGACCTGCGGCAGTGACATATTTCCTCAACCAGACCGGTGAAATTGACAAAGCCCAGCCTGAGACAGGCTTTTATCCAATCAGTTTTCCGGATCGAAATCATATGATCATGTCGCGGTTCAATATTGAAGAGCGTCTCACAGAAGGTACTTACGGGGTGCACTTTTGGGCCCGCCGTATGAAGCCACGGCTTGAGGAAAAAGAGGGTGGCATTCCCCGCAGGGGAAGCTTTATGGCGGGTTTGATCGACAAGCATGCGATCAAACCGGATGACGCGCCAATCCCAACGAAGATTGTGACTGCACCGGCCATCGCGAGCGACCCTGATGGATGTGCACAGATTGCTTTGGCTGCACTTGCCAAAGATGCCTCAATCGATGCGCTAAGTCGTAAATACCGCGTTGAAAAGTCCTTCATCAAAGAATGCCGAGACACGCTTGTGCGCGGCGCGCCATCACTTTTCAAAACGGGATCGTGATAATGGCGGATGATTTGAAGCCGCCGCAAGAACCTGAAGTAAGCAAAGGTGATTGGCGCGCAGAGCTGGCGCGTGTGGGTGAGCAACGTGGTTTTTACGAAGAGATCGGTGCTGAGCATACCAGCCTGTTTGTTCGTGGCGAAGGTGCAGGGGCCAAGACGTTAATCGTTACTTTCGAAAACCTTGACCATGTATTTGAAGGCGCCGATGACCGCATGCCATGGGGCTATGATTTTGTGACATCACGGGGGTGGTCGATGCTTGGGATGATGGCCCATAGTTGGACATGGTACCGCGATGAGCATGTGTTTGACTTCTTTGACCGACTTCAGGCCGAAGGCTTTTTCGAACAGTTCGATAATGTCGTGTTTTACGGCGCATCCATGGGGGCCTATGCTGCATCGGTGTTTTGCGCGGCCGCGCCGGGCTCAACAGCGATTTTGCTCAGCCCACAAGCAACGCTGTCGCGCGATGTTGCGCCGTGGGAAACGCGGTACCGTAAAGCATGGGCACGCAGCTATTCCGGGCGGTACGCCTATGGTCCGGATCAAGTAGAAAATGCGAACCGTGTGCATCTTTTTTATGACCCCCGAGAACCGCTTGATGCGATGCATGCGGCACTTTTTCAGGGGCGCAACATCACCAAGTACCACTGTCGGTTCATGGGTCATCGTATCGCGTCACTTTGGATGCGGATGGGTGTTTTGAAGCAGGTTGTGATGGGCTGTGTAGACGGCACGATGAACCGGCAAATGTTTTATAAATTGATGCGCGCCCGCCTGCTGACTGTGCGGTACCAACAAGAGATGCTGCGGCGTTTGCAAAAGCTTGACCGGCCTTGGCTCATCGCAAATTACACCCGTGCAGTGCTTAATACCCGCAGAGGCCCCAAGTTTCGCCGCGCGCTTGCAAAGGCCGAAGCGCAGCTGACTGCCCAAAAACAAGGCAAATAATCCTGCTTTACGCTTTGGTCCAAAAAGCTTGGACCTATCGTAAGCTTGCCTGTTGCCAAATGCGGGCAAACAAGTTTCACTCTTACTTCGTCGTCATTGACATGACCGTTTTTGGGAGGAAACAAGATGAATAAATTACTACAACGTACCGCGATCGCAGCCCTGTCACTGGCATTTGCTGGTGAGGCTCTTGCGACTGAATGGAATGTCTCGCTGTGGGGTAAACGCCGCGCCTTTACCGAGCATGTCGAAAAGCTTGCTGAATTAGTAAGCGAGAAAACCGGCGGTGAGTTTACACTCAACATCAGCTACGGTGGCTTGTCTAAGAACCGCGAAAACCTTGACGGCATCAGCATCGGTGCATTCGAAATGGCGCAATTCTGTGCCGGCTATCACCGCGATAAAAACCCATCGATCACTGTTTTGGAATTGCCGTTTCTGGGCGTAAGTAGCCTTGAGCAAGAGCGCGAAATTTCGCAAGCGCTCTATCAACAGCCTGCGGTCCAAGAGGATTTGGCCCGTTGGAATGCGACCCTTTTGATGCCCTCGCCACTGCCACAGTACAACATTGTGGGTGTCGGTGATGCGCCAACAACACTTGCGGCCTATGAAGGTCTGAGTGTTCGCGCCACGGGCGGGATCGGCAAAGCCATGGAAGCCGTTGGTGCTGTGCCCACATCTATGTCAGCGACCGAAGTGCGTCAGGCCATGGACAGCGGCGTCGTCAAGGCGGTCAGCTTTGCGCCCCACGCGCATATGTCATTTGGCACCATTGAAAACGCCAAGTGGTGGACCACAAACCTGAACCCCGGCACAGTTAACTGCCCAGTGGTTGCAAATACCGATGCGCTGAATGATTTGTCTGATGCGCACCGCGCGGCACTTTTGGGCTCGATCGACGAGGCGCTTGATCACTACATCGCCACATACAACGGTGCGACAATGGACGCTTGGGGTCCTGCCTTGGATGAGCGCGGCATCGAGCGCGTGACCTATTCCGACAGCGAATTGGCGGCGTTCAAAGACAAAGTGGCAGGCCCCGCGGCGGCAGCTTGGGTTGCGGATAACACCGCCAAAGGCTTGCCCGCGCAGGAGTTGCTCGACTTTGTGTCAGGCATGATTTCAAGCGGTAGCTAAGCGCGAAGTATGAGCTAAGCACCTCGCGCAGAATACCCGCGCGGGGTGCATTTTTGCCGGACATTACAGCTGGCAGTTATTTCAAGAATTTTATCCGCTGAGGGAGATACCGATGGCTGGCGCAGCAAATGTGACAACCGACACTTCCGTTTTGAGCCGCCTTGATCAGCAGCTTTTGAAAGTTGAGCGGGTCTTGGCCTTGTGCAGCGGTCTGGCCGTATTTGGCCTTATGGTGCTGGCTGTTGTTTCGGTCAGCGGACGGAATTTCTTCAATGCGCCCGTACCGGGCTACGTTGATTATATTGAGCAAGCCATGCCGCTAATCGCGTTCATGGGGGTCGCCTACACACAGCGCGACGGCGGCCACATCCGGATGGATATGTTGGTCGGCGCGTTGAAGGGGCGGCTTCTTTATGCGGTTGAGTTAATCACGACGCTACTGATTTTTATCCTGATGGTCCTGTTGGTTTGGGGCACTTGGGCGCACTTCCAACGCAGTTTTGATTTCGGATCCCCGATGTGGAGCCGCGACAGCTCAATGGATATTGCGCTCCCTATTTGGCCTGCGAAACTTTTGGCGCCGGTTGCCTTTTCGGTTCTGTCAGTGCGTTTGGCGCTTCAGGTGTGGGGGTATGGCCGCGCGGTTGTGACAGGGCACGCGGTGGCGGTGCCACTTCCGATTGATGCGGCGACGGCTGCCGCACTTGAAGCAAAAGCCGTTGAGGCGAACGACCGTAAGGAGGCCGCACATGGAATCGATTGAGATCGGCCTTTGGGTCACGGGTGCAATGCTGGTGGTGGTACTGCTTGGCATGCGGGTTGCGTTTGCTGCTGCCATGGCGGGCATGGTTGGGCTTGTTTGGATATTCTGGGCCAAGAAAGGCATGGCGCCAGATCAATTCATGTGGGCGTTGCAGGTTGCTGCCAAAACTGCGGGTCAAGTGCCGCATTCAAAAGTCAGCTCGCAGGCGCTTAGCCTCATTCCTACATTCATCATGATTGGCTATTTGGCGTATCACGCAGGCCTTACCAAGGCGCTTTTTGAGGCAGCCAAGCGGTGGATCGCATGGGTGCCCGGTGGCCTAGCCGTGTCCACCATCTTTGCCACAGCTGGCTTTGCTGCCGTATCTGGTGCGTCGGTTGCGACTGCGGCGGTTTTTGCGCGGATCGCCATCCCAGAAATGCTCAAAATCGGTTATGACAAACGTTTTGCTGCTGGTGTGGTGGCTGCGGGTGGCACGTTGGCCAGCCTCATTCCGCCTTCCGCCATTTTGGTGATTTACGCGATTATTGTTGAACAGGACGTAGGTAAGTTGTTACTTGCAGGCTTTATCCCCGGCGTCTTTAGCGCGATTGTATATGCTATTTTGATCATCGGTATGGCGCTAACGATCAAAGGGTTCGGCCCGCCAGTACGCGGCTTTACGTGGGGCCAGCGTTTTGCGTCATTGCCACCGGCCTTGCCGATTATCTTCGTCGTCGTGATCATCATTATGTTCGTCTACAACCCGTTCGGCGGCGATGCTTGGGGGACGCCAACCGAAGGCGGTGCAATTGGCGCGTTTGTTGTGTTCCTCATGGCCGTTTATCGCGGGATGCGCTGGCCCGAGTTGAAGGCGGCGCTGTTGGAAACGGCAAAGCTGAGCGTGATGATCTTTACCATTATTTGGGGCGTTTTGATCTATGTCCGCTTTCTTGGGTTTGCGGATTTGCCCGGCGCGTTTGCGGACTGGATTACCAGTTTGCCTTACGAGCCGATGGCGATTTTGATCTGTATTTTGCTGGCCTATGCGGTGTTGGGCATGTTCATGGATGCGATCGGGATGCTTTTGTTGACGCTGCCCGTTGTTTATCCAGCTGTGATGGCCCTGAACGGCGGCGAAGCGGTTTCTGCAGCTGACAGTGCGTTTGGCATGTCTGGGCCGATGTGCGCGATTTGGTTCGGAATTTTGGTGGTGAAAATGGCCGAATTTTGCCTGATCACGCCGCCCATTGGTTTGAACTGCTTTGTGGTTGCGGGAGTGCGTGACGACATCAGCGTGCAAGATGTTTTCAAGGGCGTTACCCCGTTCTTCATCGCTGATGCCATCACAATTGGCTTGCTGGTCACCTTCCCGTGGATTGTGCTGTGGCTGCCTTCATTGGCATAGGGTCACGGGGCAAATGCCTTAGAGCCCTTCGCTAATTTGAAGTGCCTTCAAAGCAGCTCGCCATTGCATCCGCGATGTTGGCGATAAGGTCCGTATAGGCCATTTCAGGTGTGCCGAGCGGATCAGCTGTAGCAAAGCGTACCTCAAGCCCTTCCGTGGCCACGCCAAGCAAACGCGTATCTGCTGCGGGTTCCGCGAAGGTGCATGTGACGTTTGCTTCGGTGAGTGTTGCACGCAGGCTCGCAATATGTGCGGGACTTGGGCTTTGCGCATCGGTCAGGGTGATTGCTCCGGCGGGTTCAAGGCCAAACCGAGTTTCAAAATACGCAAATGCGTCGTGCAAAACAGCGTAAGGTGCGTCTTTGTGCGGGGCCATTCTGAAGTCAATTGCTGACATGGTTTGCACTATTTCAGCCGCCGTCGTTGCCGCGTTTTGCTCGTAAGTTGCTTGGTTTTCGGGATCCACCTTCGACAGAGCCGCCGCAATTACATCTAACCACGCAATGGCATTGCTTGGGTCAAGCCACGCGTGTGGGTCAACAAGATTGCCCTGTGCATCTGTGTGATTGTGCTCGTCATGGCCATGGTCGTCTTGTTCTTTTTCGTGCTCATGCTCGTCGTGATCGTGGTCTTTATGTTCATCATGGCCATGGTCGTCATGTTCTTCCTCATGATCGTGCTCGTCATGGGCATGCTCTTTTTCGTGCTCATGATCATCATGTTCGTCGTGTTTGTCCGCGCCGTGATCATGATGCTCGTGCCCAAGATCACGCGGCTCGATCAGTTTTGTCGCTTCCGCATTCAAAAGGGATACATGCTCTGCGTTTTTGCTGAGTGTCTCAAGGGGTGCCTCTAGCCACGGGGTAAGTGCACCGCCGATCCAGAACACTACATCCGCATCGCGTAATGCGCGGGCATCGGACGGGCGCAGGGCGTAATCATGTGGCGATGCGCCGGGTTTGATCAAGTTGCGCGGTGTGCCCAAATCACCCATCACATGTGCGGCAAGGCTTGCGACAGGGGCGATGTCGGTGACCACGTTTGGCGTTTGTGCAGCAGCAGGAAGCGCTGCCAGTGTGGTGGTTGTCAGCAGGGCTGTGAAACGGGAAGAAAACATGAGAAGGACCTTGGGAGTGTTATAATATCACGCGGGTTGATATATGTTATAGTATATCATAACAAGTCCAAAATGCGTCGGACTTTGCGGCGTGTTGCAGGAGGTGCGCTGATGCAGCCAATCGGATTTAAATCCCATGATCACGGAACGTGCATCGCGCACAGCGTGACATCTGTGCAAAAGCAATGCGCTGAGCGGGGCCTTCAACTCACGCCCGTACGTCAACGTGTGCTGGAAATCTTGTTGGCAAAACATCAAGCCATGGGCGCATATGATATTCTCGCCGTTCTCAAAGCTGAAGGTTTTAGTGCGCAGCCACCAGTTGCGTATCGCGCGCTCGACTTTCTTGTAGGCAATGGCTTTGCTCATAAGATCGAACGATTAAACGCGTTTGTCGCCTGTTCGCACCCGTCGTCCGAACATGTTCCGGCATTTTTGATTTGCCGTGTTTGCGAAAACGTCGCCGAAGGAATTGCGAACTTGTCCGAGGATACCGTTGCGGCATCTGCAAGAGATGCTGGATTTATCATTGAACGCGCAGTAGTCGAGGCCGAAGGCGTTTGCCCAAACTGTGACGGAGCGCAACCGTGAAGACTTTGCTTGAAGCCCGCGATGTAGATGTTCGCATCGGCGCATTACGCGTTCTGGACCGTGTGAACTTTCGTCTTGAGGCGGGCGAAATCGTCACAATTGTAGGACCCAACGGCTCTGGCAAGTCGACATTTCTGCGCACACTGATTGGGGCGCATCAGCCGACGTCTGGCACAGTTACCCGCGCTGATGGCTTGCGCATCGGCTATATCCCGCAAAAACTACAGATCGACAGCACGCTGCCCATCACCGTTGCGCGATTCTTGAACCTGCCTTCGCGGGTTGGGGCCACCAAAGTGCGTGAAGCACTGGCTCAGGCGGGTGTGAGCGATTTGGCACAACGGCCGATGGTGGGTTTGTCCGGCGGTCAGTTTCAACGGGTCTTGTTGGCGCGTGCGCTTTTGGCGTCACCTGACGTGTTGGTCCTTGATGAGGCAACTCAGGGGCTTGATCAAACGGGGTCGGCGTCATTCTACCGCCAGATTGAAGAGGTGCGTCAAACCCTCGGATGCGCTGTGTTGATGGTCAGCCATGAGTTGCATGTTGTCATGGCCGCCTCGGACCGCGTGATTTGCCTGAATGGCCATGTGTGTTGCGAAGGCGCACCAGAACACGTGGCCTCAGCGCCAGAATACCGCGCACTTTTCGGCACAGGCACCCAAGGTGCACTGGCTCTTTATCGCCACGATCATGACCACGCGCATGATGAGGCCGGAAACTGTGTTCACGACCATCACGAGGCCCAGGGATGAGCTACCTAGATGACTTTTTGGTTCGCGCAGCACTTGCTGGGATTGGTGTTGCGCTGGCGGCAGGGCCGCTTGGATGTTTTGTCGTATGGCGCCGCATGGCCTACATTGGTGACGCGACAGCGCATGCAGCCATCCTTGGGGTGGCGCTTGCACTTGCGTTGAGTATTTCGGTCTCTGCTGGGATCATGGTGGTTTGCCTTCTCATGGCCACAGCTGTTTCAGGGATGAGCGGCAGAGGGCTGTCTGGGGATGCGCTTCTTGGCGTGATGGCCCACGGCACTTTGGCGTTCGGGTTGGTTGGGGTGTCGTTCCTGCAAGGTAATCGCATTGATCTGAACAGCTATCTTTTCGGTGATATTCTTGCTGTCAGCCCAACTGATCTTGGAGTGATTTGGGGTGGCGTGCTTATCATCTTGGGACTGCTCTGGTGGCGCTGGTCCGCGCTGCTGACATCAACCATGAGCGAAGATTTGGCGTTTGCGGCGGGTATCAATCCGCGCCGCGAGCAGTTTGTTTTGACGGTCGCCTTGGCATTAGTTGTAGCGGTGGCAATCAAAGTTGTCGGCGCGCTGTTGATTGCGGCCTTGCTCATCATTCCGGCGGCAACCGCACGTGCACTTGCCCGTAGTCCGGAAACCATGGCCGTTTTGGCGGCCTTAATTGGGGCGGCAAGCGCGCTTGGTGGTTTGGGGGCTGCGTTCGCTTTTGATACACCAACGGGTCCAACCATCGTCAGCCTTGCTGCGGTCTTCTTTAGCGTGTCGGCGATGACCCGTTTGGCATGGGGCGTGCGGGGGACTTAGTCGTCCCAGCTGATGTCAAACTTTGTGACGACTTGTGCAATTTGATCAGTCGTAAGGCCGTTTGGGTGCATGCCGCGCGTCATCATCGCAAGCCGCGCGCCGTCTTCCAATTCTTCGATCGCGTTGCAGGCCGCTTCAACGTCTTTGCCAGCCACCACAGGGCCGTGATTGGCCAGCATGACTGCACTTCGCTTGCCTGCTAAGCTGCGCACCGCTTCGCCCATGGCGGGATCGCCGGGAAGGAAAAATGGTAAAAGTTTGACGCGGCCCAGTTTCATAATACCGTAGGGCGTCAGTGGTGGGATGAAATTATCTGTGTCTGCGTCAGGCATCATCGAAAGGGCGACGGAATGGCATGAATGCAAATGCACCACGGCGCCTGCAGTGCTGCGCGTGTCATAAAATGCAGTATGCAAAGGCATTTCTTTGGTGGGGCTGTCACCGCCAACATGGTGCCCGTTCACGTCGAAACGGCTAAGCCGTGCGGGATCAAGGCGACCAAAACTTGTACCCGTGGGAGACACCAAAAGGCCACCGTCTTCGGTACGCGCAGAAATATTGCCGGTGCTGCCATGCGTCAGACCGCGATCAAAGAGCGATTTAGCGAGCATGCAGATTTGCTCTCTGAGGTGGGTGTCACTCATGCCGAGCCACCCAAGACGCCCGCCGCTTTTTCAAAGAAATCAGGTGCACCAAAATTGCCGGACTTAAGCGCGAGCGTCAGGTCTTTGCTGGTGCGCAATGCGGGTACACCGGGGTCAATTTCAGGGCCGATTTCAAGCTGGGCAAGCTTTAGGCCTTCTACAACCGCGCCTGATGTCTCACCGCCCGCGGTTAACAAGCGGGTCACACCGCCCGCAACCAGCATGGCCGCAACATCAGAAAAGAGCGTTTCAATGGCCTGCGATGACTGCTCAAGGCCATATTCACTTTGGACCGACTTAATGACCTCAGGATCAGCCGAACTGTACGCGAGCGGGATGCCATCAGCCTGCAGCGCCCATGACGTGATGTCTTGGGCGGTTTGGCGGCCCTCGATCACATCGGCAGCAATAATCTCAAGGCTGGGGTGTTTTTCTTTGTGGCGTGCCACTTGCTCGCGGGTCGCGACCGAGCATGATCCAGACAGGGCCACACATTTGCCGTCCTGACCGGCCCAGTTGGGGCGGCTTGGGCTGCAGCCAAAATTCGCAGGTAGACCAAGCGCCACGCCAGACCCACCCGTAACTAGCGGCAGATCGGCGGCAGCTTTGCCGATGGCCATTAGATCTTCGTCGCGGATTGCATCAACAATGATGTGGGTTTTCCCAAGGGCGTGCTGCGCGTCAAGCTCGGCTGAAATCGCGTCAGCGCCCGCGAACACTGTTGGCGCTACAACATGCCCGACCGAATGGTGAGTTTGCAAGCCCAACCAACGGCGCAGATCAGGGTCAGTCATTGGCGTGAGAGGGTGATGGCGCATGCCACTATCACTTAGTAGCTGATCTTGGACAAACAGATGCCCCTGATAAACTGAGCGGCCCGTTGTTGGAAAAGCAGGGCAGGCGATCACGCGTGTGGCGTTAAGCCGCGCGGCTAGTGCATCCATGACAGGACCAATGTTACCGTCGGGCGTGCTGTCAAACGTTGAGCAATATTTGAAAAATATCTGCGTGCAACCTTGGGCCAACAACCAATCAAGCGCCGCAAGAGACTGCTCAACAGCTTGGGCCACGAGAACGGATCGTGACTTAAGCGCAACCACACCGGCCTCAACATCAACAGATGCAGGGCCAGATGGAACCCCAGTGTATTGCGTAACGCGCATCCCGCCTTTGGCCAGCGTGTTTGCGAGGTCACTTGATCCAGTAAAATCATCACCAATACAGCCGAGTTTCATGCGCTATCCGCCTGTTCATGTCGTTGACGTAAGGGATAGCGGCTGGTCCGACAGATTGTCTAGGGGTATGTCCCAACACCCTTCGCTGTGAGCGGCAGGCTCTCTTCCGATATGCCTGATTGTATTGCGTTTGACGGAAATAGCAGTATCAGGTATGCACGAAACAATCGAGTAGACCGCATGAGCCAAAACGCCGACGAAAGCCTGCCGACACAAATGGTGGGACCCGCCAGAGATTGGCTTAAAACCTTGGGCAAATACCGCGAACCGGATACGTGGCGCAGCAGCTTTGAAATTGCTGTGACGCTTTGCCCGTTTGTGGTCCTGTGGGCCTGTGCGTGGTGGGCGTTGTCGGTGTCTTGGATCTTGGCGCTTTTCCTTTCGGTCATCAATGCCGCGTTCCTTTTGCGCCTTTTTTGTATCCAGCATGATTGTGGCCACGGTGCGTTTTTCAAAAACCGCGCGGTCAGTGATTGGGTCGGACGCGGTTTGGGTGTTTTGACCCTTACACCCTACGATGTCTGGCGTCGCTCGCATGCAATTCATCACGGCGCTGCTGGTGACTTGGGCCGGCGCGGTATTGGTGATGTGCAAACGCTGACCGTGTCAGAATATCGCGCTTTGTCGTGGGGTGGGCGGTTAAAGTATCGGGCCTACCGAAATCCGATCGTGATGTTTGGTTTGGGGCCTGGCTATTTGTTTTTGCTCCAAAACCGTCTGCCTTTGGGCTTTATGTCACAAGCGCGCTTTTGGGTAAGCGCCATGCTGACAAATGTTGTTATTCTCTGTGCGCTTGGCGCGATCGTTTACTTCAAGGGTCTGCAGCCAATTTTGTTGATCTTTATGCCAACCACATTGGTGGCGGCGACCATTGGTGTTTGGTTGTTTTACGTGCAGCATCAATTTGAGAACACGTATTGGGAAGAAACACCCGACTGGGATTTGCATGACGCAGCTTTTCATGGAAGCTCGCACTATGTGCTGCCGCCTGTGCTGCAATGGCTCACCGCAAATATCGGGATTCATCACATTCACCATCTTTACAGCCGCATTCCATTCTACCGGTTGCCGCAAGTGTTGGTCGACTGCCCTGCTCTTGGGACTATGAACCGGCTGACCATACGCGAGAGCTTTGCCCAAGCGCGGCTGCATCTGTGGGATGAGGAAAGAAAACGTTTGGTCGCATTTTCTCAAATTAGAACACCTGCAACCAGCGCTGTGCCAAGCTAAGCCATTTTTCTCACACTTGCAGGGCGCGCGGCGCAGGCTACCTACGGTCGACACGATCCAAATTGTATCACCGGCTCATGGCCGCTGGAGTAAGAAAACATGATTATTCTTGATGGCGGCATGGGGCAGGAACTTGTCAAACGTGCCGGGCGGGCAACAGACCTGTGGTCGATGCAGGCGCTGTTGGATGCGCCGCAGACGGTTCGTGAGGTGCATGACGAGTATTTTGCTGCCGGAGCGTCAATTGCTACGACGAATACCTATTCAATACTGCCAGATCGGTTGTTGTCCAAAGGGTTGGGGGATCAATTGACCCCTATGACCAAAACGGCCTGCGAAATGGCTGTGGCTGCACGTGATGCGCACGGATCGGGACTGGTTGCGGGGTCGTTGGGGCCGCAAGGGTTTTCATACCAACCGGACCAATGCCCACCTGCGGAACAGGCGGCCGAGGTTTATGCGGACCTTGCGAGATTGCACGCAAATTATGTGGACTTTCATTTGCTGGAAACGATGTCCTCTGTCGATCAGGCACGCGGCGGGTTGATGGGGGCACAGGTCACTGGGCTGCCTGTTTGGGTCGCGTTCTCAGTCAGTGACGATGACGGCCGTTTGCTGCGCTCTGGAGAGCCTTTGGCAGATGTGTTGCCACTTCTCAAAGAGTATCGCCCCGACGCGGTCTTGATCAATTGCTCATCACCCGAGGCGGTTTCAGACGGTCTGAGCAGTTTGGTAGGTCATGATTTCAAAGTTGGAGCCTACGCAAATGGGTTCACCAAAATTCATGCAGACTTCAATTCGATCAACGCAACAGTTGATTTGTTGGAAGCGCGCACGGATCTGGGGCCAGATGCGTATTTGACGTTTGCAAAAGGTTGGGCCGCAACCGGCGCATCAATCATCGGCGGTTGTTGTGAAGTAGGGCCAAAGCATATCGAGGCACTGGCGGAGTATTTCGCATAAGTGCGGGAACCTTGGCACATTTACGCCAAGGCTGGATTTAATGGTCGAAATGCGGCCCTAGGCGTAGGCCGCGTCAACGATGAACTCGACCTTTAGCTCAGGACGCGCAAGCTTGGCTTCCCCGCACGCGCGTGTAGGTGCATGGCCGGCGGGGACCCAAGCGTTCCATACTTCGTTGAGGCCTGCGAAATCACTCATGTCGGCCAGCCAGATCGTGACACGCAGCATGTCGTTGCGCGATGAACCCGCCTTGATCAACAGCGCGTCGATTTTCTCTAGGCACGCGCGTACTTGCTCTTGGATTGTGTCACCCTCGGCAACCTGACCGGTTAGATACGCCACGCCGTTGTGCTTCACGATTTTGGACGAGCGTTCGCCTGTTTCAATGCGTTCAATCATGGTGGGGCTCCTATGGCAGCAGTGTCTATCGTTCAGGGCATATAATGCGCTTTGGTCAGTGGGGTACAGAGGGGAAGCTGGCGGGGTATAAGTTGGCCTGCCACGACATGTTTGGTCAACACGTTGATTGCCGACCTCATTAGTTACTAGGCTGAAGCTAGACTAGTTTATGGTCGGCTCAAAAGCCGCGCGCAGTATCATAAAAAGGAAATGGTGGACCCTAGCGGGATCGAACCGCTGACCTCCTGCATGCCATGCAGGCGCTCTCCCAGCTGAGCTAAGGGCCCTTTGGTGCGGCTAAGTAGCCGCGTGGTGAGGGGAGTTCAAGAGAAAAACACCCCCCACATTCGCTAATTAATTGTCGTCGTCGCCTTCGGCAGCAACATCGGCGATTTCGTCCAAAGAAACGTTATCTTCGTCGTCATCATCGTCGAGCACATCATCACCCAGATCGACTTCGAGATCATCCTCATCATCGAGTACGAGCTCTTCGCCGTCTGCTTCTGTATCTTCAGCTTTTGCGGCTGCTGGATCAGCTTTGTCGGCGACCATTGTGCGGTTCTTGTTGACATCAACGGTAACTTCTTCACCCGTGTATGGGCTCACGATTGGCGTACGGCCAAGATCGTAGAAGCGTTTACCGGTGGTTGGGCAAAGGCGTTTGACGCCCCATTCGTCCTTAGGCATATCGGATCCCTTGGGTAATCGAGGGTTGAAACTATCTCACAGGCACGCCCTAATGGCATCGCTTGCGATGTGTATCGCTGGCAGGTGCCACACTCAGGCGGCTCTGTCAAAGTGATTCCGTCGCAATGTAGCTAGGATGGGCAGAATTCAGGCAATGACGACACTTGTTTTGGAAGGTGATCCTGTTGTGCGGGTCCATTTGCGGCGCTCTGCGCAGGCACGGCGGCTGTCACTTCGGGTCTCTCGATTGGATGGTAAGGTAAGCCTGACAGTGCCGACACGCGCGCCTGAGCGTGAAGCACTGGCCTTTCTGCGCGAAAAAGAACGCTGGTTGCGGCATCAATTGGCGGACCAACCGGTTGAGCAAATTGTTGGGATGGGTGCGCAAGTCCCGCTTGGCGGTCAACTATTTGAGATCGTTCAGGGGCAGGGCCGTAGGATTAGTATTCAGGGTACCCAATTGCAGGTGCCTGGACGCGCCGAAACGGCCGGTGCGCGTGTGCAGGGGTATCTCAAGGCGCAGGCGCGGCTGGTCCTGCACCGCGAAGTTGAGCAATTTGCGACCGCCTTAGGTAAGCCGTTTGGCCGCATCACGTTGCGCGATACCAGATCACGTTGGGGATCATGCTCGTCCACTGGGAATTTGAATTTCAGTTGGCGCTTGGTTATGGCACCGCCGAATGTGTTGTCATACGTGGCAGCCCATGAAGTGGCGCATCTTGCACAGATGAACCATTCCGAGCGTTTCTGGCGGGTTTGCGAAGAACTCTTCGGTCCCTACAAGGCTGAACGCGCATGGTTGCGGACCGAGGGGTCCGCATTGCACCGATACCGATTTGGATGATTGACGAAGGCTGACTTTGTGATCACAAATAACACATGTTGATACAAACCCGGCAAGATGCCTCCCCCACTGCGGCCCATGACCGTCTCTACCGCTCGCTGAGAACGCGCATCATGCATGGTGAGTTGTTGCCAGGCCAAGCGTTGACCCTGCGCGGGGTTGGCAAGGAATACGAGATGTCGATGACGCCCGTGCGTGAGGCAATGCGCCGTTTGGTAGCGGAAGGCGCGTTGTCTTTGTCATCGTCAGGTCGGATCACCACGCCAGAGTTAAGCAATGAGCGGATTGAGGAGCTTGCAGCCATTCGTGCACTGTTGGAGCCAGAGTTAGCCAGCCGTGCACTGCCGCGGGCGCATATGGCGCTTATTGAGCGGCTTGAGGCGATCAATGGACAGATTGATCAGGTGATCGCTCGTTCGGATGCGGTGGGGTATCTCAAGCACAACCTTGAATTTCATCGCACGCTTTACCTGCGCGCCCAAGCCCCTGCGATGCTCGCATTGGCTGAAACGGTTTGGCTGCAATTAGGGCCGACAATGCGCAAGCTTTATGGCCGGTTGCGCCGTACAGAAAGCCCGCGCAATCACAGGCTTATTCTGGCAGCCCTAAAAGCCGGTGATGACCCGGGCCTGCGTATTGCGCTTCGCTCGGATGTTACAAGCGGTTTGCGGATGCTCAAGCAATAGGTCTAAGAACAAAAAAGCGGGCCCCAGAAGACGCCCGCTTTTCCAAACTAATATATGCCGCAGGATTAGGCGTGGATTGCGCCGTCACCACAAGCTAGTGCCGCTTCGCGCACAGCTTCAGAGTAGGTGGGGTGTGCGTGGCAGGTACGTGCAAGGTCTTCTGCAGCCGCACCAAATTCCATGGCTACGCAAATTTCGTGCAACAAATCACCAGCCATTGGCCCAATGATGTGCGCGCCCAAAATGCGATCTGTTTGTGCATCAGCCAGAATTTTCACAAAGCCATCGGCTGCAAAGTTTGCTTTTGCACGACCGTTGCCCATGAAGCTGAACTTGCCCGCTTTGTAGCTGCGACCTTGCTCCTTCAGGCTCTCTTCGGTTTCGCCGACTGAAGCCACTTCAGGGTGAGTGTAAATCACACCTGGGATGACGTTGTAGTTCACGTGCGGGTGCTGACCGGCAAGCCCTTCTGCGACTGCCATGCCTTCATCTTCCGCTTTGTGCGCAAGCATCGGGCCTTCGATGGCGTCACCAATTGCATAGATGCCTGCGACATTGGTGGCGTAGTTAGCGTTCGTTTTGATCTGGCCACGGTCACTCATTTCAACGCCGAGCGCTTCCAGCCCCAAACCATCGGTGAACGGCTTACGGCCCGTTGCCACAAGTACCGTATCCGCGTCGATCGTTGTTTCGCTGTCGTCTTTGCGGGATTTGTAGGTGACTTTCGCCTTGTTGCCTTTGACCTCAACACCTTGAACGGCAGCACCCAGTGTGAAGGAGATGCCCTGCTTGGTCAGCAGTTTTTGGAAGGTGCGCTGGACCTCGGCGTCCATGCCGGGTGTGATGACGTCAAGGAACTCAACAACTTCAACTTCTGCGCCAAGGCGGGCGTAGACAGAGCCCAGCTCAAGCCCGATGACACCTGCGCCAATCACAACAAGCTTTTTCGGGATTTTGGGCAGTTCAAGCGCGCCAGTGCTGTCGACAACGATCTTTTGGTCAACTTCGATACCGGGCAGGGCCGATGGTACGGAGCCTGACGCGATGATGATATTTTTGGCGCTATGCACCTCGTCACCAACTTTTACCTGACCGGCTGCAGGAATGCTGCCCCAGCCTTTGAGCCAATCGATTTTGTTCTTTTTGAACAAGAACTCGATGCCTTTGGTGTTGGTTTCGATTGTGTCGCTTTTGTAGGACTGCATCTGCTTCCAATCAACGGAAGGTGCTTTGCCCTTAAGGCCCATAGCCGCAAAGTTGTGCTCTGCTTCGTGCAGCATATGTGACGCGTGCAGCAGGGCCTTTGACGGGATGCAGCCAACGTTGAGGCACGTGCCGCCAAGCGTATCGCGGCCTTCAACAACAGCAGTTTTGAGGCCCAATTGGGCACAGCGGATTGCACAGACATAGCCGCCGGGGCCGCTGCCGATTACGATGACGTCATAGTTGGCCATGGGGGTCTCCTTGGTATTAAATGAGGGCAGCGATTAGCATCGCAACAGTTGCGCCAAAACCAACCACCCAGATGTAGCTGCGCCACGGCACAAGGCCCTGAACATAGGCAGGCACATAGAGCAGGCGAGCGATCAGATAGATGTGCGCGCAGGCTTCTGTGAATGGGCTAGATTGATCCGAGAGCGTCACCACAACCACAGCGATGGTGAACATGATCAACCCTTCGAAGTGGTTGTTCATGGCGCGTTGCAGACGCCCTGCGGTGCCTTGCAGTTCAACTTTCTTGTCGCGCGGTGACATGGCGGCTTTTGTGCCGACCTGCATTTGCGCTGTGATTGAATAGAGCGTGAACTGAACAACCTGCAAAAGGGCCGCGAGGGTGAGGACGTAAATCTCTGTAGTCATTTTAGCGTGCCTTTAATTGCAGCAAGTGTCGAAGCGGCCCGCGCGGTCAAAAGTGACCTGCGGGCCACGTCATGGATTACAGATCCATCAGTAGGCGACGTGGGTCTTCCAGCGCTTCTTTGACGCGCACAAGGAACGTCACCGCACCTTTGCCGTCAACGATACGGTGATCGTAGGACAACGCCAGATACATCATCGGACGGATCACCACTTGACCATTGATCGCCATTGGACGGTCTTGGATTTTGTGCATGCCCAAGATGCCTGATTGTGGGGGGTTCAAGATGGGCGAAGACATCAGCGAGCCGTAGACACCACCGTTCGAGATGGTGAACGTGCCGCCTTGCATTTCGGCCATGCTCAGCTTGCCGTCACGGGCGCGCGCCCCTTTTTCAGCAATCGCTTTCTCGATGCCTGCAAAGCTCATGGCGTCTGCATCGCGGATAACGGGTACAACCAAACCAGTTGGCGTACCTGCAGCAATGCCCATGTGGACGAAGTTTTTGTAGACGATGTCTGTGCCGTCAATTTCTGCGTTCACTTCAGGCACTTCGCGCAGGGCGTGGATACAGGCTTTGGTAAAGAACGACATAAAGCCAAGTTTTACACCGTGCTTTTTCAAGAACAGGTCTTTGTATTCGTTGCGCAGCGCCATCACCTCGGTCATGTCGACCTCGTTATAGGTGGTCAGCATCGCGGCGGTGTTCTGGCTGTCTTTCAAACGCTTTGCGATGGTCTGACGCAGGCGTGTCATCTTCACGCGTTCTTCGCGGGATGCGTCGTCCGCTGAAACCGGTGCGCGTGGCGCGGATGGGGCGGCCGCAGTGGCGGCTGGTGCAGATGCGATTGCTTTCATAACATCTTCTTTCATAATCCGTCCGTCGCGGCCTGAGCCGGTCACTTGGTCTGCAGACATGCCTTTTTCGGCCATCAGTTTTTTGGCAGAGGGCGCGTCTTCAACGTCTTTGTCAGATGCGGCTGGCGCAGGAGATGCTTCGGTTTTGGCTGCGGGCGCAGATGAAGCAGCACCTGAGGCGCCACCGATCACGGCCAGTTTCGCCGTTGCATCCACAGTTGTGCCTTCGGTTGCGACGATTTCTGACAACACACCCGCGGCAGGGCTTGGAACTTCGACGCTGACTTTGTCTGTTTCCAGCTCACAAAGCATCTCGTCTTGCGCGACAGTGTCGCCCACTTTTTTGAACCATGTCGACACAGTCGCCTCGGTCACGCTTTCGCCCAATGTGGGCACCATGACGTCAACGGCTTGTGCTGCGTCACCTGCGTCGGCCTTGGGTGCAGCGTCCGCCTTTGGGGCGTCCGTATCGCCCGATGGCTTGGCATCGTCCGCGCTGATCTGTGCGAGCAGCGCATCGACACCAACTGTTTCACCTTCAGATGCCACAATCTCGGACAATGTGCCTGCAGCGGGGCTTGGTACTTCGACGGTCACTTTGTCTGTTTCCAGCTCGCACAGCATTTCGTCAACGGCCACCGCGTCGCCCGGCTTTTTGAACCAGGTCGCAACAGTTGCTTCGGTGACTGATTCACCCAGTGTAGGAACACGAACTTCGGTCATTATTTCTTTCCTTTGATCGTCAGGGCTTCGTCCACAAGGGCGGCCTGTTGTGCTTTGTGCGCGCTTGCCAAACCTGTGGCTGGCGATGCGGATGTTGCGCGGCCAACATAGGCCGGACGTTTCGATTTTGCGCCAATCCGGTCAAGGACCCACTCAATGTTGGGCTCGATGAATGACCATGCGCCTTGGTTCTTGGGCTCTTCCTGACACCAAACCATGTCAGCGCCTTTGAAGCGCTCCAGTTCTTTGACCAGCGACATCGCGGGGAACGGATAGAACTGCTCAATGCGCAATAGATACACATCATCAAGACCGCGCGCGTCGCGTTCCTCAAGCAGGTCAAAGTAGACTTTGCCTGAACACATCACCACGCGCTTGATCTTATCATCAGCGGCCAGTGTCAGCTCAGAGTTGCCTTGTTGCGCATCATCCCAAAGTACGCGGTGGAAGGACGAGCCGGTCGTAAAGTCCTCGCGTGTGCTGACAGCCATTTTGTGGCGCAACAGCGATTTCGGCGTCATCATCACCAGCGGCTTGCGGAAGTCACGGTGCAGCTGACGGCGCAGGATGTGGAAATAGTTGGCCGGTGTGGTACAGTTTGCCACGATCCAGTTGTCACCGCCGCACATCTGCAAGAACCGCTCAAGACGCGCCGAGGAGTGCTCGGGGCCTTGGCCTTCATAGCCGTGTGGCAACAACATAACGAGGCCGGACATCCGCAGCCACTTGCTTTCGCCAGAGCTGATAAACTGATCGAACATGATCTGGGCGCCGTTGGCGAAATCGCCAAATTGTGCTTCCCAAAGTGTCAGCGCGTTAGGCTCCGCCAAAGAGTAGCCGTATTCAAAGCCAAGCACCGCGTATTCAGACAGCATCGAGTCGATCACTTCGTACTGTGATTGGCCCTCGCGAATGTTGTTCAGCGGGTAGTAGCGATCCTCGGTGTCTTGGTTGATCAGGCCAGAGTGGCGGTGGCTAAATGTCCCACGTGTACTGTCTTGGCCAGATAAACGAACAGGGAAGCCTTCGGTAAGCAAAGAACCAAACGCAAGCGCTTCACCGGTTGCCCAATCAATGCCTTTGCCTGCACCAAGTGCCTTCTTTTTGGCATCCAGCATACGTTGCACAGTCTTATGAAGCGGATAGCCCTCGGGCGCGTGTGTCAGCGCGTTTGCTACTTCATCAAAAGTCTCATCCGCGATGCCTGTAGTGCCGCGCTGATAGTCATCACCATCGCGACGATCGAGGTGCGACCAGCGGCCATCAAGCCAATCTGCTTTGTTCGGTTTAAAGTCTTTTCCGGCCTCAAACTCGGTGTTGAGCATGGACTGGAACGCGGCTTTCATATCCTCGATTTCGCCTTCGGGGATGAGGCCGTCTTTTACCAAACGGTCCGTATAAAGCGTCAGAGTTGTCTTCTGCTTTTTGATCTTTTTGTACATCAGCGGGTTTGTGAACATGGGCTCGTCGCCCTCGTTATGTCCGAACCGGCGATAGCAAATAATGTCGAGAACCACGTCCTTGTGGAACTTCTGGCGGAACTCTGTTGCCACTTTCGCGGCGTGGACCACTGCCTCTGGGTCGTCGCCGTTCACGTGGAAAATCGGCGCTTCAACCATCAACGCAATGTCGGTGGGGTACGGCGATGAGCGGCTAAAGTGCGGCGCAGTTGTGAAACCAATCTGGTTATTCACAACGATGTGCATCGTGCCGCCTGTGCGGTGGCCGCGCAGACCAGAAAGGCCAAATCCTTCGGCTACAACACCCTGACCGGCAAATGCCGCATCACCGTGCAGCAAGATGCCCATGACGGCTGTGCGGTCTGTGTCGTTCAGTTGGTCCTGCTTGGCACGCACTTTGCCCAAAACAACGGGGTTCACGGCTTCAAGGTGCGAGGGGTTTGCGGTCAGTGACAAGTGCACATCATTGCCGTCAAAGGACCGGTCGGATGATGCACCAAGGTGATACTTAACGTCACCTGAACCGTCCACGTCCTCGGGCTTGAAGCTGCCGCCTTGGAATTCGTTGAAAATGGCGCGGTAAGGTTTGCTCATGACATTTGCCAAAACAGACAAACGGCCACGGTGTGGCATGCCAACAATGATTTCGCGCAGGCCCAGTTGGCCGCCGCGCTTGATGATTTGCTCCATCGCGGGGATCAAGCTTTCACCGCCATCAAGGCCAAAACGCTTGGTGCCCATGTATTTCACATGCAGGAATTTCTCAAAACCCTCGGCCTCAACCAACTTGTTAAGGATCGCTTTACGGCCTTCGCGGGTGAACTGGATTTCTTTGCCCAGACCCTCGATGCGCTCTTTTAGCCAGCTCGACTCTTCGGGGTTTGAAATGTGCATATACTGCAGCGCAAAAGTGCCACAGTAGGTCCGCTTCACGATATCAACGATCTGACGCATGGTTGCGATTTGCAGACCAAGAACGTTGTCGATGAAAATCGGGCGGTCCATATCGGCGTCAGTGAAGCCGTAGGATTTCGGGTCAAGCTCTGGGTGCGCGGTTGTCTCGCGCATGCCGAGCGGATCAAGATCAGCGGCAAGGTGGCCGCGGATACGGTAGGCACGGATCAGCATTAGCGCGCGAATGCTGTCTAAAACTGCGCGCTGGATGGCGTCATTGCTGACTTCAACACCCGCGTCGGCGGCCTTGTCTGTGATTTTTTTAGCTGCTGTTTTCGCTTCGGCAGGCGCTGGATACTCGCCGGTGATCGCAGAAGTCAGATCATCGTGCGGCATGGGGGGCCAGTCTGCACGCGCCCATGATGGTCCGCTTGCTTCGGCTTTTACATCAAGTTCCGCATCGCCAAGTGCGCGAAAGAATTCCTGCCACGCTTCGTCCACTGCGTTGGGATCGTTGGCATATTGAGCGTAGAGCTGCTCGAGATATTCCGCATTGTGCCCCTGCATAAACGAGGATGCATGGAATTGATCATTCGCGGGGTGGTCGGTCATGTGTTTGGCCTCATGGCAAGGAAGGACGAGCGAAAAATAAGGATGGGGCGCGGCAGGGAGGTGCCGCGCCCTTTAGGTGTTAGCCGATGGCTTCTTTAACGGCTTCGCCCAAAGTCGCGGGGCTGTCCGCAACGATGATACCCGCAGATTTCATGGCTTCGATTTTGCTTTCCGCATCACCTTGGCCACCAGCAACAATCGCGCCAGCGTGGCCCATGCGACGGCCGGGAGGTGCCGTGCGGCCAGCAATAAAGCCAGCGGTTGGTTTCCAGCGGCCTTTCTTGCGTTGCTCTGCAAGGAACTCGGCTGCTTCTTCTTCGGCTGTACCGCCGATTTCACCGATCATGATGATTGAGTGCGTCTCATCGTCATCAAGGAACATGTCCAGTACGTCGATGTGCTCGGTGCCTTTGATGGGGTCACCACCGATGCCAACAGCCGTAGATTGGCCGAGGCCCATATCGGTTGTTTGCTTCACGGCTTCATATGTGAGCGTGCCAGAGCGTGACACAACACCCACGCTGCCGCGACGGTGGATATGGCCGGGCATGATGCCGATTTTGCAAGCGTCCGGAGTGATCACACCAGGGCAGTTGGGGCCAACAAGACGTGATGTTGATCCCTCAAGGGCACGCTTGACGCGCATCATATCAAGCACAGGAATGCCTTCGGTGATGCAAACGATCAGCGGCATATTTGCGTCAATTGCTTCCAAAATACTGTCTGCCGCAAAGGGGGGCGGCACATAGATCACGGATGCGTTTGCTTCTGTGACGTGCATTGCTTCGTGCACAGAGTTGAAGATCGGCAGGTCAAGATGCGACTGACCACCTTTGCCGGGTGTTACGCCACCAACCATTTTGGTGCCGTAAGCAATTGCCTGCTCGGAGTGGAAAGTACCTTGGCTGCCGGTCAAACCCTGACAGATGACTTTTGTGTTTTCGTTAATAAGGACGGCCATTTTGCGTCTCCTTAAATGTTGTGCGCGGGCGGTGTCGCCTCGGGCGCGAAGAGGTTGCGAATGGGCGAGGGCCTTAGCCCTTCACCGCCTTAACGATTTTCTGAGCACCATCTTTGAGGTCGTCAGCAGCAATCACATCAACGTCTGAGTTGTTGATGATCGCCTTGCCTTGCTCAACGTTGGTTCCTTCAAGACGCACAACCAGCGGTACTTTCAGGCCAACCTCTTTCACGGCTGCAACAACGCCTTCCGCGATAACATCGCAGCGCATGATGCCGCCAAAGATGTTGACCAAGATGCCTTTGACGTTCGGGTCAGATGTGATGATCTTGAACGCTTCGGTAACTTTCTCTTGGGTAGCGCCGCCACCTACGTCAAGGAAGTTTGCAGGCTCTGCGCCGTAAAGCTTGATGATGTCCATCGTTGCCATGGCAAGACCAGCGCCGTTAACCATACAACCGATTTCACCGTCGAGTGCGATGTAGTTGAGGTCAAACTTGGACGCGGCCAGCTCTTTGGGGTCTTCTTCAGTTTCATCACGAAGGGCCGCGATATCAGCGTGGCGATAGATCGCGTTGCCGTCAAAGCTTACCTTGGCATCAAGCACTTTGAGGTCACCGGCATCAGTTACGATCAGCGGGTTGATCTCAAGCATCTCCATGTCTTTTTCCATGAAGGCTGTGTAAAGCTGGCCCATCAATTTGACGCACTGCTTAACCTGCTGACCTGTAAGGCCGAGTGTGAATGCGATACGGCGGCCGTGATACGCTTGGAAACCTGTTGCAGGATCAACGCTGAACGACAGGATTTTTTCAGGGGTCGCTGCTGCTACTTCCTCAATGTCCATACCACCTTCGGTTGAGCACACGAATGATACGCGGCTTGTTTGGCGGTCAACGAGCAGGGCAAGATACATTTCTGTTTCAATGCCGGAACCATCTTCGATGTAGATGCGGTTTACTTGCTTACCTGCGGGGCCTGTTTGGTGTGTCACCAATGTGCGGCCCAACATGCGTTTTGCTTCTTGTGCTGCTTCTTCAGCAGATTTGGCCAAACGTACACCGCCAGCTTCGCCAGCGTCGGCTTCGACAAATTTACCTTTGCCGCGTCCGCCTGCGTGAATTTGTGCTTTTACAACCCAAAGCGGGCCGTCCATTTCACCTGCGGCTGTCTTTGCGTCTTCGGCTTTGAGAACGGCACGGCCATCGCTCACTGGGGCACCGTAAGTGCGCAACAAGGCTTTGGCCTGATATTCGTGGATATTCATGGAAAATATGTCCCGTTTGGCTGCAATTAGAGCACCCTAAGCACGAAGCGCGCTTAAATAAGAGTAACTTTTTGCGCAGATTGGGAAAAAAGCGACATTTGTGATCACAGCTGAAAAAAGTGTGATCACAAATTTGGGGGCCGAAGTGATTTCTGTGACTAGTTTCACACATCAGCGAATCTTGAATATAAAAAGGCGCCCCGAAACGGAGCGCCTTAAAGACTGTCTAATTGGTAGTTTAAGCCAGTGAGTTGTCGATCTCTTTACAGGCAGACACGAGGCCCTTCACTGCGTTGATCGACTTGTCGAACATATCTTGCTCGTCTTTGTTCATCTTGATCTCGACGACGCGCTCAACACCTTCGGCGCCGATTACTGTTGGAACACCGACGTAGAACCCATTAAGGCCGTAGTTGCCATCAACGTACGCTGCACATGGCAGAACGCGCTTTTGGTCTTTGAGGTAAGCTTCGGCCATTTCAATCGCTGATGTGGCCGGTGCATAGAAAGCAGAACCATTGCCAAGCAAGCCAACGATCTCTGCGCCACCATCACGTGTGCGTTGAACGATCGCGTCCATCTTTTCTTGTGTCGTCCAGCCCATGTCGATCAAATCGGGGAGAGGAACGCCTGCAACAGTTGAATAGCGTACCAGCGGAACCATTGTGTCGCCGTGACCGCCCAGAACGAACGCTGTGACGTCTTTCATAGAGACGTTGAACTCGAGGCTCAGGAAGTGACGGAACCGCGCGCTGTCCAGAACACCAGCCATGCCGCATACTTTGTTGTGGGGCAGACCAGAGAATTCACGAAGCGCCCAAACCATCGCATCAAGCGGGTTAGTGATGCAGATAACAAAGGCATTTGGTGCGTGGGCTGCAATGCCTTCACCAACAGACTTCATTACTTTCAAGTTGATACCCAAAAGATCATCACGGCTCATACCAGGCTTGCGCGGTACACCAGCTGTTACGATGCAAACATCAGCGCCTGCGATGTCGGCATAGTCAGTCGTGCCCTTCATTGTGGCGTCGAAACCTTCGGACGGACCAGCTTCAGCAATATCGAGTGCTTTGCCTTGTGGTGTACCATCAGCAATGTCGAACAGAACAACGTCGCCAAGCTCTTTCAGCGCTACGAGGTGAGCGAGCGTGCCGCCAATTTGTCCAGCGCCGATAAGGGCAATTTTAGGTCTGGCCATGTGAGTATCTCCGGTCAGGTGAGTTGTGGGGGTCGTGTTTCAAGGGCGGTGCCTAGACCCAAAGTATGTTGCTTGCAAGGTTTTGAATGGATGCGCACCCTTGCTGAGCTAACCTGCGCTGACGTAAAGAAATGGCAATGCGACAATTTTCAAAGGCTTAGCCGCGATGGATCTGACATTTTCGTTTTTCGCTCTCGCGGTGCCTGCAGTGATCTTTGCGGGGATTTCAAAAGCCGGATTTGGCTCGGGTGCGGCCTTTGCGGCTGCATCGATTCTCGCGCTTGTGCTTGATCCGGCGATGGCGCTTGGAATCATGTTGCCGTTGTTAATGCTCATCGATGTCGCGGCACTTCGGGCTTATTGGGGGAAATGGGATTGGCAAGAAGCCCGCCGTCTTATTATCGGTAGTTTACCGGGGATCGCTGTGGCGATTTGGTTGTATCAGGTGGCAGACGCTGATGTGTTTCGCTTTTTGATCGGCGCGGTTTCTTTGTTGTTTGTTGCGTTTCAGTTGGCCAAGGCGCGCAACCTAATCACGAGCCGTGAGAAGGCATATCCGGGGTGGGCCGGAGTTTTATCTGGCTGTGTCGCAGGCTTCACAAGCTTTGTTAGTCACGCAGGCGGGCCTCCCGTGGCTGTGTATTTGCTTGCGCAACGGCTCGATAAAATGACCTATCAAGCGACCACGGTTCTTACATTCTGGGCGATCAATGCGCTCAAATCGCTTCCTTACGCCATTTTGGGCGTTTTTACGTGGCAAACCCTTTATATTGACCTGCTGCTCGCGCCGTTTGCGTTGATCGGGGCGTGGCTTGGTGTTCGGGCGCATCGCATCATCTCCGAGCGCGCATTCTTCATGCTGACCTATGTTTTGTTGGTCATTACTGGCAGCAAGCTGATCTGGGATGCACTAACTTAAATGCTTTTGCCGGTCACGCTTAGCTGACCTGTCTTTTCAAATGCACGGCCCGAAGCAACAAGGCAGGTGGGGCCGCCTGCTTTAGTTACGGTAATTGTCCAGCTGCCCGTAGCGTTTGAGGCGAATATCTCGACCAAAGCGTTATCAGCGCCAAGGCCAACAGATTGTCGTGTCTCACCATATTTCGTGGAAAGGTTATCCACAATCGTCGCTCGGTTTCCGCATTGGGCCAAATGCTGACTGGACGCAGTTAACGTCATTGCGGCTAGCAATAAATTCATACCAAAATTCCTCGTAAACAAACACGCGCCATATATCCCATACTAACCTTTTCATTTGGTTAACTTGGGTCAAGCGCTGCATCGCAGCAATTCGTACTTGTAATCATCGCATGAATAATGCGATGTCTGCGCAAGATAATTACTCAACCGAGGTAAGAAGATGTCTCAGCGCCCCGTCCGTTCCGTCCTTTATATTCCGGCTTCAAAAGAGCGTGCCCTTGAAAAGGCCAAAGGTTTGGCGTGCGACGCGATCATTTTCGATCTTGAGGACGCAGTTGCCATCGACGAAAAAGTGCCTGCGCGTACTTTGCTGGCCGAAACACTTCCGACAGCCGATTATGGTGCGCGTTTGCGGATTGTACGTGTGAACGGGCTTGATACGACTTGGGGCCGTGACGATGTTTTGAGTGTTTTAGATGCAGATGCGGTTCTGCTTCCCAAAGTGAACTCCGCCGCAGATGTAGATGCCATTGCGGCATTAACGACCTTGCCGATTTGGGCGATGATGGAAACACCTTTGGGTATTCTTAACGCCGCTGAAATTGCCGCTCACCCCCGCCTTGAGGGGATGGTTATGGGCACCAACGATTTGGCAAAAGATCTCAATACGCGTCACCGGCCGGATCGTGAACCGCTGCTTACGTCGCTGCAGATGTGCCTGCTTGCAGCGCGTGCCCACGGGGTCACTATTGTCGATGGGGTTTACAATGCCTTTAAGGATGATGCGGGCCTGAAGATAGAATGTGACCAAGGTCGTGACATGGGATTTGAGGGCAAAACCTTGATTCATCCTGCCCAGCTGGAGGTTGCTAATGCCGCCTTTGCGCCGTCAGAGGCCGACATTGATCTGTCGAAGCGTCAAATCGAAGCGTTTGAACAGGCAGAGCGCGACGGGCAGGGTGTTGCTGTTGTGGACGGAAAGATCGTAGAAAACCTTCATATCGTAACGGCGCGCGCGACACTTGCAAAAGCGCACGCCATTGAGGCAATGAAGGATTAAATAATGGGTCTTCTAATCGCAGGTGTTATTTTGTGGAGTGCTGCGCACTTCTTTAAACGGTTAGCGCCCGCAGCGCGGGCAGCGCTGGGCGATAAAGGACGCCTTTTGGTGACTGCGGCTTTGGGCGCAAGCTTGCTCATGATGATTTTCGGCTACCGAATGGCGGACTTCATCCCTGTTTATACGCCACCGGAGTGGGCGCGCGGTGTGAACAACCTCGCCATGATTGCAGCATTTTATGTTTTTGGGGCGTCTGCCGCAAAGCCCGCGAAAGTCTGGCTTGGTACGAAACTTCGCCACCCACAACTTGCTGCAGTGGCGATTTGGGCGGTGGCACATTTACTGGTCAATGGTGATGCGGCTTCTTTGGTGTTGTTCGGCGGACTGCTGGCATGGGCCCTTGGCGCCATGGCTTTGATCAATCGCGCAGAAGGGCCGTGGGACGTGCCTGCTCAGGCACCAGTGAAAAAGGAAATCACCCTCATCGTGATTACGGTGGTTCTTTATAGTCTTGTTGCGGCTATTCACATCTGGCTGGGTGTGAACCCGTTCGTTTAATTGAAGGTGAAAGCTATGAAACTGTATCGATTTTTGTCCGAAGATGACACGTCTGACTTCTGCCACAAGGTGACAGATGCCTTGAATAAAGGATGGGAGCTTTACGACGGCCCGACCCAAGCATGGGATGCCGCAAACGGAGTGATGCGCTGTGGTCAGGCCGTCACCAAAGAGGTTGAGGGCACATATACGCGCGACACAAAGCTTGGCGAACATTAAGACCAGAAAGGCACTTACATGACCTCAAACAAAACAAACACAGGCCGCTTTTTTGAAGACTATGCGGTCGGTGATGTGATCCGTCATGCGGTGCCTCGAACGCTATCCGGGGGGGAGCGCGCAGTTTACCACGCGCTCTATCCTGCGCGTCACGCGCTTTATTCTTCTGACCAGTTTGCACAATCGTGTGGGCTGCGCGGTAGCCCCATCGATGACATGATCGTTTTTCATACGGTCTTTGGCAAAACCGTACCTGATATCTCTTTGAATGCAGTCGCAAATTTGGGGTATGCTGAGGCATGTTTTTTGAAGCCTGTTTGGGCTGGTGATACGCTGCGGTCTACATCAGAGGTGATCGGCGTTAAGCAAAATTCCAATGGCAAAACTGGTGTGGTCTGGGTCCGTACACGCGGCTTGAACCAGCATGATGATGTTGTGCTGGAATACGTGCGTTGGGTCATGGTGCGCAAAAATAACCTTGATGCACCCGCACCGCAGGCAGTGATACCCGAACTGAGTGATGTCGTCCCAGCAAGCGAGTTGAACGTACCAGCAGGGCTTGATTTCAACGCCTATGATACGGAACTGGCTGGTGAAGCGCACCGGCTTGGTGATTATGCCGTCGGTGAGATCATTGATCACGTTGATGGGGTCACTGTTGAAGAAGCCGAGCATATGCTTGCGACGCGTCTTTGGCAAAACACCGCAAAGGTTCATTTTGACGCCACCAACCGGCCAGATGGTAAGCGGTTGATTTACGGCGGTCACGTCATCTCAATGGCGCGCGCTTTGTCATTTAACGGACTAGCAAATGCGCAAATCATAGCGGGCATCAACTCTGGTGCCCATGCGAATCCGTGTTTTGCAGGCGATACAATACGTGCGTGGTCAGAAGTCTTGGACATCGCACAAACCGCCGTGCAGGGTGTTGGTGCGATCCGGTTAAGGCTTGTGGCTACAAAGGGTGATGCAGGAATTCTACGTGGCGACGACGGGAAATATGCACCAGACGTGCTGCTTGATCTGGATTATTGGGCGCTGATGCCGACTTAGGCGTCTATGAAACCAGAAGCCCCTAAATGTGATCACAGATTTTTCGTGTGTGATCACATTTTTCGAAAAAGATGCGAATTAGGACAATTCGAAGCAGTTTTTCTCCATCTGCGCGCGTGACTCACATTCAAAAAGAGATACAAAGGGGTTAGCCCAGCCGTGCGACCTTTTTTAAGGTGCGCATTGCAAGCCAACGAAGGGAACACCTATGGCCGATGTAAACCGTGGCAATCGCCCGCTTTCGCCGCATTTGGCAATTTACCGTCCTCAGTTGACGTCAATGACGTCGATCCTGACGCGGATTACTGGCAATGCACTTTTGATCTCAACTTTGCTTGTCGTGTGGTGGTTTTTGTCTGCTGCTATTTCCCCAGAGTACTTTGCGTACGCTGACGGTGTTCTGACCAGCTGGTTTGGCGACATTGTGTTGACGCTTTCTGTGTTGGGTCTTTGGTACCACACGCTGGCCGGCCTGCGTCATCTTATCTGGGATATGGGATACGGCCTTGAGGTGGAGCAGGCTGAAAAAATGGGCATCGTCTGCCTCGTTGGATCAGTTGTTCTGACCCTTATCACCGTCCTCGTTGTTTAATCGGAGCGCACAGACATGGCTTATTTGACAGATCGTAAACGCGCCGCTGGACTTGGGGCTGCGAAGACAGGCACAGAACATCATTGGTCCATGATGGTGTCCTCTGTGGCGCTGCTTTTGCTGGTCCCACTATTCGTTTTCACCGTTGGTCCCGTAATCGGCAGTAGCCACGGCGAAATGGTCGCATATTTTGCAAAACCTTTCCCTGCTATTGTAGCAGCACTCACACTAACCGTGGGTTTGATGCACTTTAAGAATGGCGCACAGACCCTTATCGAAGACTACGTACACGGCCCCGCTAAGAAGCTGACAATCATTGGTGTGATTTGTCTCAGCTACGCGGCCGCCGGAACTGCCCTTTTCTCAATCGCGCGCATCGCGCTGTAATATCGGAGCACACTCATGACTGCATACGATTACGAAACACACGAATATGACGTAGTTGTCGTTGGCGCCGGTGGCGCCGGCCTGCGTGCAACGCTTGGTATGGCCGAGCAGGGCCTGCGTACGGCCTGTGTAACCAAGGTTTTCCCAACCCGCTCGCACACAGTTGCAGCGCAGGGTGGCATTGCGGCCTCTTTGTCTAACATGGGTCCTGATAACTGGCAGTGGCATATGTATGACACCGTCAAAGGATCTGACTGGCTGGGTGATACGGATGCGATGGAGTATCTGGCGCGCGAAGCACCCAAGGCCGTTTATGAGCTTGAGCACTACGGTGTGCCTTTCTCACGGACCGAAGAAGGTAAAATTTACCAACGCCCCTTTGGTGGTCACACAACCGAATTCGGTGAAGGCCCGCCCGTGCAGCGTACCTGTGCGGCCGCCGACCGTACTGGTCACGCGATCTTGCACACGCTTTACGGTCAAAGTCTGAAGAACAACGCCGAGTTCTACATTGAGTATTTCGCAATTGACTTGATCATGTCCGATGACGGTCAGTGTCAGGGTGTTCTGTGCTGGAAGCTTGACGACGGAACACTGCACCTGTTCAGCGCGAAGATGGTCGTTCTGGCCACTGGCGGTTATGGCCGTGCATACTTCAGCGCAACGTCTGCCCACACTTGCACTGGTGATGGTGGCGGTATGGTTGCTCGTGCTGGTCTGCCTCTACAGGACATGGAATTTGTTCAATTCCACCCAACTGGTATCTACGGTGCAGGTTGCCTCATCACAGAAGGTGCGCGCGGCGAGGGTGGTTATTTGACCAACTCCGAGGGCGAGCGCTTTATGGAGCGTTACGCGCCAACTTACAAAGACCTTGCCAGCCGTGATGTTGTTTCGCGCTGCATGACGATGGAAATTCGTGAAGGCCGCGGTGTTGGGGCAGAAGGCGATCACATCCACCTTCACCTGAACCACTTGCCAAAAGAAACGCTTGATCTGCGCTTGCCCGGTATTTCGGAATCGGCGCGGATTTTTGCAGGCGTTGACCTGACCAAAGAGCCGATCCCAGTGCTTCCAACTGTGCACTATAATATGGGCGGTATTCCAACGAACTATTGGGGTGAAGTTCTTGCCCCGACCAAAGATAATCCTGACAACGTGGCACCGGGCCTTATGGCCGTTGGTGAAGCAGGTTGTGCGAGTGTTCACGGTGCAAACCGTTTGGGGTCAAACTCACTGATCGACTTGGTTGTGTTCGGTCGTGCCGCTGCGATCCGCGCGGCGGAAGTTGTTGACCCGAAAACGCCTGTCCCAACGCCGAACCAACGTTCTGTAGAAGCTGCGATCAGCCGCTTTGACGGGTTGCGTTATGCCAAAGGTCACGTGCCAACTGCTGAGCTTCGTCTTGATATGCAAAAGACAATGCAGTCAGACGCAGCCGTGTTCCGTACAGACAAAACTCTGGCGGAGGGTGTTGAGAAGATGAACGACGTCGCCGCACGCATGAGCGATGTTCAGGTGACCGATACATCAATGGTTTGGAACTCAGACCTGATGGAAACGCTTGAGCTTGGTAACCTTCTGCCAAACGCAGTTGCTACTGTTGTGGCCGCTGAGGCGCGCAAGGAATCACGCGGTGCACACGCCCACGAAGATTATCCAGATCGTGATGACGAGAACTGGCGCAAGCACAGCCTCGTTTGGTTCGAGGGTATGAAGGCGGGCTTGGGTTATCGCGGTGTTCACCTGAACCCATTGACCAGCCACAACGACGGCGGCATCGACCTGAAGAAAATCGCGCCAAAGGCACGTGTCTACTAATGGTGCGCAGCTTTGCGATAACTTCATTGGCAGGAGGGTCAGCATGATCCGTGCTGCGCTTTGCCTTTCTGCGGTGCTGGCCCTTGGTGCCTGTGACAAAGCCGAGCAGGCCGTCGATAAAGCGGCGCGCACAACGGCCAAAGCCGCTGTGGATGAGGTCCTCGTCACGCAGTTTCTGTTTATCCCGAAGAACCAGATCACCCCCTATTCTGACTGTGTGATCGATAGTGCATCATCTGGTGAAATTCTGTCACTGACCCGCGACGCGATTGGTCAAATCAGTCAGAGCACTTTGAACACGGTTCAAACCATCCTCACACGACCCGAAGCGATTAAGTGTATCGCCGAAGCGGGTCTGACAACTCAAGGCTAAGGAGAAATTCCATGGTTCAACTACGCCTCCCTAAAAACAGCCGCATGACCGCAGGCAAGACTTGGCCCAAGCCTGAAGGCGTGACCAACCTGCGCAAAGTTCAAGTGTACCGTTGGTCGCCTGATGACGATAAAAACCCCGCACTTGATACGTATTGGGTTGATATGGACACCTGTGGACCGATGGTTCTGGATGTTCTGATCAAAATCAAAAACGAGATTGACCCGACACTAGCGTTCCGCCGGTCATGCCGCGAGGGCATCTGTGGATCGTGCGCCATGAACATTGATGGCATCAACACACTTGCGTGTATCTACGGTGCCGATGAAGTGAAGGGTGACATTAAGATTTACCCTCTGCCGCACATGCCTGTTATCCGCGATTTGATCCCTGACCTGACGCACTTTTATGCGCAGCACGCAAGCATCATGCCGTGGCTCGAAACAAAGACGAACCGCCCTGCAAAAGAGTGGCGCCAGTCGATTGAAGACCGCAAGAAGTTGGATGGTTTGTATGAATGCGTAATGTGCGCGTCATGTTCAACCTCGTGCCCATCTTACTGGTGGAACGGCGACAAATACCTTGGGCCAGCAGCATTGTTGCACGCGTATCGCTGGATCATTGATAGCCGCGATGAAGCGACGGGCGAGCGCTTGGATGATCTTGAGGATCCGTTCAAGCTGTACCGCTGCCACACCATTATGAACTGTGCAAAGACCTGCCCGAAGGGGTTGAACCCAGCGAAGGCCATTGCGTCTATTAAGCAAATGATGGTGGAGCGCACCGTCTAGGGTGTCCGTTCAGACTGAGGCAAATAATCAAAAAGCCCCGCCAATTGGTGGGGCTTTTTCTATGTGGTGGCTAAGCTAACGCGTTAGTTGGGAAATGCAGCCTCAAGCGCGATTTCCACCATTTCCCCAAAGCTGCTTTGACGTTCATCAGCAGGAATAGCATCGCCTGTTAGCAGGTGGTCTGACACAGTCATAACGGCCAGTGCCTTACGGCCAAACCGCGCTGCCAAGTTGTAAAGCTCGGCCGCTTCCATTTCGACTGCCAGAATACCGTGGCGTGTCAGCATTTCATTCAGATCAGGGCGCTCGTCGTAGAAGACATCCGACGAGTAGATATTGCCTACATGCACGTTAGAGCCTTTGGCCTGCGCGGCTGTAACCGCCTGTGACAACAGCCCATAGTCTGCGCAGGGGGCAAAGTTCACCTCTTTGAAGACGCCTGTGGACGGGGTGGAAATGGATGAGGCGGTCATCGCTATCACAACGTCACGGATACCAACGTGATGCTGCATTGATCCGGTTGAACCGATGCGGATCAGGTTTTGCACATTATATTCGTTAATCAATTCATGGGCATAGATCGATAGGGATGGCATGCCCATCCCCGAGCCGTGGATCGTAACACGGTTGCCTTTCCACATGCCTGTAAAGCCAAGCATGCCGCGGATTTCGTTGATGCACTTCACGTCATCAAGAAACGTCTCAGCGGCCCATTTGGCGCGCAGTGGATCACCGGGCATCAAAACAGTTTCAGCAATGTCGCCTTTTTGTGCGCCAATATGGTGGGTCATGGTCGTGCTCCGCGTTTGGGTATTTGGCGTTAAACTGCCTTTGCACGCGCTGCTCTACAAGCCCCTCTATTGTGCGGTTATTGTGCCGCGACGTCTTGTGGCTCAACCAACTCTACCAAATCCGTCATAATGCGGTTCAGCTCGAAGTCTTTTGGTGTGTAGACTTTAGCAACACCCATTGCGCGTAAGCGGTCTGCGTCATCCTCTGGAATAATGCCGCCAACGACGACGGGGATGTGCGCAAGTCCGGCGGTGCGTAGCTTCTCCATCAAGTCACCCATAAGCGGAATGTGACTACCAGACAGGATCGACAGACCAATCACATGGGCGTCATCTTCCAAAGCGGCTGACACAATCTCATCAGGGGTGAGGCGGATCCCTTCATAGCTAATGTCCATTCCGCAATCACGGGCGCGTGCTGCGATTTGTTCGGCGCCGTTTGAATGTCCATCAAGACCAGGCTTGCCCACAAGAAACTTAAGGCGGCGGCCCAGTTTGTCACTGACCGCGTCAACGGCGGCACGGATATTCTCAAGGCCTTCGGTCCGGTTGGAGGGGTTTTTGGACACACCAGTGGGCCCGCGGTACTGCCCAAAGGCGGTGCGGACAACATTGCCCCATTCGCCTGTGGTTGCACCGGCTTTGGCCGCTTTGATCGAGGCAGGCATCACGTTGATACCTGTCGCGGCCGCTTGGCGCAGCTCATCAAGTGCTTCTTTAACGGCGCTCTCGTCACGCTCGCTGCGCCATGTATTCAGCCGTTCAATCTGATCCCGCTCTGCGTCCGCATCCGCCACCATAATTGCCTCATCGCCGGCGGTCAGGGGCGAGGGCTCTCCGGTTGTGAATCTGTTGACGCCAACCACAGTGGTTTCGCCTTGCTCAATATCGCCAATCCGTTCTGCGTTGGCTTCGACAAGACGTGACTTCATGTATTCGATCGCTTCAACAGCCCCGCCCATGCCGTCAATCGTCGCAAGTTCTGCGCGGGCGCCCTCTTTCAGGCTTTCCACCTTCCGGTCAACTGCTGGGTTACCGTCAAACAGATCGTCGTATTCCAGAAGGTCCGTTTCAAAGGCCATGATCTGCTGCATGCGCAAAGACCATTGTTGGTCCCAAGGGCGTGGCAGGCCCAATGCTTCGTTCCAAGCGGGCAGTTGAACCGCGCGGGCGCGTGCTTTCTTGGAAAGGGTCACCGCAAGCATTTCTACCAAGATACGGTAGACGTTGTTTTCGGGCTGTTGCTCGGTCAGACCGAGAGAATTCACCTGAACGCCGTACCGGAAACGGCGGAACTTTGGGTCCTCCACGCCGTAACGCTCGCGGCAAATTTCGTCCCACAGGTCTACAAACGCGCGCATCTTGCACATCTCGGTTACAAATCGGATGCCTGCGTTTACGAAAAAGCTGATCCGGCCAACCATGGCGGGGAAGTGTTCGGCGGGGACTTTACCTTTGAGATCGTCAAGTACAGCGGTTGCCGTAGCAAGCGCAAAGGCGAGTTCTTGCTCTGGTGTCGCACCAGCCTCTTGGAGGTGGTATGAGCAAATGTTCATTGGGTTCCATTTTGGCAGATGCTCGCGGGTATAGGCGGCAACATCTGTAATCATACGCATGGAGGGTTTGGGTGGGCAGACGTATGTGCCGCGTGACAGATACTCTTTGATGATATCGTTTTGTACTGTGCCTTGCAGCGCGGAGATGTCCGCGCCTTGTTCTTCCGCAACCGCGATATAGAGCGCCAACAACCACGGTGCCGTGGCGTTGATCGTCATCGATGTGTTCATCTGATCTAGCGGGATATCATCAAACAGGGCACGCATGTCCCCAAGATGGGCCACTGGCACGCCAACTTTGCCAACTTCGCCCCGGGACAGTTCGTGGTCACTATCATACCCTGTTTGTGTCGGCAGATCGAAAGCAACAGAAAGCCCCGTCTGTCCTTTTGCCAAGTTCCCACGGTACAGCGCATTAGATGCTTTTGCCGTTGAGTGGCCTGCATATGTCCTGAACAGCCAAGGGCGATCTTTGGTTCTGTCTTGAGTGGCGTTGGTCATGGCAGGCTCCACAGTTGGCTGTTGGCCCAAAGGGGCCGAATCTAGTTGCGCAATAAAATTACACACATGTGGGGTTTATCGGACACAATATACTTCTGTCAATCCGCTGCGCCGCAGCATGTGGGCATTTACCCCGCCGCAGCAACATGCGAGTTATAGATATGTTTGAAACAGTTGCTCTGCCCGCTTGGGTTCTCGTTCTGATCGGCATCGCAGCTGCTATCTCTATCGGAGAGCGGCTCCTGTTTCCTTCTGTTCGGTGGTTTTTGCGCAAACGTGCAGAGCGGGTTGTAGCGAAAGTAAACGAGCGGCTGACCCGCCCTATCCAACCTTTCAAGCTGGCGCGCCGCGCTGATATGATCCAACGGCTGACGTATGATCGTGATGTATTGGCGGCTGTGTCAGAATATGCCTCTGAGGAAGGGATGCCTGATGAGGTGGCCTTAGAAATGGCCCGCAGATACGCCCGCGAAATTGTTCCCTCATTCAGTGCGACAGCGTATTTTGGTGTGGGCATTCGGGTGGCACGTTGGCTTGGCAATACGCTGTATCACGTACGTCTTGGCCATGTTGAGCGCGCTGAGATTGATCAGGACGCTACGGTCGTGTTCATCATGAACCACCGCTCCAACATGGATTACATGCTGGTCACTTACTTGGCGGCTGATGCTTCTGCGTTGTCTTATGCGGTCGGTGAGTGGGCGCGCGTCTGGCCCCTGTCACGACTAATCCGTTCAATGGGTGCGTATTTTATCCGGCGCCGTTCACGTAATGCGCTCTACCGGCGCGTTCTTGCGCGGTATGTGCAAATGGCTACGGAGAATGGTGTGACGCAGGCAGTGTTTCCTGAGGGCGGTCTAAGCCTTGATGGGAAAGTGGCGGCGCCCAAGCTGGGGCTGTTGAACTACATTATTGAAGGGTGGACCCCCGAAAGCCGTGATGTGGTTTTTGTACCGGTTGCGTTGAATTACGACCGGATACTTGAGGACCGCATTCTTATTTCAGCGGGCCAACGGGGTGACCGTAAGTTTAACGCCCGCATGTCCGTAGTGGGTGGCTTCATTTTAAAGCACGTATGGCTTCGTATTTGTCGGCGCGCGTATAAATTTGGTGTTGCGAGCGTCAGCTTTGGCAAGCCGCTGTCTTTGCGTGAATTTGCAACACATCATGCGGAGTTGCCGCGTACATTGGGCCGCGAACTGATGACGCGGATTGAAAACGTAATGCCTGTCCTTCCGATCCCTGTCTTGAGCACTGTCTTGCTGGAGGTCACGGATGGTGCAACCCGTGCTGAACTTGAGCTGGCCGTCACCAAATACTTTGCAGGCCTTGATGCTGACACCGCGCACAACGTGTCCTGTGGTGATGCAGCGTCAATTGTTGCTGAAGGCTTGAAGGTCATGACGGCCCGCCGCTTGATTACACAGACTGGTACAATCGTCCGAGTGAAAGACGATCAACGCCATATTCTTGAGTATTATGCGAACTCTATCGTGCATGTGCAGCGTAGAAATGTAGGAAATGCTGCGACTGCTGGGTTATAAAATTACCAATATATATAAAAAATAGTTGCTATATTACCTTTGCGATCATATTCAAAGGGGTGTCGACAGTGATTCTGCGCTGCGGCACCTGACATTTGGAACGGAGACCGCGCAATGGCTTTGGATACTAACAGCAACTTGATTTCATATGATGCGGTCGAGAAAGAGCTCTACGAAGTGGGTGAAATCCCCCCGATGGGCTTTGTTCCGCCAAAGATGTACTCATGGGCTATTCGTCGCGAACGTCACGGCAACCCTGATAGCGCGATGCTTCAGGAAGTGGTCGATGTCCCCACGCTGGATAGCAACGAAGTGTTGGTTCTCGTGATGGCTGCCGGCATTAACTACAACGGTGTCTGGGCCGCCCTCGGCGTGCCAATCAGCCCGTTTGATGGTCACAACCAGCCCTATCATATTGCGGGTTCTGATGCGTCGGGCATTGTTTGGGCTGTGGGTGATAAAGTGACGCGCTGGAAAGTTGGCGACGAAGTTGTGATCCATTGCAACCAAGATGATGGCGATGATGAGGAGTGTAACGGCGGTGATCCGATGTACTCGCAAAGCCAACGGATTTGGGGATATGAGACACCTGACGGCTCGTTCAGCCAGTTCACGCGGGTGCAATCGCAACAATTGATGCCGCGTCCAAAGCATCTGACGTGGGAGGAAAGCGCTTGCTACACTCTTACGCTTGCCACTGCGTACCGGATGCTGTTTGGCCACGCGCCTCATGATCTTAAGCCGGGTCAGAACGTTCTTGTTTGGGGCGCATCTGGTGGGCTTGGATCCTACGCGATCCAACTAATTAAGACTGCTGGTGCCAACGCAATCGGCGTTATCTCGGACGAAAGTAAACGCGATTTCGTGATGTCACTGGGTGCCAAGGGCGTTTTGAATCGCAATGACTTTGATTGCTGGGGCCAGATGCCAACAGTTAACACACCTGAATATGCCGAGTGGTTCCGTGCCGCGCGTAAGTTTGGTGCTGCGATTTGGCAGATTACCGGCAAAGGTAACAACGTAGATATGGTGTTCGAGCACCCTGGTGAGTCCACCTTCCCGGTCTCGACCTTCGTGTGCAAGAAAGGTGGTATGGTCGTGATTTGTGCTGGCACGACTGGCTTCAACATGACCTTTGACGTCCGTTATATGTGGATGCACCAAAAGCGTCTTCAGGGCTCGCACTTTGCGCACCTCAAGCAAGCGGCTGCAGCGAACCAATTGATGGTAGAGGAACGTCTTGACCCTTGCATGTCGGAAGTTTTTGAATGGAACGACCTGCCAGAGGCGCACATGAAAATGCTCCGGAACGAGCATAAGCCGGGCAATATGTCCGTATTGGTTCAAGCGCCAAAGACCGGTCTGCGGACGCTGATCGATACGGTTGAGGCCGGAAAGTAACCTTTATAGCGGTTTGCAGGCTCCCCCTGCGCGCCGAATCGAAGCCCAATGCCATGAAGGTGTTGGGCTTCTTTCGTTTTGAACGACTTAGATTTAACTGCCTCACTATATCTGGGGAGCTAGGATGCGCGAATTTCATATAAAATAAATACAAGTTAAAGTTGTGTTTATGTGAGATTAACTATTTTAGGATGAGTGTAGATGCAGAATGAATGGATATTAGACGTCCTCGTAGATCTTCGTGTTTTCGCCCGTTCCAATGGTTTGGGGCGCTTGGCTGAGCATCTTGATGACGTCGCTTTGATTGCGGCAAGTGACATCTTGGCCGCCAGGGGAGACGCACTCAATGAGTGGGGCACTGGAGAGTATCGTGAACGACCTCGAGCAAGCGAACACGCTTGAGGATTTTCAACGGATTACCGAGAACCTTCGGGATTATTACAAATTAGATCATTTTATTTACCATTGGGTTAATTCGGTTGGTGAGCGCTTTGGAGCAGGCACCTACAGTACCGAGTGGGTCGATCGGTACGTCGAAAAGGACTACCTGCGGATGGACCCCGTTATCCTTGGCGCGCTACAGCGATTTCATCCGCTAAATTGGAAAGACCTTGATTGGTCCAGTAAGGGGGCCAAAGCGTTTTTGCGCGAGGCCATTGAATACGGTGTAGGCAATCAAGGGCTGTCCGTTCCGGTGCGTGGGCCGTCTGGTCAGTTTGCTTTATTGTCGTGCAACGCGAACACCAACGATGAGGCATGGGCAGAATTTATTGATTTAAATCAGCAGTCTCTGATCATTATCGCCCATAAGTTTAATGAGCGTGCCCTCGATTTTGACACAGGCTTTGATAACACAATCGTAAATCTTTCGCCCCGTGAACTTTCAGCGATGGCGCTGCTTGCAAGGGGATACTCACGCTCTCAGGCGGCTCATGATTTGCAGATTTCAGAGCACACGCTTCGGGTCTATGTTGAGGGCGCGCGTCATAAACTGGGGGCGCTTAACACCACCCATGCGGTTGCTCGTGCGCTGACCAAAGGATTGATCGTCGTATAGCGCAAACACGCCCTTTGGTGTTGCGTTCGGCGCTCTGCCGCCGCGCGTTGGCGTAAGCAGCCTTTAACAGGCCTAAACACATGATGAGGCGATCTTCCTGTCCGGTTTGCGACAGGAGCCACCTTCATCATTGATAGGACGCCCGCATGCTTCGCTACATCTACGCAGATCAGCTCGACCAATTTCCACGCCTTGCACAGACCATGTTCCGGGATAGGGCGGTTCAGTTCAAAGACCGTCTTGGATGGGAAGTAAGCGTCGATCATAACGGGCATGAGCGTGACGAGTACGACGACATGTGCCCGCTCTATGTCATTTGGGAACTGCCCGATGGCACCCACGGGGGCTCAATGCGGTTCTTGCCGACAACAGGCCGGACCATGGTGCATGACCATTTTGCCCACCTTACCGGTGGAGTGCATATCGAAAGCCCGCTTATTTGGGAATGTACGCGGTTCTGCATCAGCCCGCGCGCAGATGACACGCGTTCCTGTGCGGCGGCATTGGTGCTTGGGGCAGGCGAGGTCATGCAACGCTTTTCTTTGCGCCACTACATTGGTGTTTTTGACCCGCGGATGGCGCGGATTTATCGTTTATACGGTGTAAGCCCTGATATCATCGGGCAGGCGGGCTCGGGTGCGGGCGAAATTTGCGTAGGCCTTTGGCAGATGCAAGATGAGGCCTGGGCAAAGACGTATGCACGCTTGGGCATTGAGGCAGCAACGTCGGCTCAGTGGTTCAAGGCGTCTTTGCAAACGTTAAATGCAAAAACTCCAGCCCAAGCTGAGACAGCCACTGGCAGCGACTGGTGCGCCGATATAGTGTCGCGGCATGAGCACACCCAGCATCCAGTTTTCTGAAGACCAAGCCCACGCATTTGACAGCATTTCTGATCTGTTGAAGCGCGTGGGCGTCGATATTGAAAACGATGTGGTGCTGCCGCCACAAGACAGTAAATCCAGCGTGATGGCCGTGATCGGCAAGGCTGGCAGCGGTAAAACACTGCTGCTGGCCGAATTGTACCGTGCCATTGAAGCCGCCGGTGTTGAGGTTGTTTCAGGCGATTACGAGTCCCGTAAATCAAAAGACAAACGCACGCTGGCCATTCTTGCCCCCACCAACAAAGCTGCAAGTGTGCTACGTAACCGCGGTGTTCCCGCAACGACGATCCACCGGATCTTGTACACGCCCATGTATGATCCGGAGTATGAAAAAATTGCTGAATGGTTGGCAGGCAACACGCTTGAGCGGCCTGACGTAGAAGACCTGACGGATTTGGCGCTTGATCGCGCGTGGGCATATTATCAGACCAACAAATCAATACCGGGTGCGCTTGCTGCGGCGGGCTTGCGCGGATCTGATTTTATTACGGGCTGGAAACGGCGTGAGAACCCCCTTGATATTGGGTTCATCGATGAATCTTCGATGTTGGACGCTAAGCAGTACGAAGACCTTCAGGAAATTTTCCCAACGCTTGTGTTGTTTGGCGATCCCGCACAGCTTGCACCCGTTAATCAGTCTGGTGGGATGGTGTTTGATGGTCTTAAGGGGCCACGCAAGCTTGAGCTGAGCCGTGTCCACCGGCAAACTAAAGACAATCCCATTCTTGATTTGGCCCATGCGCTGGCGGACCCGTCGCTTGAGTTTCATCACTTTGAACAGATGGTGAAAGACGCCTCCCAAAAAGATGATCGGGTCGTATGGGCCGAGCGGGTGAATTGCGATTTGATGGCTCGCTCGCCGTGTCTTGTGTGGCGTAACGCGACGCGGATCAAACTGATCAATGCGTTTCGCGGCGCTTACAGCGCGCCCGAAGAAGAGCTGCTGGAAGGTGAGCCGCTTATTTGTGATGGTATTGAATTGCCCATGAAGCACCGCAAAAAGCGGCTCGATCTTGAGGCGCGAGGTCTGATTAAGGGCGCGCAGGTCATCTATATGGGCCTTGGCCGCAAGCCTGGCTTTTCACGCCTGCACGTCATGGGGGCAGAGGACCCGCAGGTGAGTGCCGCGTCAATTATGAAGTTAGAAAAGCCCGGCGAGGAAGAACCTGTCATTCCGTTTGCTGCCCGCATGGGCGCTACTTTTCTCCACGGTGCTGCGGTGACAATTCACAAGGCGCAGGGCTCGCAATGGGATGAAGTGCAGGTGTTTGCGCCAGATATTTTTGTTGCCGCGCGCATGGGCCGTTCTGAGGCGGGGCAGCCGCTGTGGAAGCGCTTGGCATATGTTGCAATCACGCGTGCAGAGACTCGCCTCCATTGGTGTGTACGTGCTGCGTTGGCCCGTCCCAAGGGGCCGCTGATCATTGATGATTTGCCGAGCAAGCCCGCACCGCTTACCCTTGAAGCTGAACCTTTGGAGGCAAACTCATGAAGTCGATTATCATTACTGGTGCGAGCAGCGGCATTGGCGCAGTAACAGCACGCTATTTCTTGCAGAACGGTTGGCGCGTTGGTCTGATGGCGCGTACGGTATCTGCATTGGAAGGCATAGCAGATGGCCATGAGAACGCCGTTTGTCTACCGTGTAGCGTGACTGATGAAGCAGCGGTTGATGCTGCGTTTGAAACCTTTTTAGGCAATCACCGTTTAGATGTTTTGTTCAATAACGCGGGCCAGTTTGGGCCGCAAATGAGCATTGATGAAATCCAGCTGGCCGATTGGCAGGCGACCGTTGATGTGAACTTAACGGGGATGTTTTTGTGTGCCCGTGCTGCGTTTCGAACCATGCGGCACCAATCCGATCAGGGCGGTCGGATCATCAACAACGGCTCGATCAGTGCGCATACCCCGCGCGAAGGGTCGACGTGTTACACGACAACAAAACACGGCGTTTCTGGTCTGACCAAGACGATCACGCTTGATGGGCGTCCGTTTGGCATTGCTTGCGGTCAAATTGATATTGGTAATGCCCGTACAGATTTAGTGGCGAACCTTGAAGTAAAGCGCGCGGCCGAAGGCTTGCCACCATTGCCGACAATGGCAGTTGAAGATGTGGCGAAGTCCGTCTTTCACATGGCCAGTTTGCCAGAGGAAGCCAACGTCCAAACCATGATGGTGATGGCCAGCGCAATGCCTCATATCGGGCGCGGCTGACGATATTGGATACCGTTTTCTTATCGTTGGAACACACGGAAAATTGCTGATGCACCCCAGCCGGCACTGATTGCAATGATCAGCGACAAGATGCCGTAGTAGAACGGTTGTTGGCGTGACAGGTTGTACATCCAACGTTCAAGCCCCGCTTTGCGCACATCAAGAACAGTGCTGTAGGTTGAGATGACTTTTTTGTCTTTCAACAGAAAAACGCTGACTTCGTAGGCACCTTCAACAAGGTTGGCGGGCAACTCAACGTCTGTGCGGAACAACGTATTGTCGATTAGTGCGGCATCCCATTCGCGCAATTGGTATTTGTTGGCGTCTTGGCGGATGCGCATCAAAGCTTCGGTGAATAGCGCCACATCGTTTTCGCCATGGCCCTCTGCGCTTGGCTTGATGACGCGGGGTAGGGTGATCTCGTAATAGCGATCGGCCTCTTCACCCAAGATATCTGCGATGGGGCGCGTTGTTTCGATCGCGTAAAACGATGGCGCTGCGTCGACCTCAACGGTTGCGGCGTTCACCCATATGCCAAAGCGGCGGTCTTTGCGGTAAACTGTGGTTGCTTGATCGGGGCCCTTTACGGTGACGATCAAGTCAAGCTTGGCTTCTTGCGTCACCGCACTTTCGTGCTTGATTGCACCAAAAACCAAAATGTCTGAGCCATCGAAGGTTGTTGTAATGGCCACTTCGCTCTCGGACAGGCCAAGTACTAAGTTCTGCGCAGCGGCCGGTGTCGCCAGCAAAAGCGCGATGAGAAAAGCACGTAGCATCTAGTGCCCTCCCAAGCCGATAGAATACAGTTCCGACGGGGTCAGCAGAAGATCCAGTGCAAGCTTGGAACAGACGCCAAGCACCATCAGTGCTAGCAAAATACGCAGCTGCTCTGCCTTCATCTTGGCGCCGATCCGCGTGCCGATCTGTGCGCCGATAACGCCGCCGACCAACAGCAAAACCGCCAGCATCATATCCACGGTATAGTTTGTTGTGGCGTGCAACATTGTGGTGAACGCGGTTACAAAGATAATCTGAAAAAGGGATGTACCCACAACGACTTTGGTAGGCATGCCAAGCAGATAAATCATCGCAGGCACCATGATAAAGCCACCGCCAACACCCATGATTGCTGCCAGAATACCCACGACAACACCAACGATCACAGGCGGGATCACACTAATATAGAGGCCCGAGACGCGGAACTTCATCTTGAACGGCAGCGCGTGAATCCACGTGTGGTTCTTACGTTTGCGCGGTGCCGTACCCGCAGGGGCGTTGGTGCGGCGGATTGCGTTGAGGCTTTCGATAAACATCAAGCCGCCAACAACGCCCAAAAAGACGACGTAGCAAAGCTTTACCAGCAGATCGACTTGTCCCAAGGACTTCAGGTAGTTGAAAACAACCACACCCAGTGCAGCGCCGATCAGGCCACCCACAAGCAGTACGGTGCCCATCCTGAAATCAACGGTTTTTCGTTTGAAATGCGCAAGCACACCAGAGAACGACGAGGCTACAATCTGGTTTGCTTCAGTGGCCACAGCAACTGCGGGCGGGATGCCGATAAAGAACAGCAAGGGGGTCATCAGAAAACCACCACCCACGCCAAACATCCCTGACAAGATACCGACGATGCCGCCGAGACCTAACAACAGAAATGCGTTAACGGAAACTTCCGCGATGGGCAGGTAGATTTGCATGGCTTCCCTTCAACCTATTCTGGCCTGACTTCAACCGCCAAATTGAAAGGCACTATGAGTCCAGTTGTCTTACCGCTCTTTCACATATGGCGCGCCGCCAGCCCGTGGGGGAATGGCTTTGCCCACAAATCCGGCCAAGATCACGACTGTCAAAATGTACGGTAATGCGTCAAGCAATTGGATTTGCACTTTGAACCCAAACGCAGCGGTCAAAAGATCAGGACGCAAGGCGATCGCTTGTAGATAGCCAAACAGCAGACACGCGGCCAATGCGTACCACGGCCGCCACTTGGCAAAGATCAGCGCGGCAAGGGCGATGTAGCCACGACCTGCGGTCATATCTTTGACGAAACCTGCCTGCAGCGCTGTCGCCAAATAGGCACCCGCAAGCCCGCACAAGACACCGCAAATCAGGACTGCCGCATAGCGCAGACCAACCACGGAAACGCCTGCAGTATCGACCGCGGCGGGGTTCTCGCCGACGGCGCGTAGGCGCAGGCCGAAGCGTGTGCGAAACAGGACCCACCAGGTCAGGGGCACCATTGCGATTGCCACATAAACCAACAGAGCGTGCCCGCCGATTAGGCTAGCGTAGACCGGTCCTGCAACGGGCACGGGCATGAAGGTTTCGGCGAATGGAAATTCAATTGGGTTGAACCGCGCAGCGCCCTCAAGCTGGGGCGTACGCCCGCCTTGTTTGAACCAGCTTTGCGCAATTAAAACGGTCATGCCTGCAGCGAGAAAATTGATTGCCACGCCAGAGATCAGTTGGTTGCCACGGAATGTGATCGAGGCCAGCCCGTGGATGATCGACAAGGTGACTGAGGCCAAAATACCGGCCCCAAGCCCAAGCCACACAGAGCCTGTGTTGAAGCTGATCGCGGCAGAAAAGAACGCGGCAATCAACATTTTGCCTTCAAGGCCGATGTCAAAAATACCCGCACGTTCGCTGAACAGTCCTGCAAGGCACGCCAACAACAAGGGTGTGGCCAAGCGGATTGATGTCTCAAGAACGGGGACGGAAAAGAGGTTCAGAAAATCCCACATTATGCTGCTCCCTCTTTGCGCATCATCAAGAATATTTTCTCAAGGGGCATGCGGATCATGTTGTCGAGCGCCCCTGTGAACATGATGACTAGGGCCTGAATGACGATGATCAACTCACGGGGGATGTTCGTCCAAAGCGCCAGTTCTGCACCCCCCTGATACAAAAAGCCAAACAAGATCGCGGCAAGAAGCACCCCAAGCGGGTGGCTGCGGCCCATCAATGCCACCGCGATGCCGATGAAACCTGCGCCCTCGACACTGCCTAACACCAGACGCTCTGCCTCGCCCATGACGTTGTTGATCGCCATGCAGCCCGCCAATGCGCCCGAGATGATCATTGAGATCATGATAATTTTGGTGGGGCTGATACCCGCGTATTTCGCAGCGCTTTCGCTTTCGCCGTAGGCGCGAATTTCAAAGCCCAGACGGGTCCGCCAGATCAAGAACCAAACGGCGACGCAGGCCAGCAAACTGACGAAAAAGCTGACGTTTGCGGGTGCGCCACGGAACACTGGCTTTTCACCCCAGCTGAACAAATCTTGGAAGGTCGGAAGGTGCGTAGTGGCTGCAAACTTTGCGGTTGCCGGATCCATCGCACCTGAGGGTTTGAGCATACCCACCAACAGGTAGTTCAAAAGCGCTGCTGCAATGAAGTTGAACATGATTGTGGTGATAACAATGTGGCTGCCCCGTTTGGCCTGTAAATATGCTGGGATCGCGGCCCAAATTGCGGCAAAGGCAGCAGCGCCGATAATCGCTACGGGCAAAGCCAGTGCCCAGTGCGGGAACGGAATATAAAGACATACCAATGCCACGCCCAAACCGCCAAGCATGGCCTGTCCCTCGCCGCCAATGTTGAACATGCGCGCATGAAACGCGACCGATACGGCAAGGCCTGTGAAAATAAAGTTGGTCGCGTAATAAAGCGTGTAGCCCCAGCCGTAGGTCGAACCAATAGCGCCTTCGACCATGAGCTTTGCAGCCGCAACAGGGTCCTCACCGATGGCAAGGATCACAAGCGCCGAAAGTACTGCGGCAAGAATAAGTGAAATAAGAGGGACCAAAACCGCGTCGGCCCACTTTGGGATCACATCCATGCTCTAGCCCTCCTGTGCTGCGTTTTGAGGCTGCATGGCGGCTGCCTCACGAGTCATGCCAGCCATCATCAGGCCCAGCTCTTTTTCGTCTGTCTCATCGGGCAAACGTTCGCCCATTATTTGGCCGTCAAACATGACAGCAATCCGGTCAGATAGCGCGAGGATTTCCTCCAACTCGACCGAGACCAGCAAGATCGCTTTGCCTTGATCGCGCAGGGCGACGATTTGTTGGTGGATGAATTCGATTGCACCAATGTCCACACCGCGGGTGGGTTGACCGATCAGCAACAAGTCCGGGTTGCGCTCAATCTCGCGGGCCAGAACGATTTTTTGTTGGTTGCCTCCCGAAAAGGATTTGGCCGCCAGCTTTGGATTGGGCGGGCGCACGTCGAAGCGGTCCATCTTTTCTTCAGTGTCTTGGCGTAGTGCGGCGTTGTCCATCATCAGGCGGCTGCGGTTGTAGCGGTCATCGTGATGATACCCGAAGCCGGTGTTTTCCCACGCGGCAAAATTCATAATTAGGCCTTCGCGTTGCCTGTCTTCGGGAACGTGCGCAATGCCCCGTGCGCGCCGTGACTGTCCGTCTGAATGGCGTCCCGTCAGATCAATTTCAGCGCCGTTCAGTTTGACTGAACCTTCGCCGGATTGGATGCCGCCCAAGACTTCAAGCAACTCTGACTGTCCGTTGCCAGCCACGCCAGCAATGCCCAATACCTCGCCTGCGCGCACAGTCAAATCAATGCCCTTGAGGCGATGAACGCCTTTGTCATCTGTGACGTTAAGGCCTTTTACTTCAAGGACAGCCTCGCGCGGTTTTGCGGGTGTTTTATCAACGCGCAGCAACACTTTGCGGCCTACCATCAGCTCGGCCAGTTGTTGCGGGCTTGTCTCAGATGTCTTGACCGTGGCGGTCATTTCACCGCGCCGCATCACGCTGACGGTATCGGTGACATCCATAATTTCACGCAGCTTGTGTGTGATGAGGATAATCGTTTTTCCTTCGGCCTTCAGGCGCTGCAGAATGCGGAAAAGCTGATCTGCCTCTGCGGGGGTTAGCACACCCGTTGGCTCATCAAGGATCAAAATGTCCGCTTGCCGGTAAAGCGCCTTAAGGATTTCCACGCGCTGCTGCATCCCCACGCCGATTTCTTCAATCAAGGCATCAGGATCCACGTTCAAGCCGTATTCATCCGCAAGGTTAATCAGCTCTTTGCGCGCTTTGCGCAGTGACGGGCCAAGGCTCCAGCCATCTTCTGCGCCCAATACAACATTCTCAAGAACTGTAAAATTTTCAACGAGTTTAAAGTGCTGGAACACCATCCCAATGCCTGCGGCAATCGCGGCTTGGCTGTCAGGAATTTCTGTTTTTCGGCCGCTGATGAAAACCTCGCCTTTGTCGGCTTTGTAAAAGCCGTAAAGGATGCTCATCAGAGTTGATTTGCCTGCGCCATTTTCACCGATAATCCCGTGGATTGTGCCGGGCATTACGCGAATTGAAATGTCTTTGTTGGCTTGCACCGGTCCAAAGGCTTTTGAGATGCCCTTAAGTTCGATGGCGGGAGCAATATCAGTCATCAGAAATGAACGCCTGCGTTGTCTGAATAGGAAAGGGCCGCGCAGATTGTCTTCCGCGCGGCCCGATAGGTATTACGTCTTAGAAGTCCAGCGCAGGGCAGGATTCGTCTGACATGTAGTCATGCACTTTGATGTCGCCGCTTATGATTTTGTCAGCCGCTGCATATGTCTCAGACAGCATCGCGTAAGTTACGAGGCCTTCGTTGTTCTCATCGAGCGCAACGCCAACACCACGGTTTGACAGGTCCATGACATTGAAGCCTGTTTCCATGTCTGTGCCGTCAAGCATCGCGTTGTAGACAGCATTGTCCACGCGCTTGAGCATTGATGTAAGAACTTTTCCTGGGTGCAGGTAGTTTTGGTTGCTGTCCACGCCGATAGACAAAATGCCTTCGTCAGCTGCGGTCTGCAGAACACCCAGACCGGTGCCGCCTGCCGCTGCATAAACAACGTCAGAACCTTGGCTGATTTGCGCTTTGGTCAGCTCGGAACCTTTTACCGGATCGTTCCACGCCGCACCAGTTGTGCCGGTCATGTTGGAGATCACTGTGATGTCAGCGTTTGCTGCTTTTGCGCCTTGCGCATAGCCACACGCAAAGCGGCGGATCAGCGGAATGTCCATGCCACCGATGAATGAAACTGTGCCAGTTTCAGATGCGTTCGCCGCCATGATGCCCGCAAGGTATGAACCTTCGTGCTCGTTGAATACAACAGAGCGAACGTTTGGCTGGTCTACAACCATGTCGATGATCGCAAATTTTGTGTCAGGGTAGTCAGGTGCAACTTCGCTTAGTGCTGAGCCGAACGCGAAACCTGCCATGACGATTGGGTTAGCACCGGATTCCGCAAAGCGGCGCAGAGCTTGCTCGCGCTGTGCGTCTGACTGCAATTCGATCTCTTTGAATGTGCCACCAGTTTCTTCGGCCCAACGTGATGCGCCATTGAACGCAGCTTCGTTGAACGATTTGTCGAACTTGCCGCCCAAATCGAAAATGATCGCAGGATCAGCAACAGCAGCAGTTGCGGTCAGAGCAAGACCAGTTGCGGCGCTCATCAGTTTCGTCATGATTGTCATGAGTATCTCCCCAAGGATTTCTAAATCGAGACGAGGCACGCCAAATCGCAGATTTCATTGTCGCCCTCGCAGAGCGCAGGCCATGCCAAATTGGCAACCCACACCCTTATGAGCGACAGTAAGCGGCAGGGCGCGCGGGGGGTCAAGTGCGATTCATATTTCCGTAACGTGTAGCCGCAGCTAGCGCATAAAAATGTGCGTTAAATAGGCAATTTACGCTGCATTACGATAGCATCGAGAGCCTCACCACCAGATGTTGGGGTGTAGTAGGCTTTGCGGCGACCAACATGCAGGTAGCCGAGGCTTTCATACAGCGCCAACGCGCCTAGATTCGGTGCAGCCACTTCAAGAAATATCTGCACTGCGCCGCGCGTTTGCAATTGAGAATGAAGGCTGTCCATCACGGCTTTGGCGTGGCCTTGTCGTAGGTGATCCGGATGGGTCGCGATGGTCAAAAGTTCCGCCTCATCTGCGATGATCCGAGAAAGGGCAAAACACTGCGCGTCGCCGACCACAAAACAAGTGGGGCTTTCAATCAGGTCAGAAAACTCATGTGCCGACCACGGACGGGTTAACTCAAAAGCCGCGGCGTGCGTTTGGGCCATGGCCTCTGGCGTAAGTTGGGTTTTGGGGGATACAGGCGTCGTCATTGCCTATGCCAAAATGCGCGGGGGCGTGTCTCGTGAGGGGGCGGCATCAGCTGGGCGCATATAAAATGGCTTCGGCGGGGCGTCTTGGGGCGATTTCGCAGCGGTAAGCTTTGCGATTGCCACAGCAATTTGATGCGCTGCAGTCTGCGCCGTAACAGTTGCGATTCCATCTGGGTTCGCGCCTTGGGCATCCGTGAAAACTGGTTCTGTTGGATCTGTGTCAAAGCGCTGGGCGTAGACGTTGCCGCGCTTTGCATCCACAAGCGACACAAATGGCTGCGGGGCATCAAGCGCGTAGGCTTCAAGCGCGGTCACGCCAATTGCTGGAACCCCAAGCGACAACGCCAAACCGCGCGCTGCAGAAACGGAAATGCGAATGCCCGTGAAATTTCCGGGCCCCGTGCCCACGCCTATACGTGTGATGTCGGCATAGGTCGCGCCGGCCTCTGCAAGCGCGTCCTCAATCTTGGGAAATAGCTGTTCGGCTTGGCCTTTTGCCATTTCGTCGAACGAGGCGGCACAAACGGTATCGCCGTCCAAAAGGCAGACGGCGATATGTGGGCCAGAGGTGTCGAAGGCGAGGATCACGCGGCGACTGGGCGCACTTCTATCACCTCGGGGATATAGTGGCGCAACAAGTTCTCAATGCCCATTTTAAGGGTCAGCGTAGATGATGGGCATCCCGCGCAAGCACCTTGCATGTGCAGATATACGATGCCGCGATCAAAGCCGTGGAACGTAATATCACCACCATCTTGGGCAACTGCCGGACGCACGCGCGTGTCGAGAAGTTCCTTAATCTGGCCAACAATCTCGCCGTCTTCGCCAGTATGTTCAGCGTGACCAGACGAGGTGTTTTCGCCTTCCATAACAGGTTGACCGGACTGGAAATGCTCCATGATCGCGCCAAGAAGGGCTGGCTTCAGGTGATCCCACTCGGCGTCATCAGCTTTGGTCACTGTCACAAAGTCCAGACCGAAGAACACAGCCGTTACACCTTGCACCGCGAAAAGACGCGTGGCCAGCGGCGATGAGGCCGCGGCTTCTGGGGTCGTGAAATCTGCCGTACCCATATCGAGCACTTCTTGTCCCGGGAGGAACTTCAACGTGGCAGGGTTTGGCGTAGACTCGGTTTGAATGAACATCGGAAAGGTCTCCTTTGCATCAGATATGCGATCGCTGCGCCATTTAGTCAATAGTTTAGAATGGTTCTAAAACGTAATTTAAGTGATCGCTTCCAGCTTTTCTTTGCTGATGTCGCCGGGAACAATCGTCATTGGCACGGGAAGCGCGCCTGCGTTTTTGGTCATTTGCGTGACAAGCGGGCCAGGGCCTTTTTTGTCTGTCGCTGCGCCCAACACCAAAATACCGACTTCTGGATCATCCATAATCTGCTGGACGATTTCTTCGGACGGGCGGCCTTCACGGATCACCAATTCTGGCTCAATCGAGAGTTTGTCGCGCATCCATTTGGCGTAGACCTCAAAATGCACTTCGATCCGCTCGCGGGCTTCGGCGCGCATGATGTCGGCAACACCGATCCAGTGGTTGAACTCCTCTGGTGGAATGACCGAGAGGATTTCCACGCCGCCACCAGTTTTGGACGCACGCATGGCCGCAAACCGCATTGCGTTGAGGCATTCGCGACTGTCGTCCAAGACAACAAGGAACTTACGCATAATCTTTCCCCTCCCTCGGGATGCTAACCGATGCGATCATGACCGCAGTGCACGTCGCTGGCAATCGAAAGATGTGACTATTTGTAATGCGCGCGCCGATCACCAAAGGTGCGTACCCTTTTTCGCCACGTGCGGTAGCTTGATGTTTTGAGGTTTGAGCGCATCAACGCTTTGACCTCTTTGTCCTTCAGACCGTATTCGCGTTCGATATCGGCAAATGCAGTGTGATCGGAGAGGGCCATTTCAATGATGGCGCTGATGTCGGCTTCGGAAAGGTCTGTCATGAAGCCAGACATAAGGCGCCTGTTCCATGTGCCAAGGGGGTGGTGTGCGTTAGCGGACCATCCCCACAATTTCGAGTGTTTTTGCAAGAATTGGCGCTGCAATCTCACGGCCCCGTTCTGCACCGCGGGCCAGAATGCGGTCGATCTCGGCTTGGTCTTCCATCAATCGTGACATTTCAGTGCCGATGGGGGCAAGCTTTTCAACAGCCAGATCGGCCAGCACAGGCTTGAACGTGCCAAACTGAGAGCCAGCATGCTGGTCCAGCACCTGCTGTGGGGTGATTTCGGCCAAAGCGGCATAGATGTTCACAAGATTGCGCGCATCTGGGCGCTCGTCCAACCCATCAAGCGCTTCGGGAAGCGGTTCGGGATCTGTTTTGGCCTTGCGGATCTTTTTGGCAATCGCGTCGGCGGTATCTGTCATGTTGATCCGGCTCAGGTCAGACGGGTCAGACTTTGACATTTTCTTGGTGCCATCGCGCAATGACATCACACGGGTGGCGGCCCCTTCAATCACCGGTTCGGTGATTGGGAAAAAGTCGACGCCGTAGTCGTGGTTAAATTTGGCGGCAATGTCGCGGGTCAGCTCAAGGTGTTGTTTTTGATCTTCGCCCACAGGCACGTGCGTGGCGTGATAAACCAGAATATCTGCGGCCATCAGGGCAGGGTAGGCAAACAACCCAAGCGAGGCTTGTTCTGCGTTTTTGCCCGCTTTGTCTTTCCACTGGGTCATGCGGCCCATCCAGCCCATGCGCGCCACGCAGTTGAAAATCCATCCCAGTTGCGCGTGCTCGGGGACTTGGGATTGGTTGAACAAAACGGATTTCTCGGGATCAATGCCGCTGGCGATGAAGCCTGCGCAAAGCTCGCGTGTGTTATGAGCAAGATCTTTGGGGTCTTGGGCGACAGTGATCGCGTGCAAATCCACCATGCAGTAAATCGTTTCGTGGGTGCCGGCGTCTTGCATGTCCACAAAGCGTTTCATCGCGCCAAGGTAGTTGCCAAGGGTCAACCCACCAGATGGCTGGATGCCGGAAAAGACGCGTGGGGTGAACTGTGACGTGCTCATGACTGACATTCCATCTGGTGCAAAACTGTCGCAGCGATTACCTATGACACAGCAATCCGTCAAGGAGCCGACAAGATGAACCAACAACCTGTTGTCCACCCTCTGCACCCCGTTGTGCTTTTGCTTACTGCGGGATTTGTGATCCCCGAGTTGATGTTTGCGCTTGGGGGGACTGGTTTCGTAGGTGGCCCTGAGGCGTCAGGTTGGCGGCTGGCTGCGATCCAAGACTACGGCTTTTACGGCCAGATCATAGATGATGGTCTTGAGCGCGGAATTTGGACGCTGGACCGATTGAAGCGGTTTCTTACTTACCCCTTCGTGCACCTTTCCCTGACGCAGGCCCTCTTTGCGGGGGTGTTCGTGTTGGCGCTTGGCAAATCTGTGTCCGATGCGTTTGGCGGTGTTGCGGCGTTTTTGGTGTTCTTCGTCTCATCCATCGTGGGTGCTTTGGCTTTTGGGCTGGCATTTGATGATCCGTCGCCACTGGTGGGAGGCTATCCCGGTGCGTACGGTCTTATTGGCGCGTTCACGTATTTATTGGCGGCACAGCTTGCGGCGCGCGGCGAGCCACAAGTGCGCGCGTTCATGTTGATCGGGTTCTTGCTGGGCATTCAGCTGCTTTTTGCCTTGTTGTTCGGATCTAACAGCACATGGATTGCGGATGCAGTTGGCTTTGGAGCAGGTTTTTTGCTTAGCGGAATTGTGCGCCCCGGTGGTTGGGCTGGCATTTTGGCACGCATTCGCCGCAACTGATTTATCTGCGCAGTGCCTGCCGGAAATCCTGCATTTTGAAGGCGCCTAAAATTTGCCCTGCAACGCCGTACACAACGATCCCTGTGGCGCAAAGCGCAAGCAGCCCAAGCCCGCGCCACGGGCTGTCATAAAGGACTGGTGTCAGCGTGCTTGCAACGCCCCATAGGCTGGCACCCATAATACCTGAGGCTGCAATGATCCGCGGCAGGCGTATTTTGAAGCGGGCGTCAAAACCGGCCGCATCGCCCATAGGTTTGGTTTTGATCCATAGTAGTGCCGCCATGCCCCATCCCGCCAGAGACGTGCCCCACGCGGCGGCTGTAAATCCGATAAGCGGCGAAAGCCCCACCGCCACCACGGCATTGATGAACAGGGAGACCAGCGCAAAATAGAAAGGTCGCTTTGTGTCGTGACGGGCAAAGAAAAGCGGCTGCAGCGTTTTTTGAAGCACAAACGCAGGAAGCCCAAGCCCGTAGATTGCCACAGCCCACGCGGTTGCTTGGGCATCAGTGAAAGCAAATGCGCCGCGTTGAAAGAGCACACTGATCAGTGGCAGTGGGATGACGATAAGGGCGACGGATGCGGGAACCGTCAGCGCAAGGCTTAGTTCTGTTGCGCGGTTGAACGCATCACGGCCACCAACGGTATCATTGGCCTCCAGCTTGCGACTGAGGTCCGGCAAAAGCACCACACCGATGGCAATGGCGACAACACCAAGGGGCAGCTGATAAAGGCGGTCTGCGTAATTTAGCCACGCGATTGCACCGTCAAATTGGCTGGCGATCTGCCGCCCGATCAAAAGGTTGATCTGAACCACACCGCCTGCAAGCATCGCGGGCCCCATGACCAGCATCAGCCGCTTTAGTTCGGGCGTCATGCGCGATCTGGCGGGTGTGATCCTAAAGCCAGCCCGCGCAGCGGCACTCCAGACCAAAGCGAATTGTGCAATGCCCGCAGTGGGCACGGCCCACGCCAATGTAAGCCCCATGTCCCAGCCCATTTGATAGGCCAGCATCAGTGCCGCGATGAAGACAACGTTTAACAACGCAGGTGCTGCGGCTGCCGCTACAAAACGGCCTGTGGCGTTAAGCACCCCTGACAAAAGAGCGGCCAGCGAAATGAAGATGATATAGGCAAAAGCAATACGTCCGAAGTTTACCGCAAGATCGAAGCGGGCGTCGCCTGCGAACCCCGCGGCCATGGCGTAAACAAGCGCGGGCATTGCAAACAGGGCTATCAGGGTCAGTCCGATCAATACCGCAGCCAGCCCCGTGAACGCATCACGGGCGAAAGGCAGGGCGCCGTCATTTGCTTCGAGCTTTTTGGAGAACATGGGCACGAAGGCCATGTTAAACGCCCCTTCGGCAAAGAAACGGCGGAACATATTGGGCAGTGAAAATGCGATCAGGAACGCTTCGGCCACAGGGCCCGCACCCAAAAATGCCGCAATGGTAATGTCGCGCACAAACCCCAAAATGCGGCTGAGCAACGTCCAGCCCCCCACAGTGAGCATGCCTGAGATGAGACGTATGCGTTTCATGCCTCGGCTGCACGCTCCACGCCGCGCTCAATGGCGTCGCGCAAATTCCGCTCAAGGCTTTTTTGTTTGCTCTCGGAGTAGAACTTAAGGCCGAACATATCTTTGACGTAGAAGGCATCCACGACCTGTTCGCCGTAGGTGGCGATGATCGCGCTGCCGATGTTGATATTGGCGGCTGCCAGCGCGCGGGTCAGATCATGAAGCAGGCCTGGGCGGTCACGGGTGTCGACCTCAATGATTGTGTAAATATCCGAGCCGTCGTTATCGAAAGTGATTGTTGTCGGCACGCGGAACGCTTTTTCGCGCTTCTTGATTTTGTCTTTTGGCGCAAGCGCGTCGCGGGTGATGACTTCACCGCGCAGGGTCTTGCCGATCATTTGTTCAAGACGGGGCAGGCGGCTGGCCTCAAAGGGGGTCTCATTGGCGTCTTGCACCCAAAACGCGGCTGTTGCGTAGCCGTCTTTGGTGGTGAACGTCCGTGCATCCACAATGTTTGCGCCGACCAAGGCCAATGCGCCTGCGATGCGGCTGAAAATGCCTGGGTGATCGGCCATGACACAAACCGCGCGGGTGGCGTCGCGGTCTTCATCCATGGTCAGTTTGACGCGAATGTCCGTATCGCCAATGCCGCGCAACAGATGCGCAACATCAACGTGGGCTGTTACGTGCAAGCCTTGCCAATACGGAGGGTAATGCCGGTTTGTCTCAACCCGAAGATCCTTTGTGCCCCAATCCGGAAGTGCCGCGCGCAACGCCTTTTTCGCCTCTGCACCGCGGGTTTCACGGTTCAGCGCCTCCATGCCGCCTTCAAGGGCGCGGCGGGTCTGGCGGTAAAGCGCGCGCAACAGCGAGGCTTTCCAGTTGTTCCACGTGTCAGGACCCACGCCGCGAATGTCACACACAGTGACAAGCAACAACAAATCCAGCCGCCCAACAGATTTCACTGCCTTGGCAAAGTCGCGCACCGTGCGCGGATCAGCAATATCGCGTTTTTGTGCCGTGTCTGACATCAGCAAGTGGTAGCGCACCAGCCACTCGACGGTTTCACATTCTGATTTGCTCAGCCCCAAACGTGGGCAAACTTTTCGCGCGATTTGTGCACCAAGGATTGAGTGGTCCTCGGGTCGTCCTTTGCCGATGTCGTGCAGCAATAGTGCTACGTAAAGTACCTTGCGGTTGATGCCGCTTTGAATGATGTCAGACGCCACGGGTAGGTCTTCAAGCAGCTCACCTTTTTCAATGCGGTGCAGATGGCTGATCGTTTGGATGGTGTGCTCATCAACAGTGTAGCTGTGATACATGTTGAACTGCATCATTGCGACGATCGGCTCAAATTCGGGAATGAATGCGGAAAGCACCCCAAGCTCGTTCATTCGACGCAGCGAGCGTTCGGGATTGTCGTGTTTGAGAAGCAAGTCGAGAAAGATGCGCTTGGCCTCGGGGGTGCTGCGCAAGTTATTATCGACCAGTGGAATGTTGGCGGCCAAAAGCCGCATCGCGTTGGGATGGATCAAAGTACCTGTGCGCAGTGCTTCTTCAAAGATGCGCAGCATATTCACGGGCGTTTCAACGAACACCTCTGGGTCAGGCACCGTGATGCGGTTTTGCTCAATGGCAAAGGGCGCACGTACCCGTGGTTTGCGTTTGAAAATACGCATCAACATAGGCTCAGATTTGAGGTGGTCGTTCTCAAGGGCCGTCAAGAATATGCGGGTTAGCTCACCAACAGAAGTGGCGTGACGGAAGTAGGCCTGCATGAAATGTTCAACGCCGCGACGCCCCGAATGATCGGTGTAGCCCATCGCATCAGCCACCTCGACTTGCATATCAAACGTCAGCTGATCCACGGGGCGTGAAGCTACCAAATGCAGATGGCACCGCGTTGCCCACAAAAAGTCTTCTGCACGCAGAAAAGTCTCGAACTCGTCATCGGTGAAAACGCCAAGCTCAACAAGATTGCCGGGGTCATCAACGCCGTGCAGGTATTTGTTCATCCAAAAGAGTGACTGCAGATCGCGCAGACCGCCTTTGCCTTCTTTTACATTTGGCTCAACCATGTAGCGCTGTCCGCCTTGCTTGCGGTGCCGCTCGGCGCGTTCCTCAAGTTTGGCCTCAATGAATTCGGACGCCGTGGACTGAAAGAGGTCGGTCCAAAGTTGGTCGCGTAATTCATCGCCCAACGTCTGATCTCCGCAGATATAGCGTTGCTCAACAAGCGAGGTACGGATGGTGAAATCTTCGCGGCCAAGTCTGATACAATCCGCGATGGTCCGGCTGGCTTGGCCAACTTTCAGACGCAAATCCCACAGCATGTAGAGCATCGATTCAATCGTGCTCTCGGCCCAAGCTGTGATTTTGGTGGGGGTGAGAAACAGCAAGTCCACGTCTGAATGTGGCGCCATTTCTGCGCGGCCATAGCCACCCACGGCAATAACGGCAAGTCGCTCACCTTTGGTGGGATTGCTGTTGCGGTGTAGATACGTCTCGGCAACCCAATGCACTGTGCGCACAAGTCCGTCCGTCAAAAATGCATAGGCTGATGTTGTAGGGCGCGCGTGGGTTGGTTCGGCCAGAAACGCCTCTTTGATGACGGCGCGGCCCTTGGCATTTGCGTCTTTAAGATAGTCTACGGTTGCGGCACGGATGGCTTTTGCGTCCGCACAGTCATCAAGGATGCGCGTCAGGTCGTCTTGGGCTGCGGCTTGATCGAAAACGACAAAGGCCGGCGCCACAAGGGGCTCCGGACCTTCGTGTTCAAAATCGTCGGCGTCAGAAACCAGCGCCGCTGAAGTTTTTGGGAGCTGGGTCAAGGATTGCCACCTGATTGTTTTCAATTTTCGCGACAGCAAGGCCGCGCTCGTTTGTGCCGTCGGGCAGAAGGCGGAAGATGCCTTGGGTGCCGACAAATCCCGATTGGCGGGTAAGGCTTGGTGAAGTCAGGGCGTCAGAACGGCCTTGGGCCAAAAGTGCGCCGATTGCAGCGATGCCGTCATAGGAAAGACCTGCGATGGGGTGCGGGCGTTCGGAATATTCCGCTTGGTAGCGGGCGGCGAAGTTACGCTCAAGTGCTTGGTCGGGTAGTGTGAACACACCACCTTGCAGGCCTGGCAGGACAAGTGACTGTGGCTGTGAGCTCCACCGTGTCAGTCCCATCAGCTGAATATCCATCCCAAGGCCACGCTCGGGCAGGGCTGTCATCAAAAACGGCAAGTCGGACTCAGGGCCCGCTGTCACAAACAAGGTATCGGCACCGGTTTCCTTGACTGTCGCGCTGATGCGGCGGGCGGCGTTGTTGATGCCGTCTTGGCTGAACGGATAGCTTTCAACGCCCGTAATCGTAGCCCCATTGCGATTTGCTGCACTGATGATGGCGTCTCGGCCAACTTGCCCTGCGAGTTCGTCTGCATGGGCGATCAAAATGTTGGTTTTGCCAATTTGACGGCCATAATTCACCAAACGGTTTGCTGTATTCTCAAATGTTGGCCCCAGAATGAAAAGGTTACCACCGGCGATAGATGCGTTGTTGGAGAAGGCCAAGACATTTGTGTTTGTGCCAGCGATGGCCACTGCCGCTGCGTTTGCAGCCTCTGCATAAAGTGGCCCAAGGATAATTTTGGCGCCGTCATTTACGGCGGCGATTGCGGCGTTTGAAGCCTGCTGCGGGGTTCCTGCCGTGTCGTAAACGCGTAGGTCAATCTTGGCATTCGTCTGATCCGCAATGGCAAGACGCGCAGCGTTTTCAAGGTTGCGTGCCAAAAGTGCATCGCTTTCGCGGCCTGACCCGTTTGGCACCAACAGCGCGATTTGGACCGTTTTGTTTGGGTTCACGCTTTGCCCTGACAGGCCGCCCACGGAAGTTGGGTTGCAAGCGGCAAGGGCAAGCAACGCAGCTGCCCCCACAAGGCGCAGTGCTGCACGGCGCGGGTTGAAAGTGATACGATTGCGTGTACGCGTAACCATGGTAAACCAAAACTCCCTCGTGGTGGGCCAACCTTTGGACCCTTGCTGCGTATCATAGATATATCACTAGGCGGGTCTAGGCATGAATCATTCCCAAGTTCACCGTGTTGAGCGTTTGGCAGCGGGCCTTTATTTTGTGGCGACCCCAATTGGTACAGCGCGTGATATTACGTTGCGGGCGCTCGATATATTGGCCTCTGCGGATGTGATTGCAGCGGAAGACACGCGAAACACACGTAAATTGATGGATATTCACGGGATCGCGCTCGGGGATCGCCAGCTTGTGTCCTATCACGATCATAACGGTGAAAAAGTCCGCCCGAAATTGATTGCTGCGATAGAGGCGGGCAAATCTGTGGCCTATGCGTCTGATGCGGGAACGCCTTTGGTGGCCGATCCGGGTTATGGATTGATGCGCGGTGCGATTGAGGCCGATGTTTTGGTTACCTCTGCGCCCGGACCGTCTGCGGTGCTTGCGGCGGTTACGGTTGCAGGTTTGCCGAATGACCGTTTCACATTTGCGGGTTTTGTGCCGAACGCGAAGGGGGCGCGGCGCGCTTTCTTGTCGGGCATTGCGAAAAGTGATGGAACAATGATCGTTTTCGAAAGCCCCAAACGCATTAAGGCAATGTTAGAAGATTTAAGCGATATCGTTGAACCAGAACGCCAGATAGCGGTTGCAAGAGAGTTAACCAAAAGGTTCGAAGAGGTTTTGCGCGGGACTGTATCTGAGGTACAAGCCCTGGCAGAAGGGCGCACGTTCAAGGGTGAGATGGTGGTTATGCTAGACAAAGCGCCCGTCGGCTCGGCAACAGATGAAGATGTTGAGGCAGCTTTGAAGGATGCTTTGACAGAACATTCGGTGAAAGACGCCGCAGCAATCGTTGCGGATATGTATGGCAGGCCAAAGCGTGAAATTTACCAACAAGCGTTAGCTTTGCATAAGGCTACGGGCTGAGTGAAACCAAACGTTGTTATAGCTGTGTTAGAGAGAAGGGATTGTTAAATGTTAGAACTGGTTCTTGAACGTCCTACGGCTGTTACTGCCAAGCAGCACAGGGGCCAAACATCTTACCACGCAGGTCTTGCTGCAGAAGGTGCCGCTGCACGACATTATCAACGCGCTGGCAAAATGATATTGCAGCAAAGATATCGTGGCCGTGCAGGTGAAATCGATTTGGTTGTGCGCGACGCGGATGAGTTGGTTTTTGTCGAGGTTAAGAAAAGCAAGACACATGCCCAAGCAGCACAGCGCCTCTCGCGCCGTCAAATGGACCGCATCTGCAGAACAGCGCTGGAATATGTGGGCTCTGAGCCGATGGGTCTGTTGACCCCAATGCGCTTTGACGTGGCATTGGTGGATCAATACGGCGCAATCGATGTGATCGAAAATGCTTTTGGCGGGTATTGATCGGCTCCGTTCTTGTGCCCATTGCCTTACCAGCATCTGTGCCCCATGTATGACGCAGTGAGTAAAGGAATGCGCCATGAGCTTGAAAATTGCTTTTCAGATGGACCCAATTGGCCCAATCGATATTGATGCTGACAGCACGTTTCGCATCGCCGAAGAGGCGCAATTGCGCGGGCATGAGCTGTTTTATTACACGCCCGATATGCTTGCGTACCAAGAGGGCCGGATCACCGCCACCGGTTGGCCGCTCACAGTAAAACGTGAAAAAGGAAATCACTTCAGCTTAGGTGAAAAAACCGAAGTTAATCTTGCAGAGATGGATGTGGTTTGGCTGCGCCAAGATCCGCCTTTTGATATGGGGTATATCACAACGACCCACCTGCTAGACCGCATTCATCCGGACACGCTTGTGGTTAACGATCCTTTCTGGGTGAGAAATTATCCCGAAAAGCTGTTGGTTTTGGATTTCCCCGATCTCACGCCCCCAACCACTGTTGCTCGTGACTTGGAGACGATTAAATCGTTCAAAGCGAAACATGGCACCGTTATCCTCAAGCCTCTTTACGGAAATGGTGGCGCGGGTGTGTTCAAGCTGACCGAAGCAGACAACAACATCACTTCTTTGCACGAACTTTTCAGCGGCATTAATCGCGAGCCGCTCATTGTGCAGAAATTTTTACCTGACGTTTCCAATGGCGATAAACGCGTGATCCTTGTGGATGGTGAGCCCGTAGGTGCGATTAACCGCGTACCTGCTAAAGGCGAAACACGCAGCAACATGCACGTAGGCGGCCGACCTGAAAAAGTAGCGCTGACCGCGCGGGATATTGAGATTTGTGAGCGTATTGGGTCGCTTTTGCGCGAAAAGGGGCAGGTTTTTGTAGGTATCGATGTGATTGGTGACTATTTGACCGAAATCAACGTGACGTCTCCGACGGGCATTCAGGAATTGGAACGGTTTGACGGAACTAACGTTGCAGAGAAAATTTGGCAAGCAATTGAAGCTAAGCGCGCCTGAATAGCCTTCCGCTTCACGGCGTGAAGCCTGCCATCCGAAAGCCAAGTGCCTCGGCGATGTGATGGCGGGCAATGTTTTCACAGCCATCAAGATCCGCAATTGTTCGCGCCACGCGCAGGACGCGGTGGTACCCGCGGGCGCTAAGTCCAAACCGATCTGCGGCGCGCAACAACAACGTGCGTCCGTCGGGACAAGGTGCAGCTATTCGCTCCAATGTAGCGCCGTCTACATCAGCATTTACGCGAAATTCGGATCCTGCAAAGCGCGCGATTTGAATGTCGCGCGCGGCCTTTACACGTGCCGCAACGACAGCCGAACTTTCGCCGGCGGATGGCGCATCAAGATCTTGAAATCGGACCGGTGGCAAATCAACGCGTAAGTCAAATCTGTCCAACAGGGGGCCCGATAGTTTGCCCAAATAATCGTCTCCGCATTTTGGCGCTTTGGCGCATGCGCGTGCGGCATCTGAGAGATAGCCACATCGACAGGGGTTTGCAGCAGCGAGCAATATGAACTTGCAGGGATAGCGCACATGAGCGTTTGCGCGTGCGACCATCACCTCGCCTGTCTCCAAGGGCTGCCGTAGTGTTTCCAGTACAGATCGTGAAAACTCTGGCAACTCATCCAAGAACAAAACGCCGTTGTGGGCCAAAGAGATTTGGCCAGGTTTTGCGCCGCGTCCGCCTCCAACGATTGCCGGTTTTGAAGCCGTATGATGCGGGTCCCAAAAGGGTCCTTGCCGCGAAATTCCGCCCTCGCGTAATAATCCTGCAAGCGACTGGATCATTGATGTCTCAAGGGCCTCTGTGGGTGAAAGTAGCGGCAGAATGGATGGCATGCGTGCGGCCAGCATAGATTTTCCAGACCCCGGTGTGCCGACCATTAATAAATTGTGACGTCCTGCTGCCGCGATTTCGAGCGCGCGTTTAGCGTGTTCCTGTCCTTTGACTTCGGCCAGGTCTTTTTGGTGCGCTGGGCTGGAGACCTCACCGGGTTGGGCGGGTTCGATGATGCTTTGCCCGCTTAGATGCCGCAGTGTTTCGTTTAGCGAAGATGGGGCAATGACTTTTGCGCCTCCAACCCAAGCCGCTTCCGCTCCGCATGGTGAGGGGCAGATGAATGTGCGTTCGTTCTCTGCAGCTGTCATCGCCGCGGGTAAGGCCCCCGATACGGCAATTAAGCTACCGTCGAGGGATAATTCGCCAATGGAAACGATTGCTTCAGCTGTATCGTCGGGAATAATTCCAATGGCGGTTAGTAGCGCGATGGCGATGGGTAGGTCTAAATGAGAGCCTTCCTTAGGAAGGTCAGCCGGTGATAAGTTGATGGTGATCTTGCGCGATGGCAGTGCAATGGCGAGTTCAGCAAGCGCGGAACGGACGCGTTCTTTGGCTTCGGAAACGGCTTTGTCTGGCAGTCCAACAACGGAGAACGATGGCATGCCTGCCGTCACAGCGCATTGCACCTCAACGAGTCGCCCTTCGACACCTTCAAATGCAACCGTGTAAGTGCGCGCAACCATTTCGTTACCGTTATACTTGTTAACCAAATGCGCACCACGTACCGGCAGCGCGCTTATGTTTAGGTATGTGCGGTTAATAGTTTACGATTGGTAAATTCCCATGAACTCTGGCCACGCTTCGGGATCATACATGGTTTTGTCGCGGCACATTGCATTGCAAAATCCGTATGTATGATCACCAAGCCGCATAAAGTGTTCAACGGGCCTGCCAGAATAGGGGCAATGCGTATTCACAGTTTGCGAACCGTCTTGTGTCGCGGTTCCGATCTGTGGGGGCACGAAAGGCCAAGGTGCCCTTTCAAAGTCCCGTTCACAGTCCTGAACCACTGCACCTTTCGCAAGACCCGCCGCCCGTAACCGGCGCAGGGCAGGGTCGCTCAAATGTGCACTGACATACGCCTGTGATGTTGGGCCAAGCCCAAAACCATAAGTGGTGAGCCGCGTTGCCATCGGCGCATAGATCGCATCTGCGATACTATATTTACCACACAACCACGGCGTCTGGCTGCCCGTTGTTTGACGCGCGTGTGTCCAGATCAGCTCAAGCCGGTCCAGTTCGGCTTGGACATCCTCAGGGGCGGTTAACCCTTTGTAACTATGCCGCAGGTTCACAGGCCAGCTGCTTCGCAATGCCCCAAAGCTGGAGTGCATCTCGTTTGCCAAGTAGCGCGCAATCGCGCGGGCCTTGGGGTCGTGGGGCCACATGTTGCGGTCTGGATGACGGCTGGCCAGCTCTTCTGCTATGGCCATCGAGTCCCCAAGCTGCGTTCCGCAGGGAAGTGTCAAAGTCGGCAAAGTGCGCGCAGGCGCCAGATGTGGGATGCGTGGTCTCACGTCTGCTTCATGGTCGGGGTAGACAGTGGTTATGTCGACCAACTCCATCAATCCCGCGTGTTCGATCATCATTACGGCCGCGATGGACCAGCTAAAATACAGGCGATTGCCGATGGTGAGCTGATATTTCATCCCATAACTCTACGGGGTTTGCATGGTTATGCCAGTGGCAATTATTCCGCTCATAGACGCAATTTCAGCTGGGATAACTTAGGGACAGAAATTGATAACGGGTGCAGCTTCATCGTCGATGTGGGTCACAGACAGGTTGTCTATCCTGTGCCCGAACGCCTCGTAGGCGGAGATTCCAAGAGCCCGCTGAACTTGGGTCAGGATCACCCCAAAGTGGCACACCACAATCAAATCGCCGTGCGGGCGAAGTGCGTCGATTGAGGCCGTGACACGGCGGTAAACCGCGTTCCAGCTTTCACCGTTTGGTGGCGCGATGCTGCCGGGGTTTTCCCAATACTGACGGATGTGATCTTGGTCTTCTATCTCGTCAAAGCGCTTCATATCCCAATCGCCAAAGTCAATCTCGCGTAATCCTTGGTCATGGGGAAGACGTGTGCGGCTGGCTTGAATGGCATCCGCAGTTGCACTTGCGCGCACTAGGTCCGATGAAATGACAGGCACGTCTGGCAAATAATCGGACAACCGCTTGAGGGCGGCGGTATCGCTCAGATCAGCGGGAATATCCGCGTGGCCAACCATGGTTTTTGCGTGGGTAGGACCGTGCCGCACCATATAAAGGGTCATAGGGCGCCTTTCAGAATTTGCGGCAAACCTGCGATCACGTTCACCACGGTGTCTGCGCGTGCTGCGACTGCTTGGTTGAGCTTGCCTTGCGCGTTGCGAAACCGGCGGGACAGCGCGTTTTCGGGGACAATGCCTTGGCCGACTTCATTACTGACAAACACAATATGTGCAGCACAGTCAGCCAGCGCCGTTTCAACTTGGGCCCAGGGTGCGCGCCAACTGTCGGGACTATCGTCGTCCATCATGATGTTGTTGAGCCACATGGTCAGGCAATCAACCAACACAACACTGCCCGCAGGTGCTGCCAGCAGCGCCTTTGCAATATCGCGCGGCTCTTCGATGGTTTGCCAATCAGCACCGCGCTGGATTTTGTGTGCTTCCATTTTTGCACGCATTTCATCATCCCAAATCAGGGATGTCGCCAGATAAATCCGCGTTAACCCACTGTTAACAAATAGGGTTTCTGCAAAGATAGATTTTCCTGAAGCTGCTCCGCCTAGGACAAAAGTTATTTTTGACAAGTTTTTCTGCACCATTAGTGATCCAACCCTGAATGCCCCGCGTAATCAGTACAATAGCAGCGGATCAAGCCGCCGCACAGACTGCAAAACAGGGGTTAAGACATGGCATTTGATGGCTACGCGGATCAATCCTTTTCTCGCCGTGCGATGAAAGCAGAACTACTCGATGCTGAGACGGAATTGCGTCTGGCATATGCATGGCGCGATCAGCGCTGCGAAAAGTCTCTTCACCGTTTGATTACTGCTTATATGCGGCTGGCCATTTCGATGGCGTCAAAGTTCAAGCGCTACGGCGCGCCGATGAATGATCTGATCCAAGAAGCGTCTCTTGGTTTGATGAAGGCTGCAGATAAATTCGATCCTGACCGCGGCGTGCGCTTTTCAACCTATGCTGTTTGGTGGATCAAGGCGTCTATTCAGGATCATGTGATGCGGAACTGGTCCATGGTGCGGACGGGGTCAACAAGCAGTCAAAAGTCACTGTTTTTCAACATGCGCCGTGTGCAAGCCCGTCTTGAGCGTGAAGCGGCTGCGGTCGGTGAAAAGCTTGAAGGGCACACATTGCGTGCCATGATTGCGACCGAAGTTGGAGTGCCACTCCACGACGTAGAGATGATGCAGGGACGCTTGTCCGGTTCTGATTTTTCGCTCAACGCTACGCAATCTACAGAAGATGAGGGACGCGAGTGGATTGATGCGCTTGAAGACGACAGCCCTCAAGCGGCTGAGCGGGTGGAATATGAGCACGATATGAGCTGCATGCGCACGTGGCTTATGGAGGCCATGAGCGCGCTGAATGAGCGCGAGCAGTTCATCGTGCGTGAACGCAAGTTGCGTGATGATCCGCGCACGTTGGAAAGCCTCGGCACCGAGCTGAGCCTGTCAAAAGAACGCGTACGGCAGCTTGAAGCGGCGGCATTTGGTAAGATGCGCAAGTCGCTTGAAGCAAAAAGCGGAGAGGTTGCTGCCTTTTTGATGTGATGTCAGGGTCCCGTCTTTAAGGCTAAAGCAAGAGCGCTCAGTCACGCGGTGACTGGGCGCTTTTGCTGTTTTGGGTTTGTCACTTTGTGGCGCTATGGCTACATCTGTTGCCAAAGGGAGGCCGCCTATGCTGTCTGGACGTCATATTCTGTTGATCATCGGTGGTGGGATTGCCGCCTATAAATCGCTTGAGTTGATCCGGCGTTACCAAGATGCGGGTGCGCAGGTCACGCCTGTTTTGACACGCGCAGGTAGCGAATTTGTAACGCCTCTAAGCGTGTCAGCGCTTGCAGGGCGCAAAGTGCACCAAGACTTATTTGATCTGACGGCCGAAGCCGAGATGGGTCATATTGAGTTGTCACGGGCTGCGGATTTGGTGGTGGTTGCACCGGCGACAGCTGATTTGATGGGCAAAATGGCGGCGGGATTGGCCAATGATTTGGCCTCAACTTTGTTGATGGCTACGGACAAGCCCGTGCTCCTTGCCCCTGCAATGAACGTGAAAATGTGGGAGCACCCGGCCACGAAGCGAAATTTGTCGACGTTGAAAACTGACGGCATTCTGTTTGTGGGGCCTGAGGAAGGTGGCATGGCATGTGGCGAATTTGGCGCGGGCCGCATGGCAGAGGTGCCGCAGATTATTGAGGCCACGGCCAGCGCGTTTGCAGATGGACCAATGTCGGGAAAACACGTCATTGTCACTTCGGGTCCGACCAACGAGCCGATTGATCCTGTCCGCTATATTGCCAACCGTTCAAGCGGTGCGCAGGGCACAGCGATTGCGCGCGCCTTGGCAGCCCTTGGCGCGGATGTGACATTTATCACAGGGCCCGCAGATGTACCGGCACCGGAAGGTGTCCGTGTAGTTGCGGTCACCACTGCAAGCGAAATGGTAGATGCGGTGGATGCAGCGTTGCCAGCACAGGCAGCGGTGTTTGCCGCAGCCGTCGCGGATTGGAGGGTCGCTTCCGCGAGCAACAGGAAAATTAAGAAAAATGCTGGTGGTCTTCCGGTATTGGAGTTTGCAGAGAACACAGACATTCTGGCACGTGTTTCACAGATGACTGAGGGGCGGCCAGCCCTTGTTGTGGGGTTCGCGGCGGAAACAGATGATGTGATTGCCAATGCAACGGCAAAACGGGCGCGCAAAATGTGCGACTGGATCATCGCCAATGATGTGTCACCGGAGACAGGCATCATGGGAGGCGGTGAAAACGCTGTGACCGTGATTTCTGAGAATGGTGCAGATAGCTGGCCGCGGATGGATAAGACGCAAGTTGCACGGCGTCTCGCCCAGCTAATGAGTGATGCTTTGGCTTAACACCGTGCCGTTTGGGTATTTTTGAACAAAAGAAGAGCGGGCTTCGTTAGTACCCTGCTGTTCTGTCCACAAGGCCGATAGGCGTTTGGCCATTTTCGATACGAACGATATTGCGTGCGATCGCATCCGCAGCCGTGGCCGCGCGTGTGACGCTGGCGATATGAGGCGTGACAGTTACTTGGCGGTGGGCCCAATATGGGTGATCCGTTGGCAACGGTTCTGTGTTGAACACATCAAGGGTCGCATGCGCGATATTTTTGTCCAGTGCAGCGAGCAGCGCCTCGTCATCGATCAAGGGCCCGCGGCCGGGGTTCAGCAGGAACGCACCGTCTGGCAGCAGAGCTAGTTTTTCTGCGTCCAGAAGATTGTTCGTTTCATTTGTGAGGGGCAGAAGGAGGACAAGAATATCAGCGGTGCGAAGTGCTTGATCCAGTCCCGCATCACCTGAAAGGCAATTTATACCATCGATGGTTTTTTGTGTACGGCTCCAACCGGTGACGGGAAACCCAATTGACCGTAAAGCTTGGGCACAGGCCGTTCCCAACGCCCCCATGCCAAGAACTGTGACGCGGCGTGTCTCAACCAAGGGCGGCCAACTTGTGTTGCGCCATGTCCCGTCTTGGCCGTGAATATGAGCGTCCATTCCTACGTGATAACGCAGGCTATGGGCGCTGACCCATTCTACCATGCCTTGGGTTAGACCGTGATCAATCATCCGCACCAGCGGTTGGGTCAGAGTTGCATTGCCAACAATCGTTTCGACACCGGCCCAAAGGTTCAGGACGGCCTTAGTTTTCGTGTAGGGTGTGAAGTCACTTAATGGCCCATTGGGTGCGAAAATGATGTAGTCTGCGTTATGGGTTTCAAGATCACGGGTGATTGACGCATCAATTTCTGCGCGTTTGAAGGCCGCCGGTAGGGTGGTTTGATAGTGGCTCCAATGGTCGTCAGTACCTGCAAAGATGATCTTCATTTATCGTGCCCTGTGTACGTGTGCGGATTGCACAATTCCGAATGCGACGAGCAGCACTAACATGGCTGATCCGCCGTAGCTTACCAACGGTAACGGGACGCCGACCACTGGTGCAAGCCCCATCACCATCGCCATGTTAACGGCGAAAAACAAAAAGAACGTACCGGCAATTCCAAGGCTGACCAACTGTGCAAAACGGTCTTTTGTTTTGGCTGCTGAGACCACACAAAAAATAACAATCAGCCCGTAGAGCAGTAGCAATGAAAACGCGCCTACAAAGCCGAACTCTTCGGCCAGTGTCGTGAAAATAAAGTCTGTGTGTTTTTCAGGCAAAAAGTTAAGCCGCGATTGGGTGCCTTGCATAAAGCCCCGTCCGGTCCAGCCGCCAGACCCAAGAGCAATTTTGGACTGGGTGATGTGGTATCCGGTGCCAAGTGGGTTAGATGAAGGGTCCAGAAATGTATCAATACGGTCATATTGGTAGTTTTTCAAAAGCTGCCAATCAGTGCCGCGTGATTGGAAAACAGCAAATACGACCCCAACTGAGCTGCTGATCACAGCTGCAAAATATCCCCAGTGCACACCAGCAAACCACATCATCATACCGCCGCCCATGATCAACAAAAGCGATGTTCCGAGGTCGGGTTGTCGCAACACCAAAAAGACCGGTAGCATTATGAAAAAGAGGGGTACGACAATCCAAAATGGCCGTGAGGTTTTTTCTCGCGGTAGCCAGTCATAGTAGGCGGCAAGCAACATCACGAGGGTGATTTTGGCAAGTTCCGAGGGTTGCAGCCGCATAAAGCCAAGATCGATCCAGCGTTGTGATCCGCCACCGACGTCGCCCAAAAACTCGACGATCAAGAGCAACACTAGCGTTCCCGCAAATGCCAATCCTGCGGTATTGCGCCAAAACCAAATGGGAACCATGGCGACAATGAACATCAAGGTCATGCCCAAGGCGAAGCGCTGAACTTGGGCCATTGCCCAAGGTGTCCACGACCCACCAGCCACCGAATAAAGCATCAAGAAACCGATGCTCGCGACGGCTGTGATCATCAGAACCAAAGGCCAGTTCAGATACAGCAATTTGCGCGGACCTGTGGGAATTTGGCGCACGGAGTACTCAAGATAGCTCATGCTTTTGTCCCCTGATTGCGGTCGCTATCAAGGCTGCGCAAAAGCGCCTCCATCTGACGGAACGTGTTGCGCACATCTGCGCGGGCCGCATTAGGGTAGGCGCTGAGCGGCGGTGTGTCTCCGTAAAGCGCACGCAGAGTGATATCGCGGCCAATTGGTGCGGCCGCAGTTGACCCGCCACCGCCGTGTTCCACGATCACGCTGACAGCGATCCGAGGGTTATCAAAAGGCGCATAATTGACCCAAAGCGCGTGGTCACGCCGTTCCCATGGCAAGTCTTGGTTACGCGTGACGCCCCGTGCCCGTTCCGCCGCAGTGATCCGCCGGACCTGACTTGTGCCGGTTTTTCCAGCCATTTTGAACGCAGCATTGACAGTTCTTGAGCGGTATCCGGTCCCACGGCGCTCGTTTGAAACAGCATACATGGACCGGCGAATTGTATCGAGGGTACTGCCCGTGATGCCAAGGTCCTGCCCGCCTGAGATATCTGTCTCAACGCCGTCACGGGATTTGATCAATCGTGGCTCAACACTTTTGCCCGTTGCAAGGCGCGCTGTCATAACTGCCAATTGCAGCGGGGAAGACAAGACATACCCTTGCCCGATTGAGGCGTTGACCGTGTCGCCGATGCGCCAATCTTGATCGCGCACTTCTCGCTTCCACGCTTTGTCAGGTGCCAGCCCGCTGGCAACCGCAGACATCGGGATATCATGACGGACACCAACCCCAAGTTTGCGCGCCATCTCGGCGATGTTGTCGATGCCCACCCGAAGAGCCAGATCGTAGTAGTAGACGTCACAGCTTTCGGTGATTGATTTGAACAAATCCACATTGCCATGGCCCGCGCGCTTCCAGCAATGAAACCGTGTATCCGCAACTTCTTTATGCCCGACGCAGCGCACAGTTTCATTGGCATCCACGAGCCCCGCTTCAAAAGCGGCAAGGGCAGTGATCATTTTGAACGTGGACCCTGGTGGGTAAATGTCTTGAACCGCTTTCGATCTGAACGGGCGGTAGGGATCATTCAGCAGGGCATTGTAGTCGGTGGTGGAAATCCCGCGAACAAACAAGTTGGGGTCAAACGTGGGCGCAGAGCCAATTGCCAATAAATCGCCGGTCTGCACATCCATAATGACTGCGGATGCGGCCTCTCCGGCGAGGCGCGCTTGCACCCAATTTTGAAGCTCTGTGTCGATGGTCAGCTGTATGTCTTGTCCCGCAAGCGCTTCTTCGCGGTCCAACTCACGGATCACACGGCCCACGGCGTTAACTTCGATGCGTTTGGTGCCGGCTTTACCGCGCAGCTCACGCTCTTCTTTTAACTCAACACCCGTTTTGCCAATCTGGAAACGCGGGATCTGCAACAGCGGATCAGGGTCCTCAATGCGGTTAAGGTCAACGTCCGACACAGGACCAACGTAGCCAATCACATGGGCAAAATCGGCCCCCATAGGGTATGCACGCGAAAGGCCCAAATCAGCGGTAACACCGGGCAAAGCAGGCGCGTTTGCGGAAACCTCGGCCACGTCATCCCAGCTTAGCCGGTCCAGAATTGTCACCGGCACAAACGGAGAGCGGCGCTTTAGCTCGGCTTTGGTCTCATCAATTTTCTCGGGGCTGAGTGATACGATCCGTGAAAGCCGATACAGCACTTCGTCGATGTCGCCTGCATCTTCGCGCACGATCGTGATGCGGTAGTTCGGCTCATTCACTGCGATCGGAAAGCCCGTGCGGTCAAATATCTGGCCGCGTGCGGGGGGCAAAAGCCGAATATTGATGCGGTTTTCTTCGGCCAAAAGACGATATTGATCCGCCTGTTTGACCTGTAACTCTCGCATCCTCAGGCCCAAAACGCCCATAACGGCCAGTTGCGCGCCACCCATGATGACGGCCCGCCGGGTGGTGAGACCGGTATTCTCGGACGGATCTTTACGGGGCTTCTTCATTGGGTCGCCCCCTCCATCCGCACATCAGAGGGTGATTGAAACCGCAGTTTCAGGGCAAAGTGGCAAAACGCAGCAACGGCGGGGTAGGCCAGCAAAGTGATCACAAGCTGGGTCAGCGTAAGGCGGAGCGGATTGGTGTCGACCAAAGTGATGTTGAGCAGCACGCGCTCAAAAAGCACAGCGGCGGTAAGCGCAAGCGCAACATATGCCCATTCAACGGTAAATGTGCCTGTGCTGATGTCTGCGGCACGACTGCGCAAAAACTCATTGGCGATCAGAAAAGCTGCTGCAAAAAGACCCGGTGGGCGTTGCAGGATCATGTCCGCGCTGAATGCGATCAAAGCGACCAAGATCGTTGGGGCATAACTTGGGCGGCGCAGGGTCCACGCAAATATCAGGCACGCGATTAAATCAGGCGCACCCCATGCCCGTGGCGCTGTGTTGATTGGCAAAAGGTTCAAAAACAGAATGACTGCGCACAACAGTAAAAGCAAAAACCGATAGCCCCATTTAGGATTGAGCAAAACATCAGCCATCTGTGGCCCCCGTTTGTGCATCTGCCTTTTCATCGCTCTGCTGCATTTGGGGGCCAGCCAACAGGGTGCCTTGGTCCTCGATCAGTTCCCCGTCATGACTGCGCAAGACGCGTAGAAACTTCAGCCGTTCATAATCTGCTGCAAGCCGCGCCCGTAAACGGCGGTCGGGGCTTTGAGCAACTTGACCTACCAGCAAGCCGGCAGGGAAAACTTTGCCGTCGCCGCTTGTTACAACGCGATCACCTGGGCGCACCAGATCGCGGTTTTCGATCAACTCAAGAGTTGGCGCTGCCTCATTATCGCCCACCAGAATGGCGCGTTGTCCTGACGGCTGGACTGTCACGGGAATGCGGCTGTTGGTGTCTGTCAACAAAATCACCCGCGACGTGTTTTGGCCAACGCCGTTGATCCGCCCAACAAGGCCAATGCCGTCCATCGTGGCCCAGCCGTCCATAATGCCATCGCGCGCCCCAACGTTCAGCAGCACGGATTGGCGAAACGGCGAGCCGCTATCGGCGGTGACAACTCCTGTCACATGGGTCAGCTTTGCATCAATACGGACTTTGTTCAGATCAAGCAGGCGGGCGTTTTCTTGCTCAAGCTGCAACGCGGCCTCACGCCACGCTTTCATCTGCTGCAATTCACGGCGCAGGTCTTGGTTTTGCTCATAGATACGGGTGTAGCTTTGAAAATCCCGCGCAATATTGGTAAGCCCCGTCACCGGTGCCATGGCCCAATCCATCGATGGTACAAAACGGTCGATCATCGCGATGCGCAGCCGTTCAACACGCGGACTATCAATGCGCCACAGCAAATACATCCCAAGCAACAACACCACCAAAATCCCCACAAGCATACGCCGGAGGGGGCGGGAATAATCGTCAGCCGTGGTGCGGTCTCGTGCCAAGGGTCACCCCTTTGGTGATGAAGAATTAGCTATCGTAATCAATGACGTGGCGTAGCTTGTGCTCATATTCAAGCGCCTTACCAGTGCCTAGCGCCACACAGTTCAGACTTTCATCGGCGACAGAAATAGCCAGTCCCGTTTGCTCACGCAGTGCAAGATCCAGCTCACCCAAAAGGGCACCACCTCCAGTCAGCATCACGCCGCGGTCGACAATGTCTGCTGCCAGATCGGGGGGGGTTGCTTCAAGGGCGGTCATGACGCTGTCGCAGATTTGTTGCACGGGCTCAGCCAGCGCTTCGGCGACTTGTGCCTGAGAAATCTCAATTTCTTTGGGCACACCGTTCAGCAAGTCGCGTCCGCGAATTGGGATCGACTGGCCGCGCCCGTCATCAGGCATCCGCGCGGTACCAATGGTTGTTTTGATGCGCTCAGCAGTTGCCTCACCGATCAAAAGGTTTTGCTGTCGGCGCAGGTAGTTGATGATTGCCTCGTCCATACGGTCACCGCCAACGCGCACAGAGCGGGCGTAAACGATGTCACCCAGCGACAGAACCGCAACCTCGGTCGTTCCACCACCGATGTCGACAACCATGTTGCCTGTCGGGTCCGTAATGGGCATGCCTGCACCGATAGCGGCGGCGATAGGCTCGGCAATCAGACCTGCGCGGCGTGCGCCTGCAGACAAAACTGACTGGCGAATTGCACGTTTCTCAACAGGCGTAGCGCCATGCGGAACGCAGACAATAATCTTTGGTTTGGAAAGGGTCGAGCGTTTGTGAACTTTGCGAATGAAGTGCTTAATCATTTCCTCGGCCACATCAAAATCGGCAATTACACCGTCCCGCATGGGGCGAATGGCCTCAATCGAGCCGGGCGTACGACCCAGCATAAGTTTGGCGTCTTCGCCAACTGCCAACACTTTCTTAACACCGTCTTTGACTTGGTAGGCCACAACAGAAGGCTCAGACAAGATAACACCCTTGCCTTTGACATAGACCAGCGTGTTAGCAGTGCCCAAATCGATCGCCATATCCGACGAAAACACACTTAATCCAAACATATATCGACTTCCCTTATGTCGCGGCTCGCTGCACGCGGTGCGACTCGGCCTCATCATCCACTTTTGACAGTTATATGCGCGTCCCCTCGCAGGATAAAGAGGGGAAGGCCTGCGCCGTCCCCTCTGTGTGTGCCCTGTCGTGGGCCCACTCTCAAGCGTGTGATGATGTGCCTAAGCAGGAAGCCGCCGCTTAGGATTGGTCTTTGTAGCTGACGCCCTTGGTGTCATAGCCCGGCTCGTCTTGGCCACGCCGTGCAATCAAGCGGTTCAGTGCCATGATATAGGCTTTTGCAGAGGCTACGACGGTGTCCGTGTCTGCGGATTGGCCCGTGGCGATCCGGCCTTCTTCTTCCATCCGTACAGAGACTGTTGCCTGTGCGTCAGTGCCTTCGGTCACCGCTTGGACTTGGTAAAGCTGCAAGCGCGCGCGGTGCGGGGACAGTTCTTTGACCGCGTTGAATGTAGCGTCAACTGGGCCGTCACCTGTGGCTGTTACCTCTTTGTCGGTGCCTTCAACATTCAGGACCATCGTGGCTTCTTGCGGACCGTCTGTGCCGCAAACAACCTTGAGCGAGACCAATTCAAGCGCGTTATTTCCCGCAGTGGCGCTGGTCTGCATCAACGCAATCAGGTCTTCGTCGTAGATTTCTTTCTTGCGATCAGCGAGCGCTTTGAACCGTACGAACACGTCCTTCAGCTCGTTATCGGCCAACTCAAATCCCAAATCCGCAAGTTTGGAGCGCAACGCAGCGCGGCCAGAGTGTTTGCCCATGACGATGTTTGTCTCGGCCAAACCCACATCCGCGGGGCGCATGATCTCAAAAGTCTCAGCGTTTTTCAGCATGCCATCTTGGTGGATGCCAGATTCATGCGCAAACGCGTTTTTGCCAACGATTGCTTTGTTAGGCTGCACCATAAAGCCCGATACCGCGGAGACGCGGCGCGACAAGTTCATGATCTTGGTGCTGTCGATCCCTGTGGTGTAGGGCATGATGTCGTTGCGGACTTTCATGGCCATCACAACTTCTTCGAGGGCCGTGTTGCCCGCACGCTCGCCCAGACCGTTGATTGTACATTCGATCTGACGCGCACCGCCTTCAACGGCTGCTAACGCGTTCGCGGTCGCCATGCCCAAATCATTGTGGCAGTGGGTCGCAAAGATAACCTCGTCGGCGCCGGGCACCGTGGCGATCAAGCGCGTAATCAAATCAGCACTTTCGCGTGGTGCGGTGTAGCCAACGGTATCGGGGATGTTGATTGTTGTGGCACCCGCCTTGATTGCGATCTCAACAACGCGGCACAGGTAATCCCACTCGGTACGTGTGGCATCCATAGGCGACCATTGCACATTGTCGGTGAGATTGCGCGCGTGTGTCACGGTATCGTGGATACGCTCGGCCATTTCGTCTTTGGTCAGGTTTGGAATGGCCCTGTGCAAAGGTGAGGTGCCAATGAACGTGTGGATGCGCGGTTGTGCGGCATGTTTCACAGCCTCATGGCAGCGGTCGATATCTTTGAAATTGGCGCGTGCCAATCCGCAAATTACAGAGTTTTTAGAATTCTTGGCAATCTCGCTGACAGCGGCGAAATCACCCTCAGAAGCGATTGGAAAACCCGCCTCAATGATGTCGACGCCCATATCATCGAGCAAGCCTGCAATCTCGAGCTTTTCTTCATGGGTCATGGTCGCGCCAGGAGACTGTTCTCCGTCGCGCAAAGTTGTGTCAAAAATTACTACGCGGTCTTGTGCCATCGTCTTGGTCCTATTTGGTGTTTTGGAAAAGTGTCGGTGACGAACCCTGCTGAGCGGGCGCACCGACAGGCACGCTCAGCGCAGGCTAAGACGTAGTAGGTCTAGAAGGATGTTCGATCGTGTCATCATGGTCATCGTTATAAACGGGGACGCGCGATTGTGAAGTGTGTTTTGGAAAATCATCAAAATTGTCAAAAAGGCGATGGGCAGATTTTGGATTGGCCCTAGGTGATGGCTCATGAAAAAAGCATTGATCATTGGGGCGTCTGGCGGCATTGGCCGCGCGCTGACGAAACATTTTGAAGCGCAAGGCGTGCAGGTTACGGGACTGTCGCGCAGTGCTGATGGCTTGGATTTGCGTGATGAGCCAAGTGTGGCCCGCGTTTTGGGTGCCCTTGAGGGGACGTTTGATACAATCATTGTGGCAACAGGCGCGCTGAACATCGACGGCGCTGAGCCGGAAAAGCAGTTAGCGGCGATTGAGGCCTCGGCCATGGCGGATCAATTTGCGGTTAACGCCATCGGGCCTGCGCTGTGCTTGAAATACGCCAGTCACCTTCTGCCCAAAACTGGCCGGTCTGTCTTTGCGGTTCTTACCGCGCGGGTGGGCTCAATTGGTGATAACCGGATGGGTGGCTGGTACAGCTACCGCGCTGCCAAAGCAGCGGCCAACCAGATTGTGCATACTGCCGCCATCGAAATTGCACGCAAACGCAAGGACGCAATCGTCGTGGCTTTGCATCCGGGCACCGTGGCCACGCCGTTTACCGCCAAATACGCAGGCCGTCACGCAACAGTACCGCCAGCCGAGGCCGCATCAAACATTGCCGCCGTTCTGGATGCGCTTAGCCCCGCACAGACGGGCGAATTTTTCGATTGGGCCGGAGAAACAGTGCCATGGTAAATCTCGTTCTTGTTCTGGCAGATCAGTTGACGCACACGCTTTCCGCCCTTGAACACGCGGATAAAGCAGATGATGTGATCGTGATGGCCGAGGTGGCTGACGAGGCGAGTTATGTGCGCCACCACCCCAAGAAAATCGCATTTTTGTTTAGTGCGATGCGCCATTTCGCCCATGAGTTGCGCGAGGCGGGTTGGACTGTTCGTTACGCTGCGCTTGATGATGCTGAAAACACCGGTTCGATCGTAGGGGAGTTGCTACGTGCGGCCTCTGATACCGGCGCGAGCCGCGTTCTTAGCACTGAGTGTGGCGAGTGGCGATTGATCAGCGCTCTTGAGGACGCACCGCTTGAAGTGACGGTTTTACCTGACACGCGTTTCATCGCATCGCACAAGCGCTTCGAGGATTGGGCCGAGGGACGCAAGCAGCTGCGGATGGAATATTTCTACCGCGAAATGCGCCGTGACACGGGGCTGTTGATGGAAGGTGACAAACCTGTCGGCGGCAAGTGGAATTTCGATCATGACAACCGCAAGCCAGCCCCTGATGAGGTGACGTTTGATGGGCCGTTACGGTTTGAGCCCGATGAAATCACGGAGGATGTTTTAGCGTTGGTGAAGTCGCGCTTTGATAATCATTTCGGCGATCTTGAGCCATTTTGGTTTGCGGTCACCCGTGATCAGGCATTGCAGCAGCTTCATCACTTCGTAGCGCTCGGTTTGCCAAAGTTCGGTGATTTTCAAGACGCGATGATGAGCGATGAGCCATTTTTGTATCACGGGCTGATCTCGTTTTATTTGAACGCTGGCTTGCTGACCCCGCTTGAAATCTGTCGTGCGGCTGAGCAGGCATTTACGGATGGTGATGCGCCAATCAACGCGGTTGAAGGGTTCATTCGCCAGATTCTGGGGTGGCGCGAATATGTGCGCGGCATCTATTTTCTGGAAGGCCCTTCGTACACCTCGCGCAATTACCTTGAACACTCGCGCGTGCTGCCTGAGTTTTATTGGGGCGGTGAAACCCGCATGCGGTGCGTGTCAAAAGCGGTCGAGCAAACGGGGCGGGACGCCTATGCGCACCATATTCAACGCCTTATGGTCACGGGGAATTTCGCCTTGCTCGCGGGCATCGATCCCCATCAGGTCCATGAATGGTATCTTGCTGTTTACGCCGACGCTTATGAATGGGTTGAAGCGCCCAATGTGATCGGGATGTCGCAATTTGCGGACGGCGGGATCATCGCAAGTAAGCCCTATGTTTCAAGCGGTTCCTACATCAACAAAATGAGTGATTACTGTAAAGGCTGTCATTATAAAGTCACAGCCAAAACTGGTGAGACAGCCTGTCCGTTTAACGTTCTTTACTGGGACTTTTTGATCCGTCACGAAGAACGGTTTCGCGGTAATCCGCGGATGGGCCAAATGTACCGTGTGTGGGAGCGGATGGACGAAGAACGGCGCGACACTGTGCTGTCAGATGCCGCAGAGGTATTGGCAAAGCTGGACCGTGGTGAGGTGATTTAAGCGGGACGCGTTAGTCTATGATCTCGGCGCGCTCGACACCCCAGAACGATGATTTCGGTGCCCAACCACGGTAGCCATCTGCCCGCATCGAGCACCAGTCTGCGGTGCATTCATTAAGACGTGCTACGACGCCGCGCTCAAGCATCGCGGCAATGGGGGCATCGGTCATTGGCTTGCGACGCAGCTCAACAGCGTCTTCGTCAATGATCACTGTTCTGACGCCGGAAATAAGTGAGTAGTGCAGCCAACCGCCGACGCCGTCGCGGTCTTCTACACGGCGCCAATGGCCATGTTCCGCGATGACACGAAGCGGCATATCGCGGCGTTTGAAAATCCAATCAATGCGATGTGTTTTGGACGGACCACGGCGCACATTTGCTTCACTCGCTTTCAGTGACACAAAGCGCGGCATTGGAAGGCCCGTGACAGGGCCCACGTCTGCACTCGCAGTTTGACCTGCCAGTTGAATGGACAAAAGAAGTGCTGTGATCAGCAAAACTGACTTCATTATCTACGGCCTGCGTGGTTATCCGTTTCAGCGCGGTGATCGCTGAAAATGGAATGGTGAAATTCAAGGTCTTGTGCCTTGCTTGCTCTGACTGCACTCTAGGGTGAAAGCGGTGTCTGGGCAAAGTGGGAGATTTGGTCGATGTCACGAAAACGGTTGAGTGTTGTCGTTACGCGACGGTTGCCCGCAGCCGTGGAGCACCGCATGTCAGAGTTGTTCGACGTAACAGTGCGCGACAGCGATGCACCTATGAGCCGCGATGAACTGATTGCAGCGATGCAAGACGTTGATGTTTTGGTTCCCACGGTGAACGACCGTCTTGATGCTGCTGTTTTTGAACAGGCCGGCGAGCGTTTGAAACTGGTGGCAAATTACGGCGCAGGGACGGATCACATTGACGTAAATGCGGCCCACGCAAACGGGATTATGGTCAGCAATACCCCAGGCGTGGGGGCGGAAGATACTGCGGACATGACGCTGGCGCTGATGTTATCTGTGACGCGCCGCATCCCCGAGGGTTTGTCAGTCATGCAAACGGGTGATTGGGACGGTTGGTCGCCGACTGCACTGTTAGGCGGCAAAATTGGCGGGCGTTCTCTTGGTATTTTGGGCATGGGCCGTATTGGGCAGGCTGTTGCGCGACGCGCCCGCGCGTTTGGGATGCAGGTGCACTATCACAACCGTAATCGCCTGCGCCCCGAGACTGAAGCCGATCTTGGCGCAAAGTACTGGAGCAGTCTCAACCAGATGTTGGCGCAGGTCGATATTTTGACCATTCACTGTCCGCATACCCCAAGCACCTACCACATTATGAATGCGCGGCGTTTGGCGTTGATGAAACCCAGTGCGGTTATTGTAAACACCTCACGCGGTGATGTGATCGACGAGAACGCCCTTACGCGGATGCTTCGGTCGGGTGAGATTGCGGGTGCGGGCCTTGATGTTTACGAGGGTGGCGCAGAGCCAAACCCACGCCTTCGCGCGCTTAAGAACGTTGTTTTGCTGCCCCATATGGCCTCTGCCACAGTGGAAGGCCGTGAGGAAATGGGCGCGCGTGTCATGCTTAATATTTCCACCCATGCGGATGGGTTCCGCCCCCCGGATATGGTGATTCCGTCCAGCTTGTAGTGGCCGTTTTGCTGCGTCTGATGTGTCTTGCTGATGTTGGGCAGGTCGGTTTTGGCGCGTGTTCGGTCGGCTGGATTGCGCCGCGTTCGCATCAGATGAGCGAAGGTAATCCCAAGACACGTCCAAGGAGGTCGGACATATGAAAACCCACGTCAAAGCACTTGTTGTTGGAGGCGGCGCCGTTGGCACGTCTATCGCTTATCATTTGGGTAAGGCGGGGTGGGACACGCTTCTGCTTGAGCGGGACGAGCTGACATCCGGCTCAACTTGGCACGCAGCGGGCTTGTTGCCGTATTTCAACATGTCATATGCCACCACGCATATTCACGACTATTCCATCAAGTTCTACAAAACCCTTGAGGAAGAGACTGGCCTGAATGCGGGTTTCTCGGTGTGCGGTAACTTGCGGATGGCGCAATCCAAAGAGCGTATGGACGAGTATATGCTGTACGCCAGCACCGCTGAGACCTGCGGTGTGCCTTACGAATGGATGAGCCCCGATCAGATCAAAGAGCGTTTTCCGCTGGTGCGCACCGAGGACCTTGTTGGTGCGATTTATCACCCGACCGATGGTTATATTAACCCCGCGGACGTCACTATGGCGATGGCCAAAGGCGCGCGGCAACACGGCGTGACGATTGAACGAAAATGGCAGGTCGACAGCTATCATTGGAACGGCCACGAGTGGGAAGTGACCTGCACGCGCACGGCTGACAAAGGTGGCAATTTGATCTCAACGGATGAGACAATGGTCATCCACGCCGAGCACGTTGTGACGGCCACTGGCAATCACGCGCAACGCACCGCAAAGCTGTTGGGTATCAAAATTCCGGCGATCCCTGTCGAGCACCAGTTTATTGTAACCGAGCCCGACCCGATGTTGGTGGAGTGGCGCAAAAACAACCCAGAACACCCTGTTTTGCGCGACGCAGACGCCAAATGGTATGTGCGCGAAGAGCGTGGTGGTTGGATTTTGGGGCCATATGAGCGCAACGCCCCAGCACGTTTCGAGTTTGGCGTGCCTGATAGCTTCCGCGCCGATCTATTCCCGCTTGATCTTGAGCGGATCGAAGAAGAATATATGAGCTTCATCCACCGTATTCCGTCCAGCGAAGAAGTCGGCCTAAAGGATGATTTCAACGGCCCGATTTGCTATACACCAGATGGCAACCCGCTGGTTGGTCCTGCTCCAGGGCTGCGTAACATGTGGCTGGCGGAAGGGTTCAGCTTTGGCATTACTGCTGCTGGTGGCACGGGTCATTACATGGCGCAGATGATGGTTGAGGGCGAGGCCGAGATTGACATGGCCTCACTTGATCCCAAGCGCTACGGCAGCTGGATGACCACAGAATATGCGGCGCGCAAGAATGAAGAAAGCTATGAGCACGTCTACATTCTGCACCACCCGGACGAAGAACGCGAAGTGGCCCGTCCGCTGCGTACTGCTCCGTGTTATGACCGGATGGCGGCGCGCGGCGCACAGTTTGGTGTTGTGAATGGCTTTGAGCGTCCGAACTACTTTGGCCCCACACCTGAGGAAGGCGGCTTTGACGATCATGCATCGCGCAGCTTCCGCCGCGGTGGTTGGTGGAAATACGCAGTTGAAGAAGCGAATGCCGTGCGCAATGACGTCGGTCTTTTGGATGCATCGGCGTTTACCAAGCACGAAGTTAAGGGCCCCGGTGCGACTGCTTTCCTTGATTGGTTCACTTGTAACAAGCTGCCGCGCGTTGGTCGGATCAATCTGACCTATGCCCTGACAAGTCATGGAACGACGCGGACTGAATACACCATCGTTCGTATGGCTGAGGATCACTACTATTTGGTCAGTGCGGGTGCCTGGACAGATTACGATAGTGATTATTTGCGCAAAGCCGCAGAGGATAAAATCCCTGAGGTTGGTTATGTGGCGATTAATGATGTCACCACGAAATACGGTGTTTTCGCTTTGGCAGGCCCGAAGTCCCGTGATCTTTTGAAAGAGATCATCAAGGATGCTGACCCTGAAACAGCACTGTGCAACAAGCGCTTTCCGTGGCTTAGCATGAAGCATATTGAGCTTGGCATGGTGCCGGTGATGGCAATCCGTGTGGCTTACACAGGTGAGCTGGGTTGGGAATTGCACCACCCGATTGAAATGCAAAACCACTTGTTTGATCTGCTTGAGAAAGCCGGCGAAAAGCACGGCCTCAAGATGGTCGGCGGACGCGCCCAAAACTGGCTTCGTCAGGAGAAATCTTACCGGGCCTTTGGTAATGAGCTTGGTCGTGATGCGACCCCACTTGAGGCTGACTTGCCGCGTTTCATTGACCTTGAGAAAGATTTCTTTGGCAAAGACGCCTTGGTGAAAACTGGTGTGCGCAGCAAATGCGTTACCTTCCTTATCGATGGGCCAGACGACGCTGACCCGTGGGGCCGCGAGGCGCTTTATGCCGGTGATCTGCGGGTCGGGCGTTTGACCTCGGGCGGATATTCCGTTCACTTCGGCAAGTCGATCGGCATGGGCTACGTCAAGCCAGAGCACGCTGAAGTTGGTACTGTTCTGAAGGTCAAAATGTTTGATCAGCTTTGGGACGCGACCATCGTTGAAGACAGCCCCTATGATCCGAAAAACGCAACTATTCGGGTGGACGGTTAAGTCACTAGGCTGCGGCGGGCGCTGAAGAAACAGCGGCCGTCGCGTATGCAACCGTAACAAGCGAGACAAGGGCGGCTGCCAACACAAAAGGTGCTGCCTGCCACAGCGAAAGCGGCAGTATCATGATGGCTATTGCCCCGCCAAGACGTGCCGCAATAATATCGGCACTTGCGATTGTGCCATGGGCGGTTTTGGGAGTCAGGCGGAAAGCTAGATCTGTTGTAGGTGCGTTGCACAGTGCCATCGACAACCCAACAGCCACGCATGAAATCACTAGTGGGGCGTCGCTTTGGCTAAACCATAAAAGTGCCATCACCCCGTTTAAGACAACGGATGCGTAGAGTAGGAGTTGTGGCGGGAGGCGTTTGTTCAGCTTTGCCACGCCGAAATTTCCGATCGCAAAAACGGACCAGATAACAAACATATAAAGACCTACTGTTGTGGTAGGGGCCGCGATCTTGTCAGATAGCGCAATCGTCACGATGAACCATGTGGAGATGCCGTAGCTGATGAGGATGAAACCCAGCACGGACAGCACTGGTAAAGTTAATATGCGGCGGATCGAAGGTGCGCTGGCTTTGGTTTTAAGATGCGCGCGACCTCGGGGTTTTGGCGGGCGCAGGACCGCGATTGCAGTCACAATAGGGACGATCATCCAGCCATATCGCCAACTGAATGTTTCCGTCAAAAACGCCGCCCCAAATGGATAAAGGGCTGCGACGGCTCCGGTAATCATCCCCCAATAGCTTAGCGCCCTGAGCGTGTTACGCGGGCGGTTCGCTGCCAAAAGTGCGGGGATCATCGGTGAAAATAGTCCGGCACCTGCACCTTGGAATAGTCTTAGAATAATCATCTGTTCGCCGGTTCTGGCGAAAAGCAGTAGAACCGAAGCTGCACAAAAGAGAAACGCGCCTGAGGTGAAGACGCGTTCTTTGCCAATTTTGTCACCCGCTGCACCGCTGACAAATAGGGCGATGATGAGCGTGATTTTGTATCCTGATATCAACCAAAGCGCTTGGTCTGTGCCCAATTCTAAGTCGATTCTTAGGGCTTTGACGATGATCGGAAATGTTGAAATTTCAATAACATAGGCAACGCTGGCCGCGTAAATCGCAAACGTGTTTGCATTACGAAGGTGCACGATCGTCACTTTTCCTACGTTTGCGCGATTGGGTTGCATACTCACCAACAACACGCTTTTCACCAACGCGCTCTACGATTGTGGCGCGGTACTCTGCCCAATCATCGTCGGTCATATCAGCCATTGCCGCAACCTTAATTGTCGATTTTTGGACTTGTGCGCTAAGCATGGTGCGATGGATCGGTTGGATTGTGAACATGGGGTGGTCGCGCTTAAACTCCACAGGGCAATCGGTCTTGGTGATCCGAATATTGGTAAACAGGGGACCAAACCAGCGGTCCGTTTCGATCACGCCTTCATAGCTTTCCATGTGCTGCGTGCGCGGCAGGTTGGCAGGTTCGCGGACCAGAACACACCAATCCGCGGCGGTCTTTGCAATAAGCCCCGACCAGATTTGTACGACACCCGGTTGCAAAACGGAGGCGAGAAAAGGGGGTGAGTAGCCCTTCACATCATCCGGCGCATCCGCATCAAATTGTGCCGCGTAATTTGGGAATTGAGCTGCATCCAGTGGCATCCAATCCGGTGCCTCCGGATAGCGCCAAAGCACACGGGTGCCGTCCCACATCAGAGAAAAATCCATGGGTGCGAACACGTACCACCCCAATTGCGATGCGACGCGGATCGGCTCGCAATATCTGTAGGCGCGCAGTGGCAGGGTGCCGCCTGCTGCGGCGTCGGCGGGGACGGGCAGGCTGACCTCGGGGATCATTCGGTAGAACTTCGCCAACGCACCAAGGGCGGATGCGTCGGCTTGAAGTGGGGATTGGAAATCAAGCATCTGCCGACCTACGCGACAGCCGTTTTGAACGCTGGTGATTTGTTGGCGATGTGCACAGTTCCGGTGTCGGCAACGTCCGTTGCGAAGGCAGGTGACTTATTAGCGATTGGTACATTTCCGGCATCACGCGTATCAGCAAAATCTGTTTTGAAGGACGGTGATTTGTTGGCGATGTGAACGCGGCCTGCGTCGGTTACGTGGTCGAAATCTGGTGCAAATGCAGGTGCTTTGTTTGCGAAGTGAACGAGGCCATTGTCTGCTGTGGAACGTGTCATGTGGGTAACTCCTGAACTGGTTGATGACTGTGACCTGACGCTTGCTGAACAATCTATGCGTGTCAAAAGCTAAAAGTGAGGAGGTGCCATATTTACTACATGTGGTGTACGCGGGGGAATTCACACATTATATGCTGTGGATAACCGGGTCACATTCAAAGGTATGAGTTCATGTATGGTTTACACATTTGACAAATTACGAAAGGTGTAATTCCCGTTTAAATTGTGTTCATGAAAATGATTCGAAAGAAAATGCCGCTTCGGGCGGGGCAAACTGGCCATAAAAAAACCCGGCTCAAAGGCCGGGTTTCTTCGTCTTGAAAGAACGTGCCGCTTATTGCGGGATGTCGCCTGTCAGACCTTCAATGTAGAAGCTCATGCCAGCCAATGTGCCGTCATCCGCTACTTCGCCGTCAGCCAACCAAGGTGTTCCATCTTGCTTGTTGATGGGGCCTGTGAACGGGTGGTAGGCGCCTGTGCGCATCGCTTCGATCATCGCTTCGGCTTCTGCTTTGATGTCGGCTGGTACGCGGTCGGTGATCTCACCGATTTCAACCATACCTGTGTCGATGCCGTCCCAAGTTTGGACAGTTTCCCATGTGCCGTCCATGACTGCTTTCACGCGGTCGATGTAGTAGGGCGCCCAGTTGTCGATGATGGACGAAACGCGCGGTCCGTCTTTGAACTGAGCCATGTCTGAGGCTTGGCCGAATCCGATGACGCCTTCGTTTTCAGCAGCAACTGTCAAAGGTGCAGTCGTGTCTGTGTGTTGCAAGATCACGTCTGCGCCTTGCTCGATCAGTGTTTTTGCAGCGTCTGCTTCTTTCGCAGGGTCTTCCCATGTGAAAGCCCAGATGATGTTGAATTCTACATCGGGGTTAACGCGCTTGGCGTGCAGGTAGGCTGAGTTGATGCCACGGATAACTTCCGGGATTGGGAAAGATGCGATGTACCCAATTTTGTTGGTTTTGGTCATCTTGCCTGCGATGTGACCTTGGACGGCGCGGCCTTCGTAGAAACGCGCAGAGTAGGTCGACACGTTATCGGCTGTTTTGTAGCCAGTTGCGTGCTCAAATTTCACGTCCGGGAATTTGGCCGCAACATTGATCGTTGGGTCCATGTAACCAAAAGAGGTCGTGAAGATAAGCTTGGCACCGGAAAGCGCCATCTGTGTCATCACGCGCTCGGCGTCCGCACCTTCTGGAACGCTTTCTTGGTAGATAGTTTCAACTTTGTCGCCGAATGCTTCGTCAACGGCGAGGCGGCTTTGGTTGTGCTCATATGTCCAGCCACCGTCACCGATGGAGCCCACGTAAACAAAGCCCACTTTGAGCTTTTCATGGCCGTCGGCGAATGCGCCTGAGGTGAGTGCTAGTGCAGTGGCAGCTGCTGCCAGGAGTGTGCGTCGTAGGATCATGATGGTCCCCCCATTGGTTAACGCGTGAAAGCCCCCACGGCTGTGAAGGCGGGTGAAGCTGCCTCTAATTAGAGGCGTGAAACGAACGGCCGAGCATGGCAGGTGCCTGTGCACGGCTGATGCCGTATTTGTGGAGCGCCGATAGCAAGACCAGCACGAAGATGGTGATCACATACGGCGACATAGACAAGTATTCCACCGGAATTGTACTGCCCGCCGCCTGTAGGTTGAGTTGTAAAATGGCAATGCCGCCGAAAATATAGGCACCTAGAATAACCAACAGCGGGCGCCAGCTTGCAAAAACCACAAGTGCCAGCGCGATCCAACCGGCACCCGTGGTCATGCCTTCGGTCCACTGCGGTACGCGTACCAGCGACAGATACGCCCCACCAAGACCCGCACATGCGCCACCAAACACGATGGCACCAAAGCGGATCCACATCACTTTATAACCCAATGCATGTGCAGCGTTATGATCTTCGCCGACCGCGCGTAAAATTAGGCCCAATCGGCTAAAACGTAAAACCGCCCATACAGCCACGGGGATCGCCAGTCCGATGTAAAGCATCGCGTCATGGCCCAGAACGATACGCTCAAACGCATTCAGCTCAGCGCCGCTCATCAGTTGTGGCATCTTTGGCGGGACGATTCCCACGTAGCTTTGCCCGACCATGGCGGAAGCGCCTAAGCCGAATAGGGTAAGCGCAAGGCCCGTGGGCACTTGGCTGGTCAAAAAGAACTGGGTTAAAACAGCAAAGACTACGGACAGGGCTGCACCACCAAGTGCGCCACCAACAAACCCCAATGAAGGCGATCCGGTTTCAACTGCTGTGATGAACCCACAGACTGCGCCAATGATCATCATGCCTTCGACGCCAAGGTTCAGAACGCCGGTTTTCTCAACGACCAACTCACCGATTGCTGCAAGTAAAAGCGGGGTTGCAGCAACCATGACCGAGGCCACATAAAACGCAGGGTTAATCGCTGACCAATCCATTATGCGGCTTCCTTTACGGTGCGCGGTGCGGCGCGGCGAATGCGGTAATTCACCAGCAGTTCACCTGCCAGCAAGAAAAAGAGCAGCATCCCTTGGAAAGCTGAGATTGCCGAAGCCGGCAGGCCAATGATGAATTGTGCAAGCTCACCGCCGATGTAGGTCAGCGACATTAACAAGCCTGCGGCCAAAATACCCCACGGGTTCAGACGCCCCAAGAAGGCGACGATGATCGCGGTGAACCCGTAGCCTGATGCGAAATCAATGCTGACTTGTCCTGCTGGGCCTGCCACCTCAAACATACCGGCCATGCCCGCCAACGCGCCGGAAATACCAAGGCACACCGCCGTGATTACGTGGGGGTTCACACCTGCAAACCGCGCAGCTTTGGGCGCAGCACCCGCAAGCTTGATCTGAAAGCCCAGACGGTGCTTGGACATCAACACATAGGCCAGCACAACTGCGCTGAACGCTGCGACAACGCCCCAGTGGACAGAACTGCCTTGCCAAATTTCTGCGTTATGAGCGGAAGCATATTGTTGCAGGTTGCGTGATCCCGGAAAACCGTTGCCATCAGGGTTGCGGAGTACGCCAACGGACATCGAAGACAGCAGTTCAAGCGCAACATAGACCAGCATCAGCGAGACCAGGATTTCATTGGTGCCCAGCTTGATTTTTAGCATGGCGGGGATCATGGCCCAAATAAACCCGCCAACTGCCCCAGCAATGACCATAGCGGGGAAAATCCACCATGCCTCAAGCGGATAAGCAGCCAGTGCTACCGCCGCACCACACAACGCGCCAATGACATATTGCCCTTCTGCGCCAATGTTCCAAACGCCTGCCTTAAAGCCGATGGACAGACCAATCGCGATCAAGATCAGGGGCGCTGCTTTCACCAACAACTGCGGGCGTGAGTAGGCCGCGAATTGCTCGTTAAAGAGCGGGTCCCAGAAGATCGTACGGATCGCATCAACGGGGGGCTTGCCTAGCATCCAAAACATAATGCCACCGGCAATCATGGTGGCAATAAGTGCTAGAAACGGCGTGAGATAAGCCCAAAGGTTCGAAGGGTTCGGGCGCTTTTCAAGCTTATACATTGGCCGTCTCCAAGTCATGCGCGCCGCCCAACATCAGGCCAATTTTCTCCACGCTCAATTCGGTCGTGGGCACTGACGCGGACAGACGTCCTTCGTTCAGCGCACAAAAGCGGTCGGTGATTTCAAGAAGCTCATCAAGGTCTTGGCTGATCACAACAACCGCTTTACCCGCATCGGCCATATCCAGAAGCGCCTGGCGGATGGCGGCGGCGGCACTTGCATCAACGCCCCACGTGGGCTGGTTGACCACCAACACATCGGGGTCTTGTAGAATTTCGCGGCCTACTACGAATTTTTGCAGGTTGCCGCCAGATAACGCACGCGCGGCCACTTGGTTGTTCGGAGTGCGCACATCAAAACGGGCAATGATCTCATCCGCATAGCCACGGGTCTTGCCCCAATTGGCGAACCCAAGCGAGGTCAGTGCCTTGCGTGTTGCGGCGGACAGAAACGCATTTTCCATCAGCGACATATCTGGCGCAGCGGCGTGGCCCAAACGTTCCTCGGGGGCGGAAAGGGTGCCAAGAGCGCGCCGTGAGGTCGGCGGTAGATGCCCGACATCGCGACCATCAAGGCTGATCATCCCGCGCTTTGTGCGAATTTCACCAGATAGGGCGGCCAACAGCTCGTCCTGACCGTTGCCTGCGACACCGCCGATACCCAGAATTTCACCTTTGCAAACGCTCAGTGAGACATCTTTGAGGCTGGTGCCGAACGCACTGTGCGACGCGGCACTTAGGTTTGTGACGTCTAACACGGTGGCGCCTTTGGGCCGGTCGCGCCGTTCGGGATCATGAAGGCGGCTGCCGACCATCAGCTCTGCCATATCGCGGGCCGAGGTGTCGCGCGGCACACATGTGCCCACGTTCTTGCCGCGGCGTAGGACAGTTGCCGTATCACAAAGCGCGCGGATTTCTTCGAGTTTGTGGGAAATATAAAGTATAGAGGTCCCTGCATCACGCAGCTTGCGAAGGGTCTCAAATAGAACATCGACCTCTTGCGGCGTTAGAACTGATGTCGGCTCATCCATGATCAGTAGCTTAGGGTCCTGCAAAAGACACCGGATGATCTCAACGCGCTGGCGCTCACCGGCGGACAGATCCCCAACAATTCGGGATGGATCAAGCGGCAGGCCAAATTGATCGGACACCTTACTGATCTGCTGGGCAAGCGCGCGCATTTTTGGCGGATTTTCCATGCCAAGTGCGATGTTTTCCGCAACGCTCAGGGCGCCAAAAAGACTAAAGTGCTGAAACACCATCGCGATGCCTGCGGTGCGTGCTGTGCTTGGTTTGTCTGGCGAAAACGCCTTGCCGTTCAACACCATTTGGCCCGCATCCGGCGTGACAAGGCCGTAGATCATTTTGACCAGTGTAGATTTCCCCGCCCCATTTTCACCGAGCAAAGCATGCACTTCGCCTCGGGCGATTGTCAGGCTCACGTCTTCGTTAGCGACCACGCCGGGATAGGATTTGGTTAACCCGGTGAGTGTCAGCAAAGGGGGTGTCATAAGGGCAATAATGTCTCGGTGAGGGAATCGCGGTTATGGCGCGACACAATGGCGATTAAGCGCTGAAAGGCAATGGCCGGGCGTAGTTTTTGCATGGAATTCTAGCATATTTGCCCCTTTATCCGCCTCGCGCCCCCACATATGCTGTCCCAATGAGCACACAGCCCCGATTCATCCACCTTCGCACCCACACCGAGTACTCTCTTTTGGAGGGGGCTTTGGCGACCAAGAAACTGCCGCAGATGTGCGCAGACCTTGGTATGCCTGCAGTGGCGGTGACTGATACCAACAACATGTTTAACGCGCTGGAGTTTTCCGAAGGTGCGATCAAGGCAGGGGTGCAACCCATCATCGGCTGTCAGGTTGATCTGGAATTTGATCCCGCTCCCTTGGGCGAGCGGCCCCGCCCCCCTGCGCCGTTGGTGTTGTTGGCGCAAACCGAGCGCGGCTATGAAAATTTGATGCGTCTCAATACGTGCCTTTATATTGCACATTCGGATCAGGTCCCACACGTCACGCTGGATGAATTGGAGAAAAACAGCGCTGATGTGATTTGTCTCACAGGCGGGCCTGATGGGCCGGTTGGGCGTTTGTTGCGCGCAGGTCAGCAGCCCAAAGCGCAGGCTTTGATGGAACGGTTAAGCGCCATTTTCGCCGATCGTCTTTATGTGGAATTGCAGCGCCATCCAGAAGATGGCGGTTTGCCCGACGCCGAGCGACAGACAGAACGCGGCTTGATCGAAATGGCCTACGGGATGGATATTCCGCTGGTGGCCACGAACGATTGCTACTTTCCCAAGGCGTCAATGTATGAAGCCCATGACGCGCTTCTGTGTATTGCTGATGGCGCTTATGTGGATCAGCAAGAGCCGCGCCGCCGTTTAACGCCCGAGCATTATTTCAAGTCCCAAGCCGAGATGGCAACCCTGTTTGCCGACCTGCCAGAAGCACTTGAGAACACCGTTGAGATCGCCCGCCGCTGTGCGTTTCGCGCCTACAAGCGCGATCCGATTTTGCCGAAGTTTGCGGATGACGAGATTGAAGAATTGCGCCGTCAATCCAACGAAGGTTTGCAGCAGCGTCTAAAAGTGATTGAGCATGCAGATACCGTTGAGGCCTATCAAGAACGTCTCGATTTTGAGTTGGGCATTATTGAGGGTATGGGGTTCCCGGGCTATTTCTTGATTGTCGCGGATTTCATCAAATGGGCGAAAGATCACAATATTCCCGTGGGGCCGGGGCGTGGTTCTGGTGCGGGCAGTCTGGTGGCCTATGCGCTAACCATCACGGATCTTGATCCGCTGCGCTATAGCTTGCTGTTTGAGCGGTTCTTGAACCCCGAACGTGTCAGCATGCCTGACTTTGATATCGACTTTTGCATGGACCGCCGCGAGGAAGTCATCCGTTATGTCCAAGAGAAATATGGCCGCGACAAAGTAGGCCAGATCATCACGTTTGGTGCGCTTTTGTCCAAGGCCGCGGTGCGCGATATCGGTCGTGTTTTGCAAATGCCATACGGGCAGGTAGATCGGCTGTCCAAGATGATTCCCGTTGAAGGTGTAAAGCCCGTCAGCATCGAAAAAGCACTGGCTGATGAGCCGCGTTTGCGGGAAGAGGCCAAGAACGAAGAGGTCGTTGAGCGTCTTTTGACTTATGGCCAACAGGTCGAAGGTTTGCTGCGTAACGCATCTACACACGCGGCGGGCGTAGTTATTGGTGACAGGCCTCTTGATGCGCTTGTCCCGCTCTATCAAGACCCGCGATCGGACATGCCGGCCACTCAGTTCAATATGAAATGGGTAGAGCAGGCGGGCTTGGTCAAGTTTGACTTTTTGGGGCTGAAAACCCTGACGGTTGTGCAAAACGCCGTAGACCTGATTTTGAAGTCAGGACGTGATTTGCACATCGCGGCAGACGGCACACAGCTTTATGAACCCGCTGAAGGCACGCTGAACGATATCAACGCGATCCCGCTCGATGATCCGGCAAGCTATGATCTGTATGCCGCCGCTAAAACTGTAGCGGTGTTTCAGGTGGAAAGCTCGGGCATGATGGACGCGCTCAAGCGCATGAAGCCCACGTGTATTGAAGATATTGTTGCGCTTGTGGCGCTGTACCGTCCTGGCCCGATGGAAAATATCCCGCAGTATTGTGACGTGAAAAACGGCCGTGCTGAGCGTGAGAAGCTGCACCCCACGATTGACCACATTCTCGATGAGACCCAAGGCATTATCGTTTACCAAGAGCAGGTTATGCAGATCGCCCAAGAGATGGCGAACTATTCGCTTGGTGGTGCGGATTTGCTGCGCCGTGCGATGGGTAAGAAAATTCAAGAAGCGATGGATGCAGAGCGCCCGAAATTCCTTGAGGGTTCAAAGAAAAACGGTGTCGGCGCAAAGAAAGCCACAGAGGTTTGGAATCTTCTGGATAAATTTGCCAACTACGGTTTTAACAAATCCCACGCGGCGGCCTACGCGGTGGTCAGTTATCAAACCGCATGGCTGAAGGCGAACCATCCGGTTGAGTTTATGGCCGGTGTTATGAACTGCGATATCCATTTGACGGATAAGCTGGCGGTGTATTTCGAGGAGGTCAAAAAAGGCCTTAAGCTGGATTATGTCCCGCCTTGCATCAACCGCTCTTTGGCGACGTTCGATGTGCAGGATCAAGCGTTGGTTTATGCGCTTGGCGGGCTCAAGAATGTCGGCGTTGAGGCGATGCGTCTGATTGAGCAGGGTCGCAAAGTAGACGGAGTTGATAAGCCGTTTGTGACGGTCTTTGATTTTGCCCGCCGTGTTGATCTGAAGCGGATTGGTAAGCGCCCGATGGAGATGCTGGCCCGCGCCGGTGCGTTTGATCAATTGGATGCCAACCGTCGCAAAATGTTCGACAGCCTTGATGCGCTTGTGGGCTACTCCGCCGCCATTCATGAGCAGCGCGCATCAAATCAGGTTAGCTTGTTCGGGGAGGCTGGAGACGATTTGCCAGAACCGCGCCTTAGTCCCGTGTCTGATTGGTTGCCAGCCGAAAAACTGGATGAAGAAGCCAAGGCGATTGGCTTTTATTTGTCTGGTCACCCGCTTGAAGATTACGCCGCTGCCCTTAAACGCAAAGGCGTTCTGACCCTTGATGAGGTGACTGAGAAAGCATCATCAGGGGCGTGTATCGCCAAACTTGCAGGCCGCATCAGTGGCGTTCAGGAGCGTAAGTCAGCCAAGGGCAACCGCTTTGCTTTTGTGCAGCTGTCTGACCCAACGGGTGCTTATGAGACCACAATGTTCAGCGACACGCTTGATAAATGCCGTGATCAGCTTTCAACCGGCGCCAAAGTTGTTGTTACCGTTGAGGCCACAATGGAGAGCGAACAGCTCAAGCTTTTGGCCCGCTCGGTCGTGCCCATTGATAGCGTGGTGGCGGATGTTGGAGGGGCGGGCCTTAAGGTATTTGTTGAGGACCAGTCTGCCATTCCGACTGTTGCAACGGTGCTGAGAGACGCGCCGAAAGCGGGCGCTGGCAAAGGACCGATTGTGTTTTGTTTGATGGCAGAGGGCTTGCCTGGCGAGGTCGAGATTGATCTGAACCGTGATTTCCCTGTGTCACCCCAAATCAAAGGGGCGATTAAGTCGCTACCGGGTGTTTTGACGGTTGAAGATTTTTAGGGGTCAACGCCCAACCATTTACCAACTCAAATTTACCAGTGGGGGGGGCGTTGATCCGCAAGGGGGACTGAGCCGCCTTGATCAAATTCACGGGCCGCTTCGCGTTCCATCAGCATCTGCGCGCGCCGCTGCAACACATCAATGTCGCGTGATTGCTTGGCCACAATATCCGAAAGCTCATCGACGGTTTTCGTCAAATGCGCGATCTTTTCTTCAAGCTGGGTCAGGGTTGGTTGGGTCATAGGGGTGACATACGCCACTCATTCGGGAATTGCTACTGCGCGCATGGTTGCCCACGGCAATGCATCGGGGTAAGTGGGCCGTGCATTTCTTTTGGAGGCCCGCTGTCATGGCCAAAGTGAAAAAACAACCCAAACCAAAGGCGCTCCCGCCCAAAGGTTTCCGCGATTACTTCGGCGCTGAGGTCACAGACCGCGCACATATGTTGGAGCAAATCGCTGGGGTGTATCATCGCTATGGCTTTGATGCGTTGGAAAGCTCTGCGGTGGAAACTGTGGAAGCCCTAGGAAAGTTTTTGCCAGACGTGGACCGCCCCAACGAAGGTGTGTTTGCTTGGCAAGAAGATGAGGACGCAAATTGGCTGGCGCTGCGCTATGATCTGACTGCACCACTTGCACGGGTTTACGCCCAACACCGCAACGATTTGCCGACGCCTTACCGCCGCTATGCGATGGGACCTGTGTGGCGCAATGAAAAGCCGGGCCCTGGCCGCTACCGTCAGTTTTATCAATGTGATGCGGACACAGTTGGAACGGCGTCAATGGCCGCTGATGCAGAGATTTGCGCGCTGCTGTCAGATACGCTTGAGGCCGTGGGTATCCCGCGCGGCGACTACATTCTGCGCGTGAACAACCGCAAAGTTTTGAACGGTGTGATGGAAGTTGCTGGTCTTGCCGGTGACGACAAAACCTCTGAACGCGGCATTGTTTTGCGCGCCATCGATAAATTGGATCGGCTTGGCGTTGAAGGCGTGCGCGCTTTGCTTGGGGCAGGGCGCGAAGATGCGTCAGGTGATTTCACCAAAGGTGCGGGGCTTGATGACGCCGCAGCCGATGTGGTGATGGGCTTCATGGATGCCAAACGTGCCACGGGCCGTGAGACAACTGCGCGGCTGCGCGAGTTGGTTGCGGGCTCTGAGGTGGGGCTACAAGGCGTGGACGAGCTTGACACGATTGCGGATCTGCTCGAAGCGGGCGGATACGGCGCAGATCGCATTGAACTTGATCCGGCGGTTGTGCGCGGTCTGGGTTATTACACCGGCCCCGTTTTTGAAGCTGAGCTGACATTTGAAATTCTTGATGAAAAAGGCCGTCCCCGCCAATTCGGCTCTGTGGCAGGTGGTGGTCGATACGACGATCTGGTCAAGCGCTTTACGGGCCAAGAAGTGCCGGCTGTGGGTGTTTCAATTGGCGTTGACCGTCTGTTGGCGGCGCTGCGCGAAAAGGGACGCATGACAGCAACACACGCAGGTCCGGTTGTTGTGACCGTGATGGACCGTGACCGTCTTGCGGATTACCAATCTATGGTGACCGAACTGCGCAATGCTGGCATTCGCGCCGAGATGTTCATGGGCAACCCCAAGAACTTTGGTAACCAGCTGAAATACGCAGACAAGCGCGCCAGCCCATGTGCAGTGATCCAAGGCAGCGATGAGGCAGACAACGGCATCGTTCAAATCAAAGACCTGATCCTTGGAGCCAAGCTTGCTGAAAACGCGACGTTGGATGAATGGCGAGACCGGCCGCAACAATTCGAAGTGCCGCGCGATCAGCTGGTCGCCAAAGTGCGCGAGATCATCGAAAGCTATTCATAATGGTTGAAAAAGCAGCTTCACGCGCGCTGGCTCAGGGGCTTTTGGCCCAATTCGAAGGGGCGGGCGCACAGCTTGTCGAAGCTGATATTTTGCAACCTGCGGATTTGTTGTTGGACCTTTACGGCGAAGATATTCGCGCGCGAGCCTACACCACATCAGACCCGCTGCGCGGTGAGCAAATGCTGCGTCCCGATTTCACTGTGCCTGTTGTCCAGATGCACATGGACGGCGGGGCAGAGCCTGCGCGTTATGCCTACATGGGTGAAGTTTTTCGCCGTCAAGACACGGATGCGGAACGTGCCTGCGAGTATATGCAAGTGGGCTACGAGGCTTTTGACCGCGACGGCGCCGCAGCCGATGCAGAGGTTTTCGGCCTATTCAGCCGTGTGCTTACCCCTTACGGGTTGGCCGCAGTAACAGGCGACATTGGTCTGGTGACGGCCGCGGTGCAGTCCCTTAACACAAGCGCGCGGCGCAAAGCGGCGCTGATGCGTCACGTATGGCGGCCACGCCGTTTTAGACAGCTTCTTGAACGCTACAGCGGCGCACTTCCTGTAAGCGATGCGCGCGCGAAATTACTTGCCTCTGACCAGCCGTTCAAAAATGCAGGGCCGTTGATCGGCAAACGTTCGGCTGCACAGATCGAGGCACGCCTTGATGTGCTGCGCCAAGATGCGGCTACGGCGCCCATTGGTGCCGGTGAGGTTGAGTTGCTCAACGCGTTGCTTAATTTGCGTGAGACATGCCCTAATGCACTTTCCGCGCTGCGTGATTTTGCCGTTGATTTCCCGCTTCTTGCACCGGCTGTTCAGCAATTTGATGCCCGCCTTGATGCTTTGTCTACCGCAGGTGTTGGTGTCGATGACTTACCGTTCGAGGCAAGTTTCGGACGCACATCGATGGAATACTATGATGGTTTTGTCTTCGGGTTCCGCTCAACGTCACGTCCGGATTTGCCGCCTATAGCAACAGGTGGTCGCTATGATGCGCTGACGGAACGGTTGGGCAACGGACGAACTATTCCTGCAGTCGGCGGTGTCATCCGTCCGGGGCTTTTGTTGGAGGTGGCGCAATGATCAAGTTGGGTGTGCCGTCCAAAGGGCGCTTGATGGAAAAGACGTTTGATTGGTTTGGACAGCGGGGTGTGACGCTGTCGCGCTCTGGCGCTGAGCGGGAGTACGCGGGCCAGGTTGAGGGCGTTGAGGGACTTGAGTTGGTTCTTTTGTCCGCAGGTGAAATCCCGCGTGAGCTGGCCGCTGGCCGCATCAACCTTGGGGTTACGGGCAGTGATCTGGTGCGCGAAAAGCTGGCGAATTGGGATACCCACGTCAGCGAGTTAGCTCTGCTTGGTTTTGGCCACGCCGATCTGATTATTGCGGTGCCAGACGTGTGGGTCGATGTTGAAACGCTTGATGATCTGGATGCAGTTGCGGCGCAGTTTCGGGCTGATCACGGCCATCGTTTGCGGATTGCGACCAAATACCACCGGCTTGTGCGCGAACACCTTCGCGACACCGGTGTTGCGGACTACCAACTGGTAGATAGCCAAGGCGCCACAGAAGGTACGGTCAAGAACGAGACGGCCGAGGCTGTTGCCGACATTACTTCAACGGGTGAAACACTTCGAGCCAACCACTTGCGGGTGTTGTCGGGTGAGCCGGTGCACCGGTCTCAGGCCACGCTCTTTAGATCCCTAAGTGCGCCGATGACCAAAGCGGACCGCACAAATCTTGCTCAGCTTGTGGATGTGCTGAGGCTGCAGGACGCGCGCTAGGCCGTCCATTTAGTTGCGAGTCAACGCACGCCTAACGCACGCCAATGTCGGCCAATGCAGCGCTTAGGTCCGCTGGCAGCGCCTCTTCATTTGCGCGGGCATCCGACAGGTCAGCCGGACTATCTTCTGGTTTAAGGTATCGCCAGCCTTGGAATGGCCGCTTGAGGGCGGTTTCCGTCCGGTGCATTTCAGGATCGACAACAATGGCGCAGCGGCGAATGCCATCACCGGCGATGTATTCATCAAGGCGCAAAATACGTTGCCGGCACTGGATAACGCCTTTGATCACCCAAAAGATTGAGCCGCCATTGAGGATTTCCTCCTCACGTTTCGGCCACATACGGGTAATGTGCTGCGGTTTATTATCGCGGGTGCGCGCGCGAGGCAGGGCCTGCCAAGCCAGTAATTGTTCAACGTTTTCAGTTCCAACTGATAGTTTGATTAAATTAATTATCTTTTCCACAGGCCGACCCTCAAAATTATCAATCAATGGTAGTAGAAATCAGTGCACCATCAAGCTATTGTGTGGGTCTGCCATTGAACATCGAAATAGGAAACCCGCTATGAGCCGATTCACTGCCCCCATTGCTGAGCAAATCTGGGACATGAAATACCGTTTCAAGGAAGCTGATGGAACACCCATCGATACCACTGTCGAGGACACGTGGCGCCGGATTGCGCGCTCGCTCGCGTCGGTAGAAAAGGACCCCGCCCATTGGGAGGAGCGGTTCTACAGCGCGCTTGAGGATTTCAAATATCTGCCAGCGGGCCGCATTACTGCGGGTGCCGGAACCGAGCGGTCTGTTACGTTGTTCAACTGCTTTGTTATGGGCACGATCCCTGACAGCATGGGCGGCATTTTTGAGATGCTCAAAGAAGCAGCGCTTACGATGCAGCAAGGCGGTGGCATCGGGTACGACTTTTCCACCATTCGCCCCAAAGGTGCTGGTGTAAAGGGGGTGGCGGCAGATGCCTCAGGTCCTCTGTCGTTCATGGATGTGTGGGATGCGATGTGCCGCACAATTATGTCCGCGGGCTCGCGCCGTGGTGCGATGATGGCGACAATGCGCTGTGACCACCCTGACATCGAAGACTTCATTACGGCAAAATCTGACGCGGCGCGTTTGCGGATGTTTAACGTTTCCGTTTTGATCACTGACCCCTTTATGGAGGCAGTGAAGGCAGGCTCAACTTGGGATCTGAAGTTCGATGGCGTGACGCATAAAACGGTTAACGCCCGCGAGTTGTGGGACCAGATCATGCAGTCCACGTATGATTACGCAGAGCCCGGTGTCATCTTTATCGACCGCATCAATGCGATGAATAACCTCAACTATTGTGAAAGCATCGCGGCCACCAACCCATGTGGTGAGCAGCCACTGCCACCCTATGGCGCGTGTCTGCTTGGCTCGATCAACATGGCCAAATTGGTTGAGAACGCTTTTGAAGAGGGCGCGCATCTTGATGTTGCCAAAATGACAGAGCTGGTCGCGACCGCTGTGCGCATGATGGACAACGTCGTGGACGCATCACGCTTCCCGCTTGAGGCACAGGCGCAAGAGGCCCAAGCTAAGCGCCGCATCGGCCTTGGTGTGACAGGTCTTGCGGATGCGCTGTTGATGGTTGGTCTGCGTTACGGCTCCGTTGAGGCGGCTGAGCAAACAGACGCATGGATGAAAGCCATCGCAAACGCGTCCTATATGGCATCTGTCGATCTGGCCAAGGAGAAGGGTGCGTTCCCGCTCTTTGATGCAGAAAAATACTTGGCCAGCGGTGCAATGGCGACCATGGACAAAGAAGTCACAGATGCCATTCGCAAGCACGGTATTCGTAACGCGCTTCTGACATCCATCGCGCCAACAGGCACCATCAGCCTTTACGCGGGTAACGTGTCATCAGGCATCGAGCCGGTATTTGCATATGCTTACAAACGTAAGGTTTTGCAGAAAGACGGCAGCCGTACTGAAGAAGAAGTCGTAGATTACGCAGTACAGATGTGGCGCGAAAAGTTCGGCGATGCTGAGCTGCCTGACTATTTCGTCAACGCACAGACACTTGCGCCGCTTGATCACGTTCGGATGCAATCTGCGGCTCAAAAGTGGATCGACAGCTCCATTTCCAAAACCATCAACTGCCCAGAAGACATCAGCTTTGAGGCATTTAAAGAAGTCTACATGGAAGCGTGGGACACGGGCTGTAAGGGCTGCACAACCTACCGTCCAAATGATGTGACGGGTTCTGTTCTGTCTGTTTCGGAAAGCAGCGAAAGCGCACCTGAGGCGGATACCGGTGCAGATGTTGTTTACTTGTCAGAGCCGCTTGACCGCCCACAAGAGCTTGAAGGCACAACTTATAAGTTGAAATGGCCCGACAGCGAGCACGCGATCTACATCACCGTCAATGATGTGATGGTTGGCCAACAGCGTCGTCCGTTTGAAGTGTTTATCAACTCTAAAAATATGGAGCATTTCGCATGGACAGTGGCACTTACACGCATGATCTCGGCGGTCTTCCGTCGTGGTGGAGATGTGTCGTTTGTTGTTGAAGAACTGAAAGCGGTCTTTGATCCGCGCGGTGGTGCATGGATTCAAGGCCGTTATGTTCCGTCGATTTTGGCGGCGATCGGTCAAGTGATCGAAAAGCACATGATCTCTATCGGCATGATCGAAGGTGAAGGCATGGGCCTCAAAAGCGATCCGCAGCAACAAGTCGTGAACCTTCACGAAAGCCGTGGAAAAGCTTGCCCAAGCTGTGGTCAATATAGCCTGCAAATGCGTGAAGGCTGCATGACATGCTCGGACTGTGGTCACTCAAAGTGCGGCTAGCCTAGTCTAGAGGTGCATTTTTTGTGTATTGCGAAACACCCGCGGTGATGCTGCGGGTGTTTTTTATTTTGGCACCGGATTTGCTGTTGAAGATAGACGTTTGATAGTCACCCACATCCCGCAAGAACTGGGTCGCCTTCTGCTACCCTGTGCAGTTAGATAGCAATGTAAATACTTATTACAGGTGCTTTGATGGGCAAACCGACTTCTCCCGTTGTGGACCTGAATGCCGCACTTTTGCTGCTTTTGTTGGCGGCTGTTTGGGGTGGGTCTTTCTTTTTCGCCGAGGTTGCTTTGCGTGAGTTGCCGCCGCTTGTCATCACGTTGTTCAGGGTATCGCTGGCGGTTCCGGTTTTGCTTATGGTTGTGGTTTTGCGCGGTGTCCCCATCACGCGCAGCTTGCGGGTTTGGCGCGCTTATCTGGTGATGGGCGCGCTCAACAATGCGATACCGTTTTCGCTCATATTCTGGGGCCAGACCCAAATCGAGAGCGGGCTTGCCTCAATCTTGAACGGGACGACAGCGATGTTTGGCGCGCTGATTGCTGGGCTTTTGCTGCCCGATGAGCCGCTGCGCGCCAACAAATTGATCGGCGCGGCCCTGGGTCTTGCGGGGGTTGCTTTCATCATGGGGCCTGATGCGTTGCAGGATTTCAACCTAACCAATCTGGCACAACTGGCCATTCTGGGCGCGACGTTGTCGTATGCCTTTGCGAGTGTATGGGGCAAAACCACGCTTGCCGGTCAGCCACCTTTGATGAATGCGCTTGGTATGGTGGTGTGCAGCAGCGTGTTAATGCTGCCCATCGTATGGTTTGCCCACGGTGCCCCGTCATTCGCATTTCAGCCTGCAACATGGGGCGCGCTTTTGGGGCTGGCGGTGCTGTCAACGGCGCTCGCCTATTTGCTCTACTTTGCGATTTTGGCGCGCGCAGGGGCGGCCAACTTGATGCTGGTCACGTTGTTGATCCCGCCGTTTGCCATCACGCTTGGGGCGTTGTTCTTGTCTGAACGGATCGGAATTCAGGCGTTTGCGGGCTTTGCTGTGATCGCCATTGGTTTTGCGGTTACCGATGGGCGGCTCTTTGCCCGTTTGCGTCAACGCCGTTGACAAAATAGCGTGTAAATTGAACCGTTGCGCTAAGGTAATTTTGATTGGATCAGCTTATGAGATTTTTGAGTTTTGCCGCTTTCACTTTGGCATGCACCACGGCTCTTCATGCCTCTGACACCCGCCAGCTTGGCGCCCACGAACACGGGGTGGGGCAGTTAAACATTGCCGTCGATGGTGGGCAGGTTGCGATGGAATTTCATGCGCCGGGTGCTGATATTGTGGGCTTTGAGTATGTGGCAAGCAGTGATGTGGATCGAGCGGCTATTGCTGACGGGGTCGCAGCGCTTGCGCGTCCGCTAGATTTGTTCGTGTTGTCTGCCGAGGCTGGCTGCAATGTCGTGCGCGCCGCGGCAGAGCTTGAAGCGGATGAGGGGCACGTTCAAGGCCAAGATGCGCATGATCACGATACCCACAATCACGATGAACACAATCACGATGAGCACGCCCATGACGCGCACGCGGACGGGGACAGTCACGCAGAGTTTCACGCAGAGTATCTGTTGGAGTGCGCATCACCTGACGCGCTCAGCACTGTTGAGTTTGCTTATTTTGGCCACTTCGAAAATGCCCGCGAAGTCGATGTGCAAATCCTAAGCGATGCAGGCGCGATCCGCTTCAAAGTTACCCGCAGCGAGCCTGTTCTCGACTTGCGCGGCATGTTCTGAGAAAGCCGCAGCCCGTGACGCGCCCAGATCAGGTTTTGTCCATGACGGATGTGTCGTACCGTTGGGGGCGTGCGGGGTTTGGCCTTGCGGTGCCACAGCTACAGGTCGCGGCAGGCGAAACAGTGCTTTTGTTAGGGCGAAGCGGGTCAGGTAAATCCACGTTGCTGTCGCTGATCTGCGGCACCGTTATGCCAGATCAGGGGCGCATCGATGTCGGTGGTGCTGATCTTTGCACCCTATCTGCGGCGCGGCGGGATCGACACAGGGCCGAACATATTGGCCTCATTTTCCAACAATTCAATTTGCTGCCCTACGCAAGTGTCACGGACAACATTTTGCTACCATTGCGGTTTGCGCCCAAGCGACGTGGCCGCGTTTCGGGGCCGCTGCATGAGGCCGCACGGCTGTGTGCAGCGCTTGGGATTGATGAGGCGCTACTGGCTGCGCGGGCGGGAAGTTTGAGTGTGGGCCAACAACAGCGCGTCGCCGCTGCCCGTGCGCTTATCGGGTTCCCGCCGCTAATCATCGCAGACGAGCCAACCTCTGCGCTTGATGCCGCCACCCAAGAGACTTTTCTTAGCCTGTTATTCGATCAGGCCCGCACGCATAATTCTGCCGTGATGATGGTTAGCCATGACGCGCGCCTTGCGCCGATGTTTGATCGGGTTCTGCAGATGGACGACATTGCTCAAACGTTGCCTCCGCCACCGCAAAAAATGCGGTCTGCCACCAAAACGGAGCACAGCGCATGATTATCCGACTGGCCTTGGGATCATTGCGCGCCCGTGCAGTCACGGTGGTTATGACTGTCTTGGCCATCGCGCTGTCGGTCATGTTGTTCTTGGGTGTTGAGAAAGTGCGCACCGGCGCCAAGGCCAGCTTTGCCGACACCATATCGGGGACGGACTTGATCGTGGGTGCACGTTCCGGATCGGTTCAGCTTTTGCTTTATTCGGTTTTTAGGATTGGGAACGCCACCAACAATATGACGTGGCAAAGCTACCAAGACATTTTGGCCCGCCCCGAAGTTGATTGGATCGTGCCCATCTCTTTGGGTGATAGTCACCGACAGTTTCGTGTGATGGGCACCACGGATGCGTTTTTTCAGCGTTACAAATATCGCTCGGGCAGGGGGCTTGAGTTGGCAAAAGGTACGTTGATGGGGGATCTGTTTGATACGGTTCTTGGCGCGGATGTTGCTGACGCATTAGGCTATGACATAGGCGACCCGATTGTCGTGTCACATGGGCTGGCATCGTTTAGCGATCATGATGATCTGCCGTTTCGTGTGTCGGGCATTTTGCAGAAAACAGGCACCCCTGTTGACCGGACTGTCATCGTTGGACTGCGCGCGATTGAGGCCATTCATGTTGACTGGCAAAGCGGCGCGCGTACGTCTTTGGCCACCACGCCCGAGGCAGTGATCCGCCAGATGGAGCTGGAACCCAAGGCAATCACCGCGGCACTTATCGGCACCAACAGCCGTCTTCAGGTTTTTGGCCTGCAGCGCGCCATTAATGAATATCCCCAAGAACCGCTTCTGGCGATTTTGCCGGGCGTGGCACTTCAGGAACTTTGGCAAATCGTGGGCATCGCGGAAACGGCGCTACTGGCAGTTTCAGCGATGGTCATTGTCACCGCGTTGATCGGGATGATGGCAACGCTTTTTTCAAGCCTGTCAGAAAGGCGACGCGAAATGGCAATTTTCCGGGCAATGGGCGCGCGGCCACGGGTCATCGTGGGGCTGTTGGTGTTGGAAGCTTCGTTGATGTCCGCTGTGGGCGCGGCGCTTGGGGTGGTGATGCTGTACGGCGGGCTTGTGGTGGCGCAACCGATGATTGACGCGGCCTTTGGCCTTTGGTTGGCAATTGAGCCGCCCACGTTTCGTGAGGGAATTGTGGTGCTGTGTGTCGTAATTGCTGGCGCAATTGTGAGCGCCGTTCCCGCGATCAGGGCCTATCGCGCGTCTGTTGCGGACGGTATGATAGTGAAGATTTAGGAGCACTGTTTGATGAAAACCCCGTCTCGCCGTCAGATGTTAGGCATGGTCGCCGCCAGTGCGGTGATGCCAAGCGCGGTGCGTGCGGCAGCGGCCCGTGAAATCATGTGGGAAGAACTTATCCCGCCCGGGGTGCCTTATTCGGAGATCATCGGGGAAGGCGACATTGATCCGGTAAACGACACATGGCAGCCGGTTTTTGATGGCAACGCAACCAAGCTAAACCCCGCCCTTGATGGCGCCTATATCCGTATGCCCGGCTATATTATCCCGTTGGAATTTGGCACCGGTGGGGTGCGTGAATTTGTTCTTGTTCCTTATGTGGGCGCGTGCATCCACGTGCCGCCGCCGCCGCCTAACCAGTTGGTGTTTGTGACAGCGCAGGACCCTTGGCCCAACGATGATTTGTGGGAAGCCGTTTGGGTCACCGGCGAGATCAGCCACGCCATTCAACAGACCGAAGTGGCGCAAACGGGCTACGCGCTATTGGCTGATGCGATGGAGGTGTACCAATGGTAAATGGCCGCACGAACCGGCGCGCTGTGATCGCAGCACTTGCCAGTTTGCCACTTGGGGCGCGTGCGGCTCTGGCGGCCGAGTATATCGATCTGGAATGGCGCGATCTGTTGCCCAAAGGCCAAATGGCCATTCCGCCAGTGGTGCAAAACCTGATCGATCATGACGAGATGGCCACAAGCGCCATGCAACCAAAATCCAGCGGTGTGCGCACGGATTGGAACGGCCAGATCGTGCGCATTCCGGGCTTCATCGTGCCGATTGAATATTCGGGCAGTGGGGTGTCTGCATTTATTCTGGTGCCTTTCGTGGGCGCTTGCATCCATGTGCCGCCGCCCCCTGCCAATCAACTGGTTTTTGTGACCACGCCTGAACCTTACGAAAGCTCGGGGCTGTATGAGGCAGTCAACGTGATCGGTATGTTTGGAACGGCCTCTATGTCGACCCAACTGGCCGATATTGCCTATGCGCTGTCAGCAGAAAAAATTGTGCCTTTTTCCGTCTAGGACAGCTTTGATTGTCAGGTGTCTTTGGTATCTGATTTATCTTCCGTGCACACGCGGCTTGTGGTAATCTTAATAAATAATAAAAAACGAGTTGAGGCAGAGTAACGAGTTATGGGAACGAGCTTTCGAGGCGCGTTCGTAATCTCTTGGGCTCAGACAGAAGTAGATGGATTGCCGGACGCACCTGCGGCCGAATTGCATGTGGGGTCCGCATGGGCGTGGTCTGGCGAGGCAGTGCGCGTGGACGGCCCCCGTGATGTCCTACTTTTGAACGAGGCCGAAGGGCAGGCGGATTTACACGCGCGTGCGTCCAAAATGGCGCGCAAACTAGTCGGTGCTGCGTTGGGGTCTTCTACGATCGGCAGCAATGCGCGGCTCCCTTTGAGTGGGGTCGATGACAGGGCGCGGGATGCTCATTTTATCCTGACCAATGGCACACACAGATACACGGCAATTGAAATCCCCACCGGTCACAAAGATGATGGCACGCCGCGTGCGCCATTATTGCTGTTTGTGAATGAACTGCCCCCGCCGCGCGCAGAACTTTGGGTTGTGGCGCGTCATACCCCATCGCGCAGTTTCAACCGTGTGAGTGACACAGCCGATGCGGTCATTTGCTTTACCAACGGCACATTGATCGACACGCCAACTGGTCCCGTACCGGTTGAACATCTGGGCGAGGGGGATTGGGTGCAGACCAAAGACAATGGCCCGCAACCTATTGTGTGGCGTGGGGGGCGGCGCATTTCAGGGGCACGAATGTTTGCCATGCCCCATCTGCGGCCAGTCAGGATACGCGCGTATGCCGTGTTCGATGATGTTCCGGATTGCGATTTGCTTGTCTCGCCAGATCATCAACTGGTTTTGCGTGGGGCCGCCGCGCGCCGTCTTTTCAACACGCCCGAGGTGCTGGTGCCCGCCAAAGAACTGCTCAACGGGCGCAAGATTTTCATAGATCATACCGTGCGCGAGGTTTTTTATAATCACCTGATGTTTGAGCAGCATCAGATCATTTGGGCAAACGGGCTTGAGGTGGAAAGCTTTCACCCTGCGCAAACAGACCTCAACGAGATCGCGCAAGACCAGCGTGACGTGCTTTTTGACCGCTTTGCTGAACTGCGTGATACCCCCGAAAATTATGGCCCATCAGCGCGCCGTTGTTTAAGCCGCTCTGACGTTGCGGTGTTAAGCCACGACATCGCCAAACGCGCATAGCACACAGGCCCGTGCGAAGGTGTTGACAGCTCCGTTCACTGCCGTATAAGCGCGGCTTCATTGGTGTTGGTGGCCCTCGCAAGGGGATGCCTGTCGGGAAGCCCAAATGGGTGACCAAAGGACAACGCCCTTCACGCGCGCAAGCGCTACAACCGAAGGAGAACAGCCGTGACCAAACGCACGTCTGCCAAGTACAAAATCGATCGCCGCATGGGCGAAAACATCTGGGGCCGCGCAAAATCCCCCGTTAACCGTCGTGAATATGGCCCTGGCCAGCACGGTCAACGCCGTAAGGGTAAACTGTCTGACTTCGGTCTTCAGTTGCGCGCCAAGCAAAAACTGAAAGGTTACTACGGCGACCTGACAGAAAAGCAATTCAAACGCATCTACGTTGAAGCTGCACGTGTAAAAGGCGACACAGGCGAAAACCTGATCGGCCTTCTCGAGCGCCGCTTGGATGCAGTTGTGTATCGCGCGAAATTCGTAGCGACCGTTTTTGCTGCACGCCAGTTCGTGAACCACGGCCACGTCCGTGTGAACGGCAAAAAAGTGAACATCCCTTCCTACCGCGTTAAAGAAGGTGACGTGATCGAAGTGCGTGATCGTTCCAAGCAAATGGTTGCCTTGCTCGAAGCTGTTGCTTTGACCGAGCGTGATGTTCCTGACTACATGGACGTTGATCATACAAAAATGACTGCAACATTCGTGCGCACACCTGGCCTGTCTGACGTGCCATATCCAGTGCAAATGGAACCAAACCTCGTTATCGAATACTACGCACAGAACTAATTCTGACGCATATTCATTCGAAAGGCCGCGGGGGACATCCTCCGCGGCCTTTTTGTTTTTGCACAGTCGACTTAGCCCCGCTATCACTGCCTCGAAGGAGACACGGCCATGACAGATTTGACGCCACAACAAGGGATTATGGACATCGCTTTGTATCAAGGCGGCGCTTCACATGTTGAAGGGCTTAGCAATGTGGTAAAGCTGTCATCAAACGAAAATCCCTTTGGTCCGCCCGACAGCGCCCGCGAGGCATTGGTCCGCGAGGCAGGCAATCTGCACCGCTACCCGTCTACGGATCACGCCAGCCTGCGCAACGCCATCGCCGAAGTGCATCAGCTTGAGGCAGAGCAGATCATTTGTGGTGTGGGCAGTGACGAGATTATCAGCTTTTTGTGCAACGCCTACGCCGGTCCCGGCGACGAGGTGCTGTATACGGAGCACGGCTTTTCCATGTACCGCATCAGCGCACTTGCTGCCGGCGCGACCCCCGTGGAAGTGGCCGAGCGTGAGCGTGTTACAGATGTGGATGCGCTTTTGGCGGGGATCACCCCGCGCACGCGGCTTGTATTTATCGCAAATCCGAACAACCCCACCGGCACAATGATTTCCGAGGCGGAAGTCCGCCGGCTTGCAGATGGCATCCCGTCGAATTGTTTGCTGGTGCTTGACGGAGCCTATGCCGAATATGTTGAGGGCTATGACGGCGGTGCCGCGCTTGCGGCGACGCGGACAAATGTCTTCATGACTCGCACTTTTTCAAAGCTTTATGGCCTGGGTGGATTGCGTGTGGGTTGGGGGTACGGCCCGAAAGAAATTATTGATGTACTGAACCGTGTGCGTGGCCCTTTCAATTTGTCTAACCCTGCGCTTGCCGCCGCCGAGGCTGCTGTGCGTGATGTGGAATATGTTGAGAAATGCCGCACCGAAAATACCAAGTGGCGTGCTTGGTTGGCTGAAGGTTTGGCCGAGTTGGGCGTGCCCTCTGATACATCGACTGCGAACTTCGTGCTGGCGCGCTTTGCTTCGGAGGCCGAGGCGAACGCGTGTGATGATTATCTGAAATCCCAAGGTTTGTTGGTGCGTCGCGTAGCAGGGTACAAGCTGCCCAACTGTTTGCGCATTACCGTAGGTGATGAGGCTTCGTGCCGCCGTGTTGTCCATGCGGTGCGCGCATTCAAGGACGCTTCCCAATGAGCGGCCCCGTCTACAACCGTGTGGCGCTGATCGGCTTGGGCCTGATCGCATCGTCTATGTTTTGGGCGATGAAACGCAGTGGACTTGCCGGTGAGGTAACGGGCTACGCGCGCTCAGCCAAGACCCGTGATACGGCCCGCGAGATTGGTCTGTGTGACCGCGTGTGCGACAGCGCAGCCGAGGCCGTTAAGGACGCGGATCTGGTTGTTTTATGTGTTCCAGTCGGCGCGATGGAGCAGGTGACCAAAGACATCGCCCCCCATTTGATGGCTGGCGCAACAGTCAGTGACGTGGGTTCAGTCAAGCGCGCGGTTATTGATGCAGTTGGTCCGCACTTGCCAAGCAATGTCCACTTTGTGCCTGCCCACCCGTTGGCTGGAACGGAGCGGTCTGGCCCTACATCAGGGTTTGCCGAACTTTTTGACAACCGTTGGTGTTTGATTGTGCCCGCGGATGAAAATACCGATGCAGATGCGGTGGCAAAGCTGTCTGAGCTTTGGGAAAAGATGGGTAGTAAAGTCGACACGATGGATGCAGATCACCATGATTTGGTTCTCTGCGTCACGTCCCATGCGCCGCACTTGATTGCTTACACGATGGTCGGCGTGGCCGATGATTTGCAACGCGTGTCCGAACAGGAAGTGATCAATTACTCAGCCACGGGTTTTCGGGATTTCACACGGATCGCGGCCTCTGATCCGACCATGTGGCGGGACGTTTTTTTGAACAACAAAGAAGCCACACTAGAGATTTTGGGCCGCTTTACCGAAGAGCTTTTCGCCCTTCAGCGCGCAATTCGTACGGGTGACGGCGATCATTTGCACGACTATTTCACGCGTACGCGTGCGATCCGCCGTGGTATTTTGGAAGCGGGCCAAGACGTGGATGTCCCGAACTTTGGACGCAACGCGACTAAGGATTAAGCCGCGCTGCGTTTGTTTTGCACCCGTTTCATGGGCCGTCTAGCGCAGCCTGATGCGCGGGGCAGGTCCGATGGGGAAGGGGCCGATGGCCATGTTTCCGTTACGGAATGTCACGGGTACATCGAGCGTTGCGGTATTACCTGACAGCCCCGCAAGCATCTCAAGACCCCGCTCGATAAACGGCAACACACCTTGTGGCACCATGTCAGAGTTCTCGGCCACTTTCAGCATTTCGCGCCAGTTGGTCGCCTTCAGCTGTATCTCACCGGTCGGAACGCCGTTACCATCAAGGGTCACATCACCCGCCGCCCGCAGATCAAGCCCGCCCCAACTTGCCGCCAACAGGTTCAGGTCAATTGAGGTCGGCTGTGGACGCGCTTGTTCAATTGCAAAGCGGTTCCATTCGGCGTCAAAACTGGCAGTCACATCGATGGTTAGCCCTTCGATGATTTGCGGTAAAACATCCGCAGGGTCCAATTGTGCCCGCAGGGCATCAGGCAGGGTGACGCCCTTGAGTTGCGCATAAAAATCACGGGTAAGTTCCGCGTTCGCCGCGCGCCGCACAGATACGGTGCCGTTGGTGATCTGCGTTACGGCACCGCCGTTGCCCGTTGCTTCAAGTCCTTCAAAGGTGAAAGTCGCACTGTCGAGCGTAAGGGCTGTATCAGGCAAAAAGACGGCACTTGCGCGCATGTCCTCGGCGGTGATGTTTGCGCGCGCCAACGGCGTTGCGATGGTTTGCTCATTCGGCCAAACGGCGATGATGTGGTTGGGTTTGTAGGACAGGGCAAACACCTGAAAGAACGGGGCACTCCATGCCCAGCCGGTGCGCGGATCAGCTAGTTCAAGTGCATTGATCGTTGTGTCAAAGCGAGACGGAAACCCGCGGGTTTCGATGCTGTCATAGTCGGCCACCCAACCTTGGGCACTGCGATCTGCGAACCATGCTTTGGCGCCGCGTTCTGCCGCGGTTGATCCAACAAACCAATAGCCTGCCCACAATATGGCCGCCGCAAGACAGGCCCCAATAATCCAACGCATCTTATGTTCCCTTCGTTGCATCTTGTGCTGTGCCAGTGTTTACAGAGCCAACACGAAAAGGGCTAGGCATGATGAACGACGACGCGCTTTGGGTTTTTGCATACGGGTCACTTGTGTGGAACCCGGGCTTTAACGTGGCTGAACAACACATCGGACAGGTGGCGGGGTTTGCGCGGTCGTTTTGTATGTCGTCAATTCATCACCGTGGCACCGTTGAACAGCCAGGTCTTGTCTTGGCACTTGATGCAAAGGACGGGGCAAGCTGCGAAGGCGTTGCGCTGCGCTCGGCGGACCCAAGTGATGTGGTTTTGGACATGCTGCGCGAACGCGAGTTGGTCAGTTCGGCCTATTATGAGGACTGGATCGAAGTCACGCTGCGGGACGGGCGCACGGTCAAGGCGGTTAGCTACATCATCGATCCGACCCACGTACAATATTGTGCCGATCTAAGCCTTGAGACCCAAGCGCAGATCATCGCTCGCAGCACGGGCGGTCGTGGCCCGAATTGTGAGTATTTGCATAACACCTACAGTCATCTCGAAAGCCTTGGTTTGCGTGATGAGGACCTAAAATGGCTTTCTGCACGTGTCCGCGAGATTAAGGGTTAACACTTTGCTTTACCCTTTTGGCAGGTCTATGATCAGGCTCAAGAGCCGCAAATGGTCAGGGACAGGCACATGGATATCTCAACCCGCCAAGTAACGCCGTATTTCAGCCAGCCGTTCCGGCAGGTCATGATGATGCTGATTGCACTGGGTCTGGTGGGCGTTGGTCTTTATCTGGCACTGCCGCGCATTTTGCCGGTGTTCTTATCGAACCTCTACCTTAACGGCTTCATCCTGTTGGTCTTTGTTGTGGGTGTGTTTGCCTGTTTTTATCAAGTCTACCAACTGGCCGCCTCCGTGCGGTTTATCGAAGGTTTTGCGCAGAACCTCCCTGGCGCAAACATCGCCAAGCCGCCTTTGCTGATGGCCCCTTTGGCGGCTCTGTTGGGCTCGCGCAAAGCGGAAACGAGCATTTCAACCACGTCTGCGCGCTCTATTTTGGATTCCGTCGAAAGCCGCATTGGCGAAGAGCGGGAGATGACCCGCTACATCACCAACACATTGATTTTCCTTGGTCTTTTGGGGACGTTTTACGGTCTCGCGACCACCGTACCTGCGTTGGTTGAGACAATTCGCGGTCTGCAACCGACCGAGGGCGAGGCAGGCGTTGATATGTTCAACCGCTTGATGTCAGGCCTTGATAGTCAATTGTCCGGCATGGGCGTGGCGTTTGCGTCTTCGCTTTTGGGCCTGGGCGGATCCCTGATTGTGGGGCTGCTGGAGCTTTTTGCCAGTCACGGTCAGAACCGCTTTTACCGCGAGCTTGAGGAATGGCTGTCATCGATCACACGTCTGTCGTTTTCCGCCGCAGACGGTGACAGCAGCGCCGAGCAAAACTTCATGGCCGGTGTGCTTGAACACATGTCTGATCAGATGGACGGTTTGCGAGAGTTGATGGCAGGCTCTGAGGCCAGCCGCAAAACGCTTGAAGGACAGATCGGCGATCTGGCCACAACAATGACGAACCTCGCTACCCGCATGGAAACCGGCGACGATACCCGTGATGCTCTTTTGCGTGTGGCGGATGGCCAAGATCGCCTTCTGGCGCAACTTGCCCAAGGGGGCGGCGGTGGTGACGGCCTTGATGCTGAGGCACGGATGCGCTTGCGCTCGATTGATGTACAACTGTTGCGGTTGGTTGAAGAAATGGCCGCGGGTCGTCTTGAAACAACAGCTGAAATTCGTGGTGATCTGGCGCGTTTGACCAACACTATCGCGCGTGCCATCGCTGCTGAGGACGGCGCGTAAATATGGCGCTGGCGCAACGCAGAAACGGTATCCAAGCCTCGATCTGGCCGGGGTTCGTTGATGCGATGACGGCGCTGCTGCTTGTGTTGATGTTCGTGCTGACCATTTTTATGGTGGTCCAAGCGGTCCTGCGCGAAACGATTACAGGCCAAGAAAACGAACTTAATGAATTGGGCGCAGAAGTTGGCGCGTTGTCGGCGGCTTTGGGTCTGGCGACCAGTCAGCGCGATGATCTGCGTGTTGAGTTGGGGAGCTTGCGCGCCACACTTTCCCAAGCTGAAGATGACATCGACGCCCGCGATGCGCGCATCCGTGATTTTGAGGCCCAAGTTGCCGCCCTTTTGGTGCAGCAGTCTCAGACACAGGCGCAAATTACCGCACTTCAGGGCGAAAACGCGCAAATTCTGTCAGATAAAGAAGCGCTTGATCTGGCATTGGCTGCGGCGCGTGATGAAATCAGCGCAGGTGAGCAGGCCGCCCGTTTGGCCGCTGCGCGCCGTGAAGCTCTCGAAGCGTTAATCGCCGATTTGCGCGCCGAAAACACCGAAACGACAGCCCTGCTCAGCCAGACCGAACAGGCCCTAACGGATGCACAGCAGGAATTAAGCGATGCCGAAATTGCCCGTATCGCAGATGCGCAGGCGGCAGCGGCGCTGCGTGCACGGCTTGAAGCGGCACGAGACGAGTTAACCGCAACCACATTGGCCCTTGAGGCCAAGCGCCAAGAGGCCGAAGACACCCTGACAGTGCTGGCCGCGACGCAAGAGACCCGCGACGATCTGAACGCGCGCTTGGCCCAAGCTTTGCTTGATCTGGAACAAACGGATGCAGAACTGGGTGCGCTGCAGGACCGTGTGGACGCGGATACTGCTTCTGTGCAAGCAGAGCTAAGCGCGCTTTTGGCGGCCAAACTTGCGGCTGAAAACCAAGCAGCCCTTCGCCTGACGGAGGCGCAACAACGCGCCGCTCTTTTGGCCGAAGCCAACGAGGAGCTTTCAGTTGTTGAGGCGCAGTCTGCTGAAGACCAACGCAAAATTACGCTACTCAACCAGCAAATTGGTGAGCTGCGCAGTCAGCTTTCTTCGTTGCAGGGTATTCTTGATGCGGCCGCAGAAGCCGATGCGCAGGCCGATATTCAAATTCAAACGTTGGGCCAAAACCTGAACGCAGCACTCGCCCGCGCCGCCACTGAGGAGCGCAAGCGCCGCCGTCTTGAAGAGGCTGAACGCAAACGTCTTGAGGCCGAGGCCGTTGATCTTGCCAAATACCGGTCGGACTTTTTTGCGCAGCTTCGCGACCTTCTTGACGGTCAGGATGGCGTGCGCATCGAAGGGGACCGTTTTGTGTTTTCGTCTGAGGTGCTGTTCGCCCAAGGCCAAGCGGATTTGTCAGCGGACGGCGAGGCCGAGATAGCCAAAGTTGCGCGCATCCTTCGTGACATTGCGGGCGACATCCCTGATGGGATTGATTGGGTGATCCGCGTCGATGGGCACACAGATGACACCCCACTTTCTGGGCTGGGCGAATTCCGCAACAACTGGGAACTCAGTCAAGCACGCGCCTTGTCCGTGGTGCTTTATATGGTGAACTTTCTGGGCCTGCCACCGGACCGTTTGGCGGCCAATGGCTTTGGACAATACCAGCCCGTGAACCCCGCTGACACAGATGCGGCGCGCGCGCAGAACCGCCGGATTGAACTGAAGCTTACTGAAAAATAACCGTCTATTCGACGCGCATTTGCGTAACGGTTTCCTGAATGACGCGGCCAGCGCGGGTAAGTGTCACGGTCCCTTCATAGCTGCCACGTGGCCAGCCAACACCGCGCAGCGGTTTGCCAGCCGCGCGCATCGCTTGGGCTTGGGCGCGTTTGAACAGCGTGGTGTGGTCCAAGATTTCACCTGCGGGGCCAGTGATATTCAGGGCCATCACATCGCCGCGCTTAACCCCAAAAGCAAACCCCCAAAGCACGATGGCCTCTTGGGTGATGCTGAAGTCTGTTTGTGCGGCATTCCCCGCTTTGACGGCGTCATAGTCGGGTAACCCGCCCAAAAAACCCGCGTTGATCAAACCGGCGGGTTCATAGGTGGGGGCGTCGCGCCACAGGGTTTTTGCGGGTGTCTGTGTGCATGCCGTGTCGAGTGTGTTTGCAGTTTGTGCATCAAACGGATCAATAACCTGCCCATCTTTGCGAACCGAGAAATGCAGGTGCGGGAATTGCGTGTTGCCGCTTAGCCCCACTTGCCCAACGACGGTACCTGCATCAACGGCGTCGCCTTCGCGCACGTCAAGCGAGCCACGTTTTAGGTGACAATACTGCGTGCTCCACCCGTTTTGATGCTGAATAACCACGCCGTTGCCGCATTCACGGTCCGCAAACGCGGCGCTGTTTTCTGCCGTGGCAATCTGATCTGGCATCCCGTCACGCACACCTTGGACACGGCCGGCAGCAGCGGCCAAAACATCTACGCCGCCTGCCATGTCGCGCAATGTGGGCAGTGCGAAATCCGTACCTTTGTGTGTGTCATAACTCAGGCTACCACAGGTGAAATCCATGACTTCGTCGCTTGGGTCGCGGTCAACGAATTGTTGGATATAACAGTCCTCACCCAAGGTGCAGGCGATCGGTAAATCGATCATGAACTCACCTGCGGCGTCGCTTGCTATGGCAAGTGATGCGGCGCAAACGAAAGGGGCCGCGTGTGCAGCCCCTTTCAGGTAACGTATCATAGATGGCGTCATGTGGCCCTCAATCTGGTCGTGTGCGCAAATGTGGCGCGCTTAGTCTGCGGTCAGAAGAGGCGGCTTTTTACTGCCAATCTGCGCTTTTGCGGGCTCTTCGATGCGAATGTCCAACTCGCCTTTCTTGACGCCAACTTTCACGACGCCGCCTTTCAGCAGCTTGCCAAACAGCAACTCCTCGGCGAGGGGCTTTTTGATGTGCTCTTGGATCACACGGCCAAGCGGACGCGCGCCCATCTTCTCATCATAGCCTTTGTCGCCCAACCATTCAGCCGCCGCGGGGGTCAGCTCAATCGTCACGTTGCGGTCCATCAGCTGAGCCTCAAGTTGCAGCACAAACTTCTCAACCACTTGGCTAATCACTTCTTTGCCAAGTGGCGCGAAGGCCACTACCGCGTCAAGGCGGTTGCGGAATTCAGGCGTGAACATCCGTTCGATTGCTGCGGTGTCCTCGCCCTCGCGGCGATCACGACCAAAGCCCATCGGCGCGCGCGCCTGATCTGACGCACCCGCGTTGGATGTCATGATCAAGATCACGTTGCGGAAGTCTGTCGCGCGGCCGTTGTGGTCCGTCAATTTGCCGTGGTCCATGACCTGTAGCAAAATGTTGAACACATCGGGGTGCGCTTTTTCGATCTCATCAAGCAGCAACACGCAGTGCGGGTTTTGATCCACGCCATCTGTCAGCATGCCGCCCTGATCGAAGCCCACGTATCCTGGAGGCGCGCCGATAAGGCGGGAAATCGCGTGTTTCTCCATGTACTCAGACATGTCAAAGCGCAGCATCTCAACGCCTAAGGTATCCGCCAATTGGCGTGCAACTTCGGTTTTACCAACGCCTGTTGGACCCGCAAAGAGATAGTTACCAATAGGTTTTTCAGGCTCGCGCAGACCCGCACGGGCCAGTTTGATAGCCGACGAAAGCGCCTCGATGGCGGTATCTTGGCCGAAGACAACGCGTTTCAGCGATGTCTCGAGATCTTTCAGCACTTCTGCGTCGTCCTTGCTGACGTTCTTTGGCGGGATGCGCGCGATCTTGGCCACAACGGCCTCAATCTCTTTGGCGCCAATTGTTTTGCGCTTTTTGCTTTCCGCCAACAAGTGCTGTGCCGCACCCGCTTCATCAATCACATCAATCGCTTTATCGGGTAGTTTGCGGTCATTTATATAGCGCGCAGACAGCTCAACCGCTGATTTGATCGCCTCGGATGTGTATTTGATGGCGTGGTGATCCTCGAAGTATGGCTTGATGCCCTTCAGGATTTTGATCGCATCTTCCACGCTCGGCTCGTTCACATCGATTTTCTGGAACCGGCGCGACAAAGCGCGGTCCTTTTCAAAGTGCTGACGGAATTCTTTGTAGGTCGTTGATCCCATGCAGCGCAATTTGCCGCCTGCAAGCGCAGGTTTAAGCAAGTTTGACGCATCCATCGCACCGCCCGAAGTCGCGCCCGCGCCGATAATTGTGTGGATTTCATCGATAAACAGCACTGCATCATCGTGATCTTCCAGCTCGCTCATCACGGCCTTCAGACGCTCTTCAAAGTCGCCACGGTAGCGTGTGCCCGCAAGCAGCGCGCCCATATCAAGCGAATAGATAATCGTGTTCGACAACACATCCGGTGTCTCACCGCTGACAATCTTATAGGCCAAGCCTTCTGCAATGGCCGTTTTACCAACGCCCGGATCGCCCACCAACAAAGGGTTGTTCTTGCGGCGGCGGCACAACACCTGAATGCAGCGCTCAACTTCGTGGGCGCGTCCGATCAGCGGATCAACATCGCCTTTGCGCGACTTCACGTTCAAATCCACGCAGTATTTATCAAGCGCACTTTCTTTGGTGTCGCCATCTGTGACGCCCTGGGCTTCTTCTTCCAAATCGGTCGAGCCTTTGGGACCGCGGTCCTCGCCGTAGGCAGGGTCTTTTGCAACACCGTGTGCGATGAAGTTCACCGCGTCGTAGCGTGTCATGTCCTGGGCCTGCAGGAAGTAGGCGGCGTTGCTTTCGCGTTCTGCAAAAATCGCCACCAAAACATTGGCACCTGTCACTTCGGTCCGGCCCGATGATTGCACATGGATCGCCGCGCGCTGGATCACCCGCTGAAACGCGGCTGTCGGCACGGCCTCGGAACCTTCAACATCTGTGACAAGGGTCGACAGGTCGTCGTCAATAAAATCAGTGAGCGTTTTGCTGAGCGCTTCGAGGTCCACACTGCACGCCTTCATGACCTTCGCGGCGTCCGGCTCGTCCACAAGTGCCAACAACAAGTGCTCAAGGGTGGCCAACTCGTGGTTGTTCGCGTTGGCCGTGGCCAGCGCCTGATGGATTGCTTGCTCAAGAGAGGTCGAAAATGATGGCACGTTCGTGTCCTTTCGGTCTTCTAGGGTCAGACTGGATACGTCGGGAATACGCGCACCCACATCTTGCCGTGGCCTAATACTGTTAAAGTTCGCTTGATTTTACGAACCTTCAAGGAGTTTCTTTCACTTTTTGCTCAGATTTCACGAAATTTACTGAAATCGGCACGATTTGGCGGCAATTCGTCAGTCGGGCACAGCCCAACGCAGTGCTCCGCGAAAAACCAAGTGGGTTAACGGGGTGGGGTGGTTAAAAGTTATCTTTGCGTTGGCGCACTTCTGCGAAGACGTCCGCCGCTGCTGCTCCAGTCATATTTATGGCGCGGGCCAAGACTTGCAAGTCCGCGCGTAGATATGGATTGGTCTCTTTTTCCTCACTTAAACGTGATGGTACGGTGGGCAGTCCCTTTGCACGCTTTGCACCGACCCGCTCGGCAAGGGCGTGAAGCGCTTCGTTTTCGGGCTCAATGGTCAGGGCAAAAGCCAGATTGGCTTGCGTATATTCATGGCCTGAACAAACCCACGTGTGATCTGGAAGTGTGCGCAGGCGTTGCATGCTGTCCCACATCTGCGCGGGCGTTCCTTCAAACAGACGTCCACAGCCCAACGTCATTAAACTATCGGCAGTAAAGACGCATTCAGCGTCCGGTGCGTGAATGGCGATGTGCCCCACGGTGTGACCGGGGACATTAATGATGTGACACGGCGTGTCAGACAACATGATCTCTGCGCCCGCGTTAACGGCAATATCAAGGGGTGGCAGGCGGTACGCATCATCGGCGTTGCCCACTACTTTACTGCCAAAGGCGGCTACGAGTTCGGCCAGCCCGTCCACATGATCGTTGTGGTGGTGTGTGATCACAATATGCTCAAGCCCCCACCCACGGTCGTTCAAAACAGTCATAATGGGCGCGGCTTCGGGCGCATCAATAAGCGTGGTGCTGCCGGTGACGGCGTTATGGATCAAAAACGCATAGTTATCATTGACGCGAAACACGCTTGGGTCGACCCGCGTGTGGATCATCACAACTTCCAACGCGCCGCGTGTGGTGACATGAAAAGCGATTTCGTTGGATGGCTGGTTTTTGGTCATAATATCTGTAACTCTCGCAGGTAGCTTATTCGTGAGGGCAGGGCCGCTGGTCTGCCTAACGTATCTTTCAGAGGCCGCGCTGCAATGCATTTAGACGTGCTTGATCTGAAAACCTTTTATTACCGCAGCCAGTTGGGGCGCGCGGCGCAGGCCGCTGTGCGGGGCAAGCTGCTCCAAATGTGGCCCGAGGCCGAACGTCAAACTGTTGTGGGCTTTGGCTTTGCGGTGCCTTTGTTGCGTCCGTATCTAGCGGATGCGCGCCGCGTGATTGGCCTGATGCCCGGTCCGCAGGGGGTGATGGCGTGGCCGGCCGGCATGCCCAACGTGTCTGTGCTGTGTGACGAAACGGCTTGGCCCTTGGATACCGGCGTTGCTGATAAGCTGGTGATGATGCACGGGCTTGAAACATCCGAACGTCCGTCAGAATTGCTCCAAGAAGCGCACCGCGTGTTGGGGCCGGGGGGGCGGATGATCTTGGTGGTGCCCAATCGTGCGGGGCTTTGGTCGCGCCGTGACCGCACACCGTTCGGCTATGGGCGGCCCTACACGCTTGGTCAGCTTGAGGCGCAGGTCAAACAGCACGGCTTTGTACCAGAGCGTCACCTGACTACTCTTTACCAACCGCCGTCGGCCAAACGGGTCTGGCGCAAGACCGCGCCCGTGTTTGAGCGCATCGGAAGTCAGATGCCCGTGGGCATGGCAGGCGGGGCGATCATGTTGGAGGTATCAAAGCAGGTTTATGCACCGCGCGGCACGGCCACAAAAGACAAAGTGAAATCGCGTCTCAAGGCGTTAGATGGAATCGCTCGACCCGTCCCGAAGCCCGTATAAACGACTTTGCGGCGTCGGATGCCGACAAATTCCGGCCCGAACTACCCAAAAACACCGATAAATCCGCTAAAATGTTAACGCGAACATTCGCCGCAGGGGTGCCGTCTTTGGCTAAGTCGTTGAAATATATAGATATGCTTGTTTTTCATTGATCGCCGAGAGGTGTTGCGAGGTGTGAGAGGCTCTGCTATCCCCCCGCTTGATTTCTGGGTGTGCCACATGGTGCGCCATCAATCGCTGCCTGGGGTGTGGAGCTTCCACCGAATAGGCGGCCTAAGACATCGGAAGGGTGGACGTGTCAGAACCAGCTTCGATCTCAATGGGTATTGCAGACCGCTATGCCACGGCAGTTTTTGAAATTGCCAAAGAGGGTAAGAAAGTTAAAGCACTCGAAACCGACCTTGCATCGCTGACAGATGCGCTGGCGGTAGACGACTTTAGCAACCTTATCTCCTCGCCCATGATCAGCCGCGAAGAGCAGGCAGGCGCCATTGTTGCCCTTGCCAAGAAAATGAAATTGTCTCCAACAGTGTCCAACACGTTGAACTTGATGGCCACTAAGCGCCGTTTGTTCGTGTTGCCACAATTGGTGACCCGCCTGCGCGAAATCATCGCGCAAGACAAAGGCGAAGTGACCGCCGAGGTTGTTACAGCGAAAGCTTTGACAAAAACCCAAGCGGACAAACTTGCGAAAACGCTGAAAGCCAGCGTTGGTAAGACTGTCACACTCAATGCGACCGTTGATGAAAGCCTCATCGGCGGTCTTGTCGTTAAAGTGGGCTCGAAGATGATCGACACGTCGGTCAAATCCAAGCTCGATGCACTCCAAAACTCCATGAAAGAGGTCGGATAAATGGGTATCCAAGCTGCAGAAATCTCTGCGATCCTGAAGGACCAGATCAAGAACTTTGGTCAAGAAGCAGAAGTGGCCGAAGTTGGCCGTGTTCTTTCCGTAGGTGACGGTATTGCCCGCGTCTATGGTCTGGACAACGTTCAATCCGGTGAGATGGTTGAATTCCCAGGTAACATCATGGGGATGGCTCTGAACCTTGAAGCAGACAATGTTGGTGTTGTTATCTTCGGTTCTGACCGTGACATTAAAGAAGGCGACACTGTTAAGCGCACAAAGTCCATCGTGGACGTGCCTGCCGGTGACGCACTGCTTGGCCGCGTTGTTGACGCGCTTGGCAACCCACTTGACGGCAAAGGCCCGATCAAAGGCTCTGAGCGCCGCGTTGCGGACGTAAAAGCGCCTGGCATTATCCCACGTAAATCAGTTCACGAGCCAATGGCGACTGGTCTGAAATCTGTGGATGCGATGATCCCGATCGGCCGTGGCCAGCGCGAGCTGATCATTGGTGACCGTCAGACAGGTAAAACAGCTGTCGCTCTCGACGCTGTTCTGAACCAAAAAGTTTACAACGACGCCGCAAAAGACGACAGCGAGAAGCTCTTCTGCATCTACGTTGCTGTTGGTCAAAAGCGTTCAACAGTTGCTCAGCTTGTTAAGAAGCTCGAAGAAACTGGTGCGATCGAATATTCTATCGTTGTTGCGTCAACTGCGTCCGAGCCTGCTCCAATGCAGTTCCTTGCACCGTATGCTGCGACTGCGATGGCAGAATACTTCCGTGATAACGGCAAGCACGCGCTGATCATCTATGATGATTTGTCCAAGCAAGCTGTGTCATACCGTCAAATGTCACTTCTTCTTCGCCGTCCACCAGGACGTGAAGCGTACCCAGGTGACGTTTTCTACCTTCACTCCCGTCTGCTCGAGCGTTCATGCAAATTGAACGAAGACAACGGTTCAGGTTCTTTGACGGCGCTGCCGATCATTGAAACCCAAGGTGGTGACGTTTCTGCGTTTATTCCAACCAACGTGATTTCCATCACCGACGGTCAGATCTTCCTTGAAACAGACTTGTTCTTCCAAGGTATTCGCCCTGCGGTTAATACCGGTCTTTCCGTGTCTCGTGTTGGTTCATCTGCGCAAACAAACGCAATGAAATCAGTTGCTGGTCCGGTTAAACTCGAGCTTGCTCAGTACCGTGAAATGGCAGCCTTCGCACAGTTCGGTTCCGATCTGGATGCGGCCACACAGCAGTTGCTGAACCGTGGTGCACGCCTGACCGAGCTGATGAAGCAACCGCAGTACGCACCTTTGACGAACGCCGAAATCGTCTGCGTCATCTTCGCAGGTACCAAAGGCTACCTCGATAAAGTTGCTGTCAAAGATGTTGGTCGTTACGAGGCAGGCCTTTTGGCTTACCTGCGCAGCGAAAAAGCTGACTTGCTAGACTGGATCACAAAAGAAGATCCAAAAATCAAAGGTGAAGCTGCGGACAAAATCAGCGCCGCACTCGACGCTTACGCCGCTGACTTCGCTTAAGGAGAGACAAGGCAATGCCAAGTCTTAAGGACCTTAAAAACAGGATCGAGTCGGTCAAATCGACCCGCAAGATCACAAAGGCTATGCAAATGGTGGCCGCCGCAAAACTGCGGCGGGCCCAAGAAGCAGCCGAAGCCTCGCGCCCCTACACAGAACGGTTTAACGCCGTGATGGCAGGGCTCGCGGCATCCGTGGGTGGCTCTGATAGTGCGCCCAAGCTGCTGTCTGGCACCGGAAGCGATCAAACCCACCTGTTGGTGGTGATGACGGCTGAACGTGGCCTGTGCGGTGGATTTAACGGGAACATCTCAAAACTGGCGCGCGGTCACGCACAAAAGCTGGTTGCTGAGGGCAAAACCGTTAAAATCCTGACCGTTGGTAAAAAAGGGCGTGACGCTCTGAAACGTGATTTGGGTGATCATTTCGTGGGCCACGTTGACTTGTCTGAAGTCAAACGCGTGGGCTACGGCGATGCTCAAGGCGTTGCACAAGACATTCTGACACGCTTTGACGCGGGTGAGTTTGACGTTGCAACGATCTTCTTCGCGGAATTCCAAAACGTCGTCACACAAATCCCTACGGCGCAACAAATCATCCCCGCTTCTTTTGACGCAGCGGATGAGGCGGGCGGCGATGCAACGCTCTATGACTACGAACCCTCAGAAGAAGCCATCTTGGCCGACCTTCTGCCTCGTGGTGTGGCAACTGCTATCTTCAGCGCTTTGCTGGAAAATGGCGCGTCAGAGCAAGGTGCGCGGATGTCCGCAATGGACAACGCAACCCGCAACGCCGGCGAGATGATCGACAAACTGACCATTCAGTTCAACCGATCACGCCAAGCTGTGATTACCAATGAATTGATCGAAATTATTTCGGGCGCGGAAGCGCTCTAAGAACCGGAGAATAGACACATGGCAAATGCAAAAGGCAAAATCACGCAGGTGATTGGCGCCGTTGTCGACGTGCAGTTTGAGGACGCTCTTCCCCAGATCCTCAACGCGCTGGAAACAGACAACAACGGCAAGACGCTGGTCCTCGAAGTGGCTCAGCACCTTGGTGAAAACACAGTGCGCACCATCGCGATGGACGCAACAGAAGGCCTCGTTCGTGGCCAGGCCGTTACCGACTCAGGTGCGTCCATTGTTGTGCCCGTAGGCGACGCAACACTTGGCCGCATCATGAACGTTGTGGGCGAGCCAATCGACGAAAAAGGCCCAATTGGTGCCTCTGAAACACGTTCCATCCACGCTGAAGCGCCCGAGTTCTCCGAGCAGTCAACAGCGTCGGAAATTCTTGTGACAGGCATCAAGGTCATCGACCTTCTGGCGCCATACTCCAAGGGTGGTAAAATTGGTCTGTTCGGCGGTGCGGGTGTTGGTAAAACAGTTCTCATCCAAGAGCTCATCAACAACATCGCGAAAGTGCACTCTGGCTACTCCGTGTTTGCGGGTGTGGGCGAGCGTACTCGTGAAGGTAACGACCTTTACTACGAATTCATCGAATCCGGCGTTATCAACGCAGACGATCTGACGAAGTCCAAAGTGGCCCTCGTTTACGGTCAAATGAACGAGCCTCCCGGTGCGCGTATGCGTGTTGCCCTGTCAGGTTTGACAATGGCCGAGCAGTTCCGTGACCAATCCGGTACAGACGTTCTGTTCTTCGTCGACAACATCTTCCGCTTTACACAAGCGGGTTCCGAGGTGTCTGCGCTTCTGGGCCGTATTCCTTCCGCGGTGGGCTACCAGCCAACACTCGCAACTGACATGGGTCAGATGCAGGAACGCATTACGTCAACCAAATCAGGCTCAATTACGTCTGTGCAAGCGATTTACGTGCCTGCGGATGACCTTACCGACCCTGCGCCGGCGACGTCATTTGCTCACCTTGACGCGACTACGGTTCTTAACCGCGCGATCTCGGAAAAAGGCATCTATCCTGCGGTTGACCCGCTCGACTCCACATCACGTATCCTTGACCCTGCTGTTGTAGGCGAAGAGCACTACGCGGTTGCAGCCGAAGTGCAGCAAACCCTACAACGCTACAAAGCGCTGCAAGACATCATCGCGATTCTCGGCATGGACGAGCTTTCCGAAGACGACAAACTGACTGTTGCACGTGCCCGTAAGATCGAGCGCTTCTTGTCACAGCCATTCGACGTTGCGGAAGTGTTCACCGGTTCACCCGGTGTTCAGGTGCCGCTCGAAGACACAATCTCGTCGTTCAAAGCGGTTGTTGCCGGTGAATACGACCACTTGCCAGAAGGCGCCTTCTACATGGTTGGCGGCATCGACGAAGTGATCGCAAAAGCCGAAAAAATGGCAGCAGAGGCGGCCTAAGATATGGCAGACACCATGCAATTCGACCTGGTCAGCCCCGAACGTCGCCTCGCGTCGTTCGGTGTGACCGAGGTCCAGATCCCAGGTGCGGATGGGGACATGACGGTTATGGCCGATCACGCCTCAACCATCACCTCTCTGCGCCCCGGTGTTCTGACAGCCACGGGTCCCGAAGGGACACGCCAATACCTCGTGACTGGCGGTTTCGCCGAGATTTCACCCAACGGCACATCCGTGCTGGCGGAACGTGCGATCTTGCGTGAGGACGTCACACAAGCAGACATCGACGGCATGGTTGCAGACGCAACCGCGGCCCGCGATGCTGCTGGCCCGGATGCAACTGATGCCGCTGCCAAAACACTGGCAGACATCATCGCAATGGGTGGCGAGATCGGCATCACAGCAAGCTGATCACAGCGACGACAAAATGATCAAAGGCCTCGCATTTGGTTGCGGGGCCTTTTTCGTTTTCCTATTGTTTACCCATAGCCCGTATTTTCGGCGGACCAGCCGAACCCGTTAACGAAAGCAGCCCATGAAACGCCTCGACAGCCATACACTTGGGATAGAACAGGGCGAGCTTGTCTTGTTCTCTGACTTTCAGGCCGGTGGTGATATGTGGACGGGCAAGGGCGACCGTATCGTGCGCCGCCGCGTGGAGTTCTCGGAGGCCTTCCGCAAAGCCCCAAGCGTCATGGTTAACCTCAGCATGTGGGACACGGATCATGCCACGAACACCCGCATGGACCTACGCGCTGATGATATAACCGAACGTGGCTTTGACGTGGTGTTCCAAACATGGGGCGACACGCGCGTTGCTCGTATCCGCGTGGGCTGGACCGCCATGGGCATGCTTCACGAAGACGACGATTGGGAACTTTATTAACCCTACCGTGCGCCCAAAATTATTTGGGGCAACACCCCGATAGCCCGTGATATACCTTAGGACGCTAGCACATAACGGATCGGATCCTCGCGCCGCTTTACTCTTGCGCGTGTGAGGTCAGACCAAGAAGACAGCCCCCGCTCGGGCATATTGGGCCAAAGGTCGTTATCCAAACCATCCTTGATGGCGCCATCATTTCCGGCTTTTCAAGCGTAGATGCGAGCCAGATATCTCGCACTTAGCTACCACCAGACATGAAAAAACGCCCCGCCAAATTGGCTGGGGCGCTTCTTGTGCTACCAAAATACCGGCGTGTGTGCGCGGCGTCTTTGGGCTTAGTCTGTTGAGTATAGACCTTCGTAGATTGGGCCCAAGGTATTGGTTTCGAACAAAGAACTCACGCTTGTACCGCTCCAGATGTTCAAGATCGCCTGCGCGAAAATTGGCGCTGTCGGCACGATCCGGATGTTGGGGCAATTCTTGACCGCTTCTGTCGGCTGAATTGAATCCGTGATCACCAATGATTTCATGACCGAGTTGCTGACCCGCTCAATCGCAGGGCCGCTCAACACACCGTGGGTGATATAGCTGTGTACTTCTGTGGCACCGTGCTCAAGCAGCACTTCCGCCGCTTTGCACAAAGTTCCGGCCGTGTCACAGATGTCGTCCACGATGATACAGCGTTTACCGGTTACATCCCCGATCACTGTCATCTCAGCCACTTCACCGGCTTTCTCGCGGCGCTTATCCACAATCGCCATGGGCGCGCCGATGCGTTTTGCCAATTCGCGCGCACGGGACACACCGCCCACGTCAGGCGAGATCACCATCACGTCGCTCAAATCGCCAAATTGCGATTTCACGTCCAGCGCAAAAACAGGGCTGGCATAAAGGTTGTCCACGGGAATATCGAAAAAGCCCTGAATTTGTGTGGCGTGCAGATCAAGGGTCAGAATGCGCTCAATCCCCGCGCCGGTCAGCATATTCGCAACCAGTTTGGCCGAGATCGGCGTGCGGGCTTTCATGCGGCGGTCTTGGCGCGCATAGCCGAAGTAGGGGATCACGGCAGTGATGCGTTGCGCAGATGAACGGCGCAGCGCGTCGGCGATGATCAGCAGCTCCATCAGGTTGTCATTGGCCGGACGGGATGTGCTTTGCAGGATGAACATATCCTCGCCGCGCACGTTCTCGAAAACTTCTACAAAAACCTCACCATCGTTAAAGCGTTCTACCCGTGCATCTACGGGCTTTACGTTCATTCCGCGGTGCATCGACATTCGGCGCGCAACCGCGTCGGCCAGCGGTTTGTTGGCGTTCCCCGAGATCAGTTTGGGTTCAGTAATATTGGGCATGGTGTTTGGTCCTGTGGAGCAGCTTTATGACAGAATCGTGACATTGCGCACCTCCTAACATGTCACTACGGTCGCGCATAGTTTCATACGTCAAACAACAGGATATCCTATGGCTCATATTGACTACTATCTGGCGACGATTTCTCCTTTCACATACATGAATGGCACCCGCGTCGAGCAGATTGCAAAAGCACATGGTGCGACGCTGACATATAAGCCGCTTGATATCATGGGTCTTTTCGGCGCCACCGGTGGCACGCCGCCCAAAGACCGCCACATCAACCGTCAGGAATACCGCCTGCAAGACATGGCGCGCCGCGCTAAGCTGGCGGGTCTGCCGCTGAACCTTAAGCCTGCCCATTGGCCCACAAACATGGCGCCAAGTTCTTATGCGATCATCGCAGCACAAAACGCAGGCGGCGGCGATCTGGGTGCATTCGTTCACGCGCTGACACGCTCTTGCTGGGCCGATGAAAAAGATATTTCGCAAACAGACGTTATTGCTGCGTGCCTGACCGAAGCGGGCTTTGACGCAGGTCTGGCAGAAGCAGACATGGTGAACAGTGCCGACACATACGCGCGCAACCTCGAAGAGGGCGTGGCAGCTGGCGTCTTTGGCGCGCCGTTCTTTATTGTCGACGGCACCGAGCGTTTCTGGGGCCAAGATCGTCTTGATGATCTGGACGCATTTCTTGCAGGCAAACTCTGATCGGCCATTGGCTGTGACGTGGTTGTCCTTGAGGCGGCCCAATTAATAAAGAAAGCCCCCCGCCTTGGATATCAGGCGGGGGGCTTTTGTTTGAGAAGACTGATTGCGATCTGCTTGCTGTTAGCCGCCGCTGATCAGTTCAAGAAACGTATCAACGTCGCGCTCGGTGGTGGACCATGACGCCACAGCCCGCGCGCCCAACAGCGCATCGGGGTCGCCTGCAAGATCGTGATCAAATGGCCAGAAATAATACGCAGCACCTGCCTCATGGGCCTTTTGGTGTCCCTTGCGCGGCCAGCGGGCAAACACTTGGTTGGCGTCCGTGGGGTGCAGTAACTCACCACCTTCAATGTTCAAAATACCATCACTGAGCCGCTTGCCCATGGCGTTCGCGTGACGCGCCATTTCAAGCCATAGATCGTCTTTCAGATAGGCATTCATCTGCGCGCTCAGATAGCGGTGTTTGGAGAAAAGATGCCCGCCCCGTTTGCGCCGCAACTCGAATTCCCACGCCACTTTGGGGTCAAACAGGATAACCGCTTCCACGCCCAAACAGCCGTTCTTGGTGCCGCCAAAAGACACTGCATCCACGCCTGCTTTCCACGTCATTTCAGCCGCGCTCGCACCGGTGGCCACAAGCGCGTTGGTAAAGCGTGCGCCGTCCATATGCACCCCAACGCCAAAGCTGTGGGCCACATCTGCAAGGGCGCGCACTTCGGCGGGGGTGTAGGCCGCGCCCGCTTCGGTCAGGTTCGTCAGGCTCAGGGGGCCGCGCTGTGGGTTGTGCACCCCAAGTTGGCCGGTTTTCTCAATGGCGGCGTGCAACGCGGCGGGGCTCAGTTTGGCGTCATTCCCGTCGATCAATTCAATCTTGGCACCGCCTGTGTAAAACATCGGCGCGCCGCATTCATCGACTTCGATGTGGGCTTCGCGGTGGGCAAAAATAGTTTGCCACGGCTGGCACATACACGCCAGCGCCAGCGCATTTGCCGCAGATCCCGTGGCCACCAAATAAACGGCAGCCTCAGGGGCCTCAAAGATGTCGCGGATTTGTTGGCGCACTTCTTCCATGATCGGGTCCGAGCCATAGGGCATCGCGTAATCGGCATTGGCCTTTTGGACGGCTTCCATGATCTTGGGGTGCGCGCCGCTTGAGTTGTCTGATGCGAAATACATGAAAGCATTACCTTTCTGGCTGTGATGCGGTGTTGCGGGGCGGTTTTGTGAAGCGGCGCGCTTTGGCCGCTACGTCTCCGCCATACATATTGCGTTAAGTGCTACCTGAGCGGCAAATCTACTCGGGGTCAATGATGTGGTCTTCCCACTCGTCCTCGTGGACCTCGTTTTCAGGCACGGTCCACCCCTGCACGGACACGCCTGCGTCATGCACGGTTTGCGCGCTGCCGCTGATCAACGGGTGCCAGTCATAGAGTGGGGCCCCTTGGGCGCGCAGCTTATAGGCGCAGGTGCGCGGCAACCAATACATGTGGTCTTCGATGGTTTTGGGCGTCAGCACGATGCATTCGGGCACAAACTGGTGGCGGATGTCGTACTGGCTGCATTGGCAGGTTTCCCCGTCAAGCAAGCGGCACGCCACGCGGGTGGTCACCACTTGGCCGGTGTCTTCGTCTTCAAGTTTGTTCAGACAGCATTTACCGCAACCGTCACACAGCGCTTCCCATTCTTTGGGGCTGAGCGCGGTCAGCGGCTTTTCCCAAAACGGCTTAGACATCGGCCAGAATTTCGCGGGCTTTGGCGCAATCTGCGTCCATTTGGGTGATCAACGCCTCAAGGCTGTCGAACTTCAATTCGGGGCGCAAGAAATCCACCAAGGCCACGGAAATTTCCGCGCCGTATAAATCACCCTTAAAGTCAAAAATGAATGTCTCGCAATTTGGCACGTTCTCGCCAAACATGGGGCGCACGCCGATGCTGGCGGCCCCTGTGTAGCTGCCCGCGTGCGGACCGTTCAGAACGTCTGCCTTGACAGCGTAGACCCCAAATTTGGGCGGGTGGCGGCCGTCGATGGACATGTTTGCGGTAGGGTAGCCAAGGTCGCGGCCACGCTGATCGCCGCGGATTACCTCGCCCACGATCCGGTGCCAGTGCCCCAACATTTCAGCGGCCACGCGCGGGCGGCCATCGGCAAGGGCGGCGCGGATGTTTGTGCTTGAAACTTCGCCTGCATCAAGTGCCACCATCTGTGCGATTGTCACACCAAAACCCATTTCCGCGCCAAACGCCTTGAGGGTTTCTGCGTTGCCGCTGCGGCCTTTGCCAAAGCAAAAATCCTGCCCCACGACCACATGATCAAGGCCAAGCTGATCGCAGATCACCGTCTGTGCAAAAGCCCGGGCGTCCAGCTCGGCCAAGGCTTTGTTGAATGGCACTTCGAACAGACGTTCGACCCCCAGTTTATCCAAGCGGTTTGCCTTGGCCTCGGCGTTCATTAGGCGGAACGCGGGCGTTGTGGGGGCAAAGAAATTGCGTGGATGCGGCTCAAACGTCATGATCCCAAGGGGCACGCCGCGGCGTGTGGCCTCGGCGCGGGCAATGTCGATCACCGCTTGGTGGCCAAGGTGCACCCCGTCGAAATTACCGATGGCAGCCACGCCGCCACGGTTGTCGGGATCAATGAAATGAGTGTCTCGGATGATGCGCATGAGCCAAGGCGTAGCGCCCGTGCGCGCGCTGCGCAAGCGCTAGTCGAACTTGCGGCTTGGGGCCATGACAACGGCTTCGCCTTTGAGGACTTTCTTGCCGTTGATTTCGCAGTGGGTCTCCATGGTGACGCGGCGTTTGGGGATGTCCATGTCGGTCACAGTAACCACAGCGTTGACCATATCGCCCGGGCGAACGGGGGCCAAAAACTTAAGTGTCTGGCCAAGATAGACCGTGCCGTGGCCCGGAAGCTGTTCGCCGATGACCGCACTGATAAGGCCCGCAGTCAGCATCCCGTGGGCAATGCGCCCCTCAAAAATGGTGTCGTTGGCATAGTCGTCATCGAGGTGGACCGGATTATGATCCGTCGAGACTTCGGCAAACATCTCAATATCGCGGTCAGTAATGACTTTGCGCAAATTGCGGCTCATGCCGATTTCGATGTCTTCGATACAGATCGTGCCGCGGGGTGCGTTATCCAACATTGCGAGTATCCCAAAGTAACAATTGCGCTATTCGAGATAAATACACGCAATAAAATTACTTTGCAACTGCAGAATAATTTATATGCAATTTATCGCAGGTATCCGATGGTGTAGCTGGGATTGACCATTTCGCCTTGTAAATAGGCTTCAAGGGCGGTCGCGTCTGGCTGAGTGTCTGTTTTGGTCTCGGCTTTGGCCAAGCCACCGCTGATGAACAAACAGTCAAGATCTTCGCCCATGGCACCGGTAACGTCGGTGATGATTCCATCGCCAATGGCCAGAATACTGCTGTCGGACACGTTGGGACGCAGGGCCGCAAGGCGGCGGCGCGCAAGATCGTAGATGGGCGGGTGCGGTTTGCCGAAATAGAGGCTCTCGCCGCCCATTTCCGTGTAAAGAGCAGCCAGCGCACCGGCGCACCACTCGCGACGTTCGCCGCGGTCCACCACGATATCGGGGTTGGCACAAAGCAGCTTCATGCCCTTTTGTTTGGCGTAGAGAAATTCGGGGCGCATCACGGACGGATCAGCCGTGGGGTCCATGGGGCCACAGCACACGATGCCATCGGCTTGATCCAGCGGGACTTGGGTGATGGTGACGGGCGCGTCGATGACGTTGAGCGGTCTGAAGAACGACTGGTCGTGATCTTCGCCGATGAAATAGACTTTTTCGCCCACAACACCGCGGAACATTGCGGCGCGCGCACTGTCGCCTGAGGTGGCGATATCGTCCCAACAATCCCGCGGCAGGCCCATGCCATCAAGTTGATCCGCCACAGAGGCGCGCGGGCGCGGAGAGTTGGTGACCATGATTACCGTGCCGCCTTGCGCCTTGAACGCCTGAAGGGCGGCGACCGCTTCGGGGAAAGGGGTGATGCCGTTGTGCACACAGCCCCAGAGATCGCAAAACACCGCTGAATACTGATCGGAAATTTCGGACAACTGCGTAACGATCTGGGACATGGGATGTCTTTCTGGCGGTGTGGCCGTGACGGGGGGCTGGAGAGGGGACGGGTAGTGAGGTGTGGAGCGGGAACATGTGCTGGCGCGCAAGGTCGGTTCCCTGCGCGCCAAGGTGGGGGATTAAGCCAGCTTGAGGTTCGGGATGATCTGCTTTTTGCGGCTCATCACGCCCGGCAGAACCACGCTGTCACCAGTGACCGTTGCGCCGAATGATGCCTCTGCCACAGATTTTGTCAGCGCGTTGGGCACCAGCATGGTGGCTTCTTCGTTCAGGATGTCGACCACAAAGAGCAGCACCTGATCCACACCGTCTTCGCTTGCCACAGTTGTCATGCTGTCCATCAAAGACGCCGCACGGTCCAGCACGATGGCGGGCTTTGTGGTTTCCAGAACAGACACGCGGAATTTAGTGCCGTCCACGGCGTATTCTTTGCTGTCCATGCGCAACAACTCGGCGTCGCTAAAGGCGCTGACGTCTGATTTGGCGGCGAACATTTCATCGGCGTAGGCGTCAAGATCAAGGCCCAGATCGGCGGCCAAAGCGCGGGCCAGATCCGTGTCCGTCTGTGTGGTTGTTGGCGAGCGGAACGCCAGCGTGTCTGACAAGATACACGACAGCATCAGGCCTTTGATCTGCTCGGGCATTTCGGCGGCGTGTGCGCCCATCAGATCGTGCATGATCGTGGCGGTGCACGCCAGCGGGCGGATGGTGATGTCGATGGGGCCTGCAGTTTCCAGACCACCCACAAGTTTGTGGTGATCGATGATGGCCGTGATGTTGAGCGCGTTGATGTTGGCGGGCAACTCGGCGGGGTTGTTGGTGTCCACAACAATGCAGTCCTGACCGTCTTCAAAAGCGTCGACGATCTGGGGTTTGGTTGCATTCCAACGGGTTAGGACAAATGCGGCCTCTGTGTTCGGCTCGCCCAGAAGAACGGCGCGCGCATCGCCGCCGGTGTGGTTGATGAACCATTCCCAGATCAGCGGAGCGCCGGTGCTGTCTGTGTCGGGGGATTTGTGGCCGAAAATCAAGGTCGTCATTGGAGGGTCTACCCTTTAAAAATGGAGTGCTTTTGAGGGCGTTATAGGCCCAAGCAATGGCCTTGTCACCCGCCCGCATCGATGGCTAGGATGCGGCGTTATGAGCACCAGCAGCACCCCCGCGAAAATCAAGGAAACGGACCTTTACGGGCCGGTCAAAGCGTTCCTTGAAGGGCAGGGCTACGAGGTGAAGGGTGAGATTGGCGCAGTGGATGTTCTGGCGCTGGGCGGTGAGGGGCAAAGCGGCGAGCCGTTGATCGTGGAATTAAAAACTGCCTTCTCATTATCGCTTTTTCATCAAGGAGTTGCGCGATTATCTGTTAGTGATCTTGTGTATGTTGCGGTGCCCTTTCAAAGCGGTAAACGCTGGCGCGCGGGGCTGAAGGCGAACGTGACGCTGGCGCGTAGGATCGGGCTTGGCATCATGACCGTGCGTCTTGAGGACGGGTTGGTGCAGGTGCATTGTGATCCGGTGCCGTATGCGCCGCGCAAAAATGCCAAGCGCAAGACGGCTTTGTTAAAGGAGTTTGCCAAGCGCAGCGGTGATCCCAGCAAAGGCGGGGCGACGCGGGCGGGCTTGGTGACCGCTTACCGGCAGGACGCCATCAAAATTGCGGCACATCTGGCGGGCCACGGAGCATGCCGCGGCGCAGATGTGCGCGATGCGACAGGAGTGGCGCGCGCTACAACTATGATGCGCGACAACCACTATGGGTGGTTCGAAAAAGTGACGACCGGTGTTTACGACCTAAGCGATACGGGCCGCGCGGCGGTAGAAGGTTAAGGCTACAGCGCCCATGTTGGCGGGGTTGCCGTGCTTACTGGCCGGTGCCTTCAGGGGCAGCGCCATTGCCGTAAAGCAGATCAACAGTTGACTGGGGCACAGAAACTTCGACGGCGTTATCGGCTGAACTGTCCCCGATGAAACCCGAACAGCCCGACAAGGCAGTGACCGCAAGCAGACAAAATGTAGAGAGTAAACGCATAGACTTATCCTCGAACCAATTAAGAATCTGCACACAGCCTGTGTGCTTGTCCGCTTTTGGACAACAAAAAACCTAATAATTGATGAATTTGGGCTTAATTCGCGCCTTAATTGCTAAAATTGGCAATATTTTGTGAACAGTAGCGCGTGAATCTTAGGAATTGTTTTACCTTCGCATGGGCATTTAACCCCAAGGCGTTGTGTTTGGCTGTTGTAAAGCTTGGTTTTTGTAGGGGAATTTTAGTCCGTGATTGAGCTGTAATTTTAGCAAAATGGGCGGTGTTTGACCGTCTGAATTTTAGTGCAAAAGAATCTTGGGAGGGGCTGTTGACACCTTCATGGACGCTGCCTAACTATCGCTCGTTAGCACTCGCCCTGAGTGAGTGACAAGAATTGAAACTTGAAGCTAAGGAGCTGCACAGATGGCACTTAAACCACTTCATGACCGTGTATTGGTCGAGCGCGTGGAAAGCGAAGAAAAAACAGCGGGTGGCTTGATCATCCCTGAGTCCGCAAAAGAAAAGCCTGCGGAAGGTGTGATTGTTGCTGCTGGTGAAGGCGCACGTAAGGACAGCGGTGAGCTGATCCCAATGGCCGTCAAAGAAGGCGACAAAGTTCTGTTCGGCAAATGGTCCGGCACAGAAGTGACTGTCGACGGCAAAGAGCTGTTGATCATGAAAGAAAGCGACGTTCTGGGCATCCTGTCCTAAGCGCTTCTCTTTTAAGTTCATATAAATACACAAGATTTTAAGGAGCATTTGAAATGGCTGCTAAAGACGTCAAATTCGACACAGACGCCCGCGACCGTATGCTGCGCGGCGTAAACACGCTTGCAAACGCGGTTAAAGTTACGCTCGGCCCCAAAGGTCGCAACGTAGTTTTGGACAAATCATTCGGCGCACCGCGCATCACCAAAGACGGTGTATCTGTTGCCAAAGAGATCGAGCTTGAAGACAAGTTTGAGAACATGGGCGCGCAGATGGTCAAAGAAGTGGCCTCACGCACCAATGACGAAGCTGGTGACGGCACAACAACTGCTACAGTACTTGCACAAGCCATCGTTAAAGAAGGCATGAAGTCTGTTGCAGCTGGCATGAACCCAATGGACCTGAAGCGCGGCATCGACCTTGCAACTGCTAAAGTTGTAGACGCGATCAAAGCGGCAGCACGCCCTGTTTCTGACAGCGACGAAGTTGCACAAGTTGGTACCATCTCTGCAAACGGCGAAATTGAAATTGGCCGTCAAATCGCGGACGCGATGCAAAAAGTGGGCAACGAAGGCGTTATCACTGTTGAAGAGAACAAAGGTCTGGAAACAGAAACCGATGTTGTTGAAGGCATGCAGTTCGACCGCGGTTACCTTTCACCTTACTTCGTGACCAACCCAGACAAAATGACAACCGAGCTGGAAGATTGCTTGATCTTGCTGCACGAGAAGAAATTGTCTTCACTTCAGCCAATGGTTCCACTGCTCGAAACAGTGATCCAGTCCGGCAAGCCACTTCTGATCATCGCAGAAGACGTAGAAGGTGAGGCGCTTGCCACACTCGTCGTCAACAAACTGCGCGGTGGTCTGAAAATTGCGGCTGTTAAGGCACCTGGTTTCGGCGATCGTCGTAAAGCCATGTTGCAAGACATCGCGATCCTGACTGGCGGCCAAGTGATTTCCGAAGATCTGGGCATGAAGCTTGAGTCGGTCACAATGGACATGCTGGGCACAGCCAAGCGCGTTGCGATCACCAAAGACGAAACAACAATCGTTGACGGTGCTGGTTCCAAGCCAGAAATCGAAGCTCGCGTGACACAAATCCGTCAGCAGATCCAAGAAACAGACAGCGACTACGACCGTGAGAAGCTGCAAGAGCGCGTTGCCAAACTGGCAGGCGGTGTTGCTGTTATCCGCGTCGGCGGCATGTCAGAAGTAGAAGTAAAAGAGCGCAAAGACCGCGTTGATGATGCCCTGAACGCGACACGTGCCGCTGTTCAAGAAGGTATCGTTGTTGGTGGTGGTGTTGCTCTGGTACAGGCTGGCAAATCGCTTGACGGTCTCGAAGGTGCAAACAACGATCAAAACGTTGGTATTTCGATTGTGCGTAAAGCCATCGAAGCGCCACTGCGTCAGATTGCTGAAAACGCCGGTGTTGACGGTGCAGTTGTTGCGGGCAAAATCCGCGAGAGCGATGACAAATCGTTCGGTTTCAACGCACAAACTGAAGAATATGGCGACATGTTCAAGTTCGGCGTCATCGACCCAGCAAAAGTATGCCGCACCGCGTTGCAAGATGCAGCGTCTGTTGCATCGCTTCTGATCACAACCGAAGCAATGGTTGCTGATAAGCCAGCGAAAGACGGCGGCGCACCAGCAGGCGGCATGCCTGACATGGGCGGCATGGGCGGCATGATGTAATCACCCACAGTTTCCCGGTTTCGGGAAATGGGTGACGCATCTGCGTTCACGAAAATTGGGGCCTCTCCTGTGTTGGAGGGGCCCTTTTTGTTTGCCTGACGTGTTCTGGTGTCAGATCGTCTTGTGACGCAGGACGCGGCGCAAGGCATGTGATGCTGGCGGTGTGGGGGAAGATACCGTAGGCATATCGGAGAAAATGAAAGTGACCGCCTGATGCGCCTGATCCTGTTGATATGCCTAACGATGCTTGCGTTTGCGGCGAACTCTTTGCTGACGCGCGCGGGTGTTGTGGCCGGTGCAGACCCGATGCAGTTTGCGGTGCTGCGGGTTGTGGCAGGGGCGGTTACGTTGTGCGGATTGGTTGCGCTGCGCGGGCGGAATGCGGGCGGTGGTTTTCAGCTTTTTGCGGCTCAGCGCGTGTTTGGCGCGCTTGCTTTGGTGACGTATCTGATTGGGTTTTCCCTCGCGTACCGTGTTCTTGATGCGGGGCTTGGCGCGCTCATTTTGTTTGGTGTCGTGCAGATAGGATTGTTCGGTTATGCCCTTGCGCGCCGACAACCGGTTAGCATTTTTCGTTGGAGCGGCATGGGGTTGGCCATGGTTGGCCTTGCGTGGTTGGTCTGGCCTGTGCCCGCTGCTGCGGGGGAAACGGTGGTGCGTGTTGATCTTTGGGGGGCTGTGTTGATGGCTGTCGCGGGTCTTGCCTGGGCGGCCTACACAGTTAACGGGCAGGGCGCGCGCGACCCGTTGGGCGCATCAGCAGGTAACTTCGCATGGGCAGCCGTTGGGATGTTGCCGGTGTTGTTTTTGGTGCCAAGCGGTGGGATGCCGCTGATTGGCGCGCTTAGCGCAATCGCGTCCGGGGCCATCGCTTCTGGTTTGGGGTATGCGCTTTGGTTCAAAGTGTTGCCGCAGATCCAGACAACCACCGCCGGCATCGCACAGCTAAGCGTGCCGGTCATTGCCCTTGTTTTGGGCGCTGTCCTTTTGAGCGAAGTACCGGATGTTCGCGCGATGCTTGCGGCGTCTGTGGTCATCGCAGGCATCGGGGTTGCGATGATCCCAAGTAGGGCGCGGGCCTAGCCGTTCGTTACGGTGTGATGAAGTTAACGTGGCCCATTTTGCGGCCCGTTTTGACGTCTGCTTTGCCGTAAAGATGCACCGCCGCGTTTGAGCCAAGCAAGGCTGGCAGCCGGTCCATATCATCCCCGATCAGGTTTTCCATCCGCACGTCGCTGTGGCGTGTGCCGTCGCCCAATGGCCATCCGGCGATGGCGCGGATGTGCTGTTCAAACTGGCATGTGGTGCAGCCGTTTTGCGTCCAGTGACCAGAGTTGTGCACGCGCGGGGCGATCTCGTTTACGACCAAGCCTGTGGGTGTCACAAAAAGCTCAAGGCCCATGACGCCTACGTATTCAAGGGCGTTCAGGATTTTCGCGGCCATCAAAACCGCGTCCATCCGCTGGGGCGCGGGCACAGTTGAGGGCACCGTGGTGGTGCGCAAAATACCGTCTGAATGCACGTTTTCGCCCGGATCATAACAGACCACTTCGCCTGATGGGCTTCGCGCGGCGATGACGCTGATCTCGCAGCTGAACGGAACAAATCCTTCTAGAACACAAGGCGCGCCTTGGACCGCTTCAAGGGCGGCGGCGGCTTCAGAGATGTCGTTGATGCGGACTTGGCCCTTGCCGTCATAGCCAAAGCGGCGGGTTTTCAAGATCGCTGGCGTGCCGAAAGTTTCGAGCGCTTTGGTTAATGATGCCAGATCGGTGATGTCCGCATAAGGCGCAGTGCGCAGGCCCAAGCCGCTGAGGAAGTCTTTTTCGGTTAGGCGATCTTGGCTGGTTGAAAGCGCTGCGCGGCCAGGCCGGATTGTGCTGTGATCCTGGATCAGATCAAGCGCCGCCGTGGGAATGTTTTCAAACTCATAGCTGACCACATCAACAGAGCGCGCAAAATTCAACAGCGCGTCAGCGTCGTCATAGGCAGCTTTGAAATGGTAATTGGCCACGTGCGAGGCAGGGCAGTCACCAGCGGGTTCAAAGATGCAGGTCTTGAAGCCAAGGCGCGAGGCCGCAACAGACAACATCCGCCCAAGTTGACCGCCGCCCAAAATGCCGATTGTCGCGCCTTGGGGCAATGCGCCCGCGGGCAGTGTCGCGGTGTCAGTCATCTGTTGGCTCCTGCGGGATGGATGCGGATAAGTCAGCGCGCCATTTATCGAGGCGTGCGGCCAGCGCATCATCAGATGTGGCCAAAATACCGGCGGCCATCAGACCTGCGTTTGCAGCGCCTGCTGCGCCAATCGCCATGGTCGCAACCGGATATCCTTTGGGCATTTGCAGGATAGAATAAAGGCTGTCCACACCCGAAAGCGCCTTGGTTTGAACCGGCACACCAACTACTGGCACGCGGGTTTTGGACGCCATCATACCGGGCAAATGGGCAGCACCACCGGCACCTGCGATAATCACTTTGAGGCCACGCTCAGCGGCAGTTTTGCCGTATTCCCAAAGCCGGTCAGGGGTGCGGTGCGCCGAGACGATCTTGGTCTCATAGGCGATGCCTAATTCATCGAGGATTGTTGCTGCGTTTTTCATGGTGGGCCAATCGCTTTGGCTGCCCATGATGATACCGACTGTGATGGACATGGCGCGTCCCTTTTCGTGGTGTTGATCGCGCGGGGCGGTCGTTGTTGAGGTCGTTATAACGCCGCTGGCCTGTTACGCAATCGGCGCGCCGAAATTGAACGTGGCTGCGGGCAGGGTGGCCGAATTTCAGGCGATAATATCAGGGGTGATGCGGTCTTCGAGTTGCGCGATGCGATCTTTCAGGCCGAGTTTTTGTTTTTTCAGACGCTGCAACGTGAGCCGGTCAAAGGGGCTGTCCGTCAGTGCTTCGATCGCGGTGTCGAGGTCACGGTGCTCTTGGCGCAAAACTTCAAGTTTGATGCGCAACACATCTTCGCTTGGCATCTCCATTTGCGCGTTCATTTGCAGTCCTCTGTCTGGGCTTTTGCCGATGTATCTGGGTACCAGTCACCGATCTGTTCCACTTAACTACCTGATTCTAGCCTATTTCACCTAGGAAAACCTTGCGAAGCCGTAAACGCGCCCCCATATTTTATCCTATGAAGCGCATTGCCTTGATTTGGGGTGCGCCTTGATACCGTCGCTTGACTGAAAAGGACGAACAGATGACGAAATTAACCTTGGGGACCCATCCATATTTGTTGGGGTTTGAGCAGCTTGAGCGCTTGGTTGAGCGCAGCGCAAAGACCGGAAACGATGGATACCCGCCCTATAATATCGAACAAACCAGTGACACATCTTACCGCATTACGCTTGCGGTGGCGGGATTTGGCGATGATGATTTAAGTATCACCGTGGAAGACAGCCAACTGGTGATCCGCGGCCGGCAAACCGATGATAGTGAGGGCCGCGTGTTTCTGCACCGCGGAATCGCAGCGCGGCAGTTCCAAAAGTCTTTTGTGCTGGCGGATGGCGTCGAAGTGGGGGCCGCACGCATCGAGAACGGGCTGCTGCACGTTGATCTGAACCGCGCCGTGCCAGACCGGATCATCCAGAAAATCGAAATTTCAAAAGGGTAAGTTGGGGGAATTGATATGAAAAATAACGTTTCAAATACAGCAGATACGCGTTTTGGTGACAACAGTAAGCTTGTTTATGTAAAGCCAATTGCCCTTGATGAATTACCCGATGAAGTGCGTGAAAAAGTGAACGGGCAGGGCCCATTGTTTGCGGTGCACAATGATGCGGGCCAACAATTGGCGCTTGTGGCTGGACGGCGTTTGGCGTTTGAGTTGGCGCGCGAGAACGATTTACAGCCAGTAACCGTTCATTAACTGTCACAGAAGCAGTAAATGGCGCAGCAGACAAAAGTGAGACCCTGATGATGCGTGCGCCATTTGAGATTGCAGGCCGTGAAATTGCGGCGGGCAGCAGACAAACTGTTGAGTTGCCCGTCAGCGTGATGGCTGACAACACGCCCGTGGGCTTGAACGTTCATGTGATCCACGGGGCAGATGAGGGCCCCGTTTCTTTCGTTAGTGCGGCCGTGCACGGCGACGAAGTGGTTGGCGTTGAGATTTGTCGCCGTCTTTTGGCCAGTGTTGATCCCGAATTGTTGCGCGGCACGCTGCTTGTGGTGCCGATTGTAAATGCGTTCGGATTTCTGAACCGGTCACGATACCTGCCGGATCGGCGGGATTTGAACCGATCATTTCCTGGCTCATCCAAGGGGTCTTTAGCGTCGCGTTTGGCCCAGATATTTTTGCGCGACGTTGTTGAGCGGTGCAGCTTTGGGGTGGATTTACACTCGGCTGCGATCCACCGGACAAACTTGCCTCAGTGCCGCGTGTCGGCGGGCAATGCGCGTACGCTGGCTATGGCGCGGACATTTGGGGCGCCTGTCATTTTGACATCAGATTTGCGCGAAGGTTCGTTAAGATCAGAGGCGGCAGAGCGCGGGGTTGATGTGCTTTTGTATGAAGCTGGCGAAGGGCTTCGGTTTGATGAGTTTGCCGTGCGCGCGGGCGTGATGGGCATCATGCGTGTGTTGCATGGCGCTGACATGGTGGATGATACGGACTTTGATCCGGTCGTCACACCGTCCCTTTTGTGCAGCTCAAGCCAGTGGGTGCGGGCGCCCGCAGGTGGCTTGCTGCGCGCGTTCAAAGGGGATGGTGATGTGGTCGAAGAAGGTGATTTACTGGCCGCGGTGAGCGATCCGTTTGGCGCAGAAGAGTATGAAATTCTGGCCCCAGCCCCCGGGATTGTGGTGGGCCGCGCGGTGTTGCCCGTGGTGAACGAAGGGGACGCGGTGTTTCATTTGGCGGCCGTGCGCCAAGGAGATGCGGAAGCGACCGTGGAAGAAATCGCTGCGCAGCTGGATGCTTCACCGCTGTTTGATGAAGATGAAATTATTTAGACAGGTTATGAAAAAGGCAGGGTGTGTACCCTGCCTTTGTGCGTTTTCTGATATATCTTCGATCAGAAGTTAGGCGCGGATTAGGCCGAGGCTTTCAAGTTTAAGAAGTACTTGGTGGGCGCAGTTGTCGACATCTACGTTTTCGGTTTCAACACGCAATTCAGGGTTTTCAGGAATGTCGTAAGGGTCTGAAATGCCTGTGAATTCCTTGATCTTACCTTCGCGCGCAAGCTTGTAGAGGCCCTTGCGATCACGGCGCTCGCATTCCTCGATTGACGTGGCTACGTGGACTTCGATGAAGGCGCCAAACTGTTCAATATCTTCGCGTACGGCGCGCCGTGTCGTGGCATAGGGCGCGATTGGTGCGCAAATGGCGATGCCGCCGTTTTTGGTAATTTCGGATGCAACATAGCCGATGCGGCGGATGTTCAGATCGCGGTGCTCTTTCGAAAAGCCAAGCTCAGAGCTGAGGTTTTTGCGCACGATATCGCCGTCAAGTAAGGTCACGGGACGTCCGCCCATTTCCATCAGCTTCACCATAAGCGCGTTTGCGATGGTGGATTTGCCAGAACCCGAATAGCCCGTGAACAGCACTGTAAATCCTTGCTGCGCACGCGGCGGACGGGTCTTGCGCAGCTCGTTCACGACGGCCGGAAATGAGAACCACTCCGGGATTTCTAACCCTTCGGACAGGCGGCGGCGCAATTCGGTGCCTGAGATGTTCAGGATTGTGACGTCATCTTTGTCGGCGATTTCATCAGCGGGTTCGTATTGGGCGCGGTCTTGGACGTAGACCATATGTTTGAAATCGACCATTTCGATGCCCATTTCCGCTTGGTGTTCGCGGAACAGGTCTTGGGCGTCGTAGGGGCCGTAGAAATCCTCACCGGCCGAGTTTGCGCCGGGTCCCGCGTGGTCGCGGCCAACGATGAAATGTGTGCATCCGTGGTTTTTACGGATGAGCCCGTGCCAAACCGCCTCGCGAGGGCCTGCCATGCGCATCGCAAGGTTCAACAGCGACATGGTTGTGGTGGCTTGCGGGTACTGATCAAGCACCGCCTCGTAGCAGCGCACCCGCGTGAAGTGATCAATGTCACCGGGCTTTGTAAGTCCCACAACGGGATGAATGAGCAAGTTGGCTTGCGCTTCTTTTGCAGCGCGGAACGTCAGTTCTTGGTGGGCGCGGTGCAGCGGGTTGCGCGTTTGAAAAGCGACCACTTTGCGCCATCCAAGCTTGCGAAAATAGGCGCGCATTTCATTTGGGGTGTCTCGCCGCGCTTTGAAATCATAGTGAACAGGCTGCTGAATGCCTGTGACGGGACCGCCCAGATAAACCTGGCCTGCAGTGTTATGAAGATAGTTAACGGCAGGGTGTGCGCTGTCGTCTGCGCCAAAAACCTGTTTGGCTTCGTGGGCTTTGTCTGGTGTCCAGCGGTCTGTGACAGTCATGGTGGCGAGGATGACGCCCTCTTGATCGCGCAGGGCGATGTCTTGGCCAATTTCCAAGCCTTTGGCGTAATCTTCGGAAACATCAAGGGTGATTGGCATAGGCCAAAGGGTGCCGTCTGCAAGGCGCATCGTGTCCACGACGCTGTTGTAATCGTCTTGGGACAAGAACCCCTTCAGCGGGTTGAAACCACCGTTCATCAAAAGCTCTAGATCGCAGATCTGGCGTGGTGTCAGATCGTGACTAATCAGATCGCCTGCATCGGCCTTAAGCTTTTGCGCGCTTTCATAACTGACATAGAGTTCGGGGATTGGGGTGAGGTTGGCTGCCATTGTCATCGGATTACTCATTTGGGGTATATCGGTCCTAGGTGGCTTCCGGTTACGCAAGCAATGTGGCGAAAATCGTGCAATGGCGCGGCAATCACACCCAAACCGCGCATAACTGTAATTAAACGCAGTTCGGGTGCATGATTGGGTTATTCGCCCGCCAAAAAGCGTTCGGCTTCAAGGGCGGCCATGCAGCCCATGCCGGCGGATGTGACCGCTTGACGGTATTTGTGGTCCGTCAAGTCACCCGCGGCGAAGATGCCCGGGATGCTGGTTTCGGTGCTGTCTGGTTTGGTCACCACATAGCCGCCCATGTGCGTTTCAAGCACGTCTTTCACCAATTCGTTCGATGGGGCGTGGCCGATCGCCACGAAGACACCCTTGCAGGCGATGTCCTGTGTCTCGCCTGTTTTGACGTTGCGCACGGTGATGCCTTCCACGCCGAGAGGTGTGTCTGTGCCAGTGACCTCAACCATCTCATGATCCCACAGTGGGACGATTTTTTCGTTCTTCATCAGGCGATCGATAAGGATTTTTTCAGCGCGCAGCATGTCACGGCGGTGCACCAGCGTAACTTTTGAAGCAAAGTTGGTCAGAAACAAGGCCTCTTCAACAGCTGTATTGCCGCCACCGATCACCACGATTTCCTGACCGCGGTAGAAAAAGCCGTCACAAGTGGCACAGGCCGATACGCCAAAGCCCTTGAATTTTTCTTCGCTCTCAAGGCCCAACCACTTGGCCCGCGCGCCTGTTGCCAGAATAACCGCGTCGGCGGTGTAGGTCGTGCCGCTGTCGCCGTGGGCGGTGAAGGGGCGGGAGGTTGTGTCGAGCTTGGTGATGATATCACCGATGATCTCGGTACCCATCGCGGTGGCGTGATCCTGCATGCGGACCATCAAATCAGGGCCCTGAACTTCCGTATCACCAGGCCAATTTTCGACTTCGGTTGTGGTGGTAAGCTGGCCGCCCGGCTCAATACCCTGAACCAAGATTGGGTTCAGCATGGCACGACTTGCATAGACGGCGGCGGTATAGCCAGCAGGGCCAGAACCGATGATGAGAACTTTGGTGTGGCGTATGTCGGCCATGGCGGGCTTCCCTTTATGGTGCGGCTTTTGAGGCCGTGAATGAGGTGGCAGAAGACTGCGGTCAGCGAAAAGATATAAACAGCATTTTCAGGGGTTGAAAGGGGGCGGCTGAGCGAATAGCTGCGCATAATTATTGCGCAATGTTGAAATATTGTTGCGCGCTCAAAACGGCTAACGTAAGAAAGGCGCTGAACTTTATGGGGATACTTTAATGGCTGGTGCAAAACTGGACCCGATTGACCGGATGATTTTGGCCGAACTTCAAGCGGATGGCCGCATGACAAACGTGGAATTGGCCAAGCGCGTGGGTATTTCTGCGCCGCCGTGTTTGCGCCGTGTGCGCACGCTTGAGGATGCAGGCTACATCAAAGGTTATCACGCTCAGGTTGATGCGCGCGAGCTTGGTTTTGAAGTGCAGGTGTTTGCGATGGTGGGTTTGCAGTCTCAGGCGGAAAATGATCTGCGCGAGTTTGAGCAGCGTTGCGAAGGGTGGCCGTTGGTGCGCGAGTGTCACATGTTGAACGGTGAAGTTGATTTCATTTTGAAATGTGTGGCCCCTGATCTGAGTAGTTTTCAGTCGTTTTTGACTGGCGAGTTGTTGACCGCGCCAAATGTTGGCAGCGTTAAAACATCGTTAGTCATTCGCGGCGCCAAAAATGAGCCGGGTGTGCCGTTTGACGTGTTAGAAAGTCGTCTCAACACTGAGGCGTAAGTCGGTAATACTCTGCGGGCCTAGGCGATTTGCTTGTCCGGGCTATGGCCGTCACTGACGATGCGCGGATAGGCCAGAGGGCCGAAATCACTGACACGTGTGATATGCGGAAAAAACGATAAGTAGAGTTCAAGCATCTGCGCATTTGTTTGCGCGGTTGCCTGCTGGCCCGGGTGATATGTCTCGATACCCATACCGTTTGCGAAGATCACAGCGTGTCGCTTTAGCGCAATATGATAGACTTGAACGGGGCTTGGCGGCGTGACCTCAATGACATTCATGCCGTCGATAAGCGCGCGCACAGGCACCAAAGCGCCGTCTGTGCCCAACGTATCTGTGCAATTTTGCCCGCGTTGCAAGACGCGCGCTTTTGGTCCCAGCATGAGATCCGGAGCAGGCCTGCCCATTCCGAAACTGTCCATGGGTAACCGCGTGAGGCGACCCATTTCAGGGGATTGGCGCGGTGCATTTGGAACCAGCGTCAGTGTGCCTTTCCAAAGAACGGTCTTTTGGGTGGTGCGGCTGTTGTGAGAAGTCGTGATTACATCTCCGGGCCAAAGATCTTCAATCGCGCGTGGGCCGTCTGGTGTTGCGATGAGTGTTCCACGTGCAATCGCCGCAAAGGCGCTTTCGAATAAATCGGATGCGGGTGCGAGTTGTGAGATATCTGCGATCGTGCCGTCAGGCCGCAGGAAGCTGGCCTCGTACTTGCGCAGCAACGGCTTGTTGGGCTGGCGTGGCGGTTGTGCCGTAAGCGTGCGTGCGGACACGGCTGTTGGCTTTTTTGAACCTACTTGGGTTATGGGGCGTGGTGGATAATACATCGGCACCTCAAGGTGTTGTTTACGCGGCAGTTTTCGTAGGTTCAGACGCCAGCGAAGATGATGTGGGTGTGGCTTGGCGCGGCTCGCCTAAGAGTGCTTTCTTGCTGCTGCGTGACCACGGCATTTGGTGGTGTTGCGCAGTTTCGGATGCTGCAATTAGGCGTTTTATCCATTTGGGGTGCGCGGTCATGGCAGGCTCCGTACTCATTAAAGTTTGAACCAACCTGCACGGCCAATGCGGCGCGAATACGGACGAAATTGCATCAATTGGGGTATGTTTGGGGCAGGCTGATGGATAATTTACGCCTGCAACATGGTTTCGCCGCAATAGTTAACGGCAAAAAACGCAAGCAGCTTATAAAGTAATGGCCGAGATCAACCGCCCGTAGTCAGCTTCGTTCTGATGACAGCTGCGACGATAGCTAAAGAAGCGTGCTGGATCGGCATAGGTACAATGACGTGTCCATTCTGCGTGTCCAACGCCAGCGTCACGCAGTAGTTTTAGGCCAAAAGATGGTAAGTCAAATTGGTACTTTTTGGGGGTATTGCCGCCAGCAAAAAAACGCGCGTTTTCAGCGTCATGATCCATGAATTCTTCGAGAAACTCTTGGCCGACCTCGTAGTTCTCTTGACTGATGCTGGGCCCGATTATGGCTGTGATATTATGCCGGACCGCGCCAAGTTTTTCCATTTGCGAGATGGTGTTTTCTAAAACGCCTGCCATTGCGCCGCGCCAGCCTGCGTGGGTCGCACCTATGACACCCGCCTCCGGATCGCTGAATAAAACGGGCTGACAATCCGCAGTCAAAATGCCCAATACGGCCCCTTTGGCGTTTGTGACCATCGCATCCGCGCGCGTTCGGGCCTCGGCTGCGTGGGGCGATGTGATCACATGAACGTCGGCTGAGTGGTGTTGGAAAACCGTGTGTAACTGTGTGACCGGGACACCAAAATGTGCGGCGACGCGGCTTCGGTTGATCGCAACGGCTTGGGATTGATCGCTGCTGCCTTGTCCGCAGTTCAGGCCGTGAAATACACCCGATGAAGCGCCACCAACGCGGGTGAAAAACCCGTGGCGACAATCGCGCAGTGCGTCAGATGTGATGACATCAAGGGCCATGAGGTATTAAAACTCCAGTCCGGCAATGGGGTGTGCGTCGTGCGGCGTGATGCCCAACACTTTGAATAGAGTTCCCATTTCATCAGGGTGGGTCAAGCGCTTATGCGCGGCGATATGCTGCTCAAGGGCGGTGCCGCTGAGTTTGCCAGCAAGGCTTTGGGCGCGCGCAGTGATGCCAAGACGTTCCAGAAAGACACCTTGGGGCGTCATCAAAGATGGCGTTGCACCACTGGCTTTGGCGGCATCTGCCAAGGCCTCAAAATCAACATGGGCAGTGAGATCAGCGATGCCAAGATGGGTCAATGGATCAACGGGTTTGTGGTTTGATAGGGCCTGAAATGTATCGCCGTTGCTGCGCCAATCACCGTAGTCGATCACCAAGCCCGCGCCGCCGTTTTGCGCGATATGCTCGGCAAGGTGGGACATGATTGCAGTGGCCTGTGGGCAGCTCTCTATGCGCATGTCGGGGGTCGTGTCATCCAAGCGATGTTCCAGTGCGGCGATCGGGGCGGCATCTGACAGGCCCATGATGAGGGTGCCATCTTGTGCTGCGATCAAATGCTCGCGCCAGCCGTCTTTGTCACGGGTGAACTGACGGATAGGAAGTGCATCGAAGAACTCGTTTGCGACTGCGAAAAGCGGCAGTTTGGGCAGATCTGTCACCGTTGTGTGGTGGGAGACGTTGAACCCTGAAAGGATGTCTAGCTGGGCCTTTTGCAGCACTGGTGATGCTTCGATGAGATGAATTTCGGCTGCGTCATGAAAGCCTTTAACCCCTTTTGTGGCGCGTAAAATATCGGCCATTAGGGTTCCGCGGCCCGGGCCCAGCTCGGCCAGCGTAAAGCGGGTTGGTGCCCCTTGATCCATCCACGTTTGGGCAAGCGCGAGGCCGATGACCTCACCAAACATTTGACTGATTTCAGGGGCTGTTATGAAGTCACCAGTCACGCCCAAAGGATCGCGGGTTGTGTAGTATCCCAGCGTAGGATGTAGCAGGCAGGTCTGCATGAATTGCGCAATGCTCAGGGGACCTGTTGCTTTGATCTGTGCAAGCATATGATCTTTGAGAGTGAGCTCCCGGGCGCCTTGTTCTTCCGTCATCGGAAAGCGCGCCGGATCAAAAAGAGCCCTACAAAGATCATGGGCAAAGACAGAAACTGCCCCATGGTCAGCCCGTATCCGTTGACCTGCCATGCCAGCCCGAGCGGGTTGTTAAGCGTCACAAATTGCGCGTCAGGCTGGCGGACAAATTCGACCGCAAAGCGCGCCATTCCGTACCCTGCAAAGAAGATGCCTGTCGCAGCGCCTTGGCGTTTGAGTAGGCCGCGGCGGAAGGCGAAATAAAGCAGAACCGCTCCCAAAATGAGACCTTCAAGAGCGGCTTCATAGAGCTGTGAGGGGTGGCGCGCACATGCGCCGATAATTCCCGCACAGGCTTGGGCGGCCTCACCCGGGAAGATCACCCCCCAAGGCGCGTCTGTCGGGCGGCCCCAAAGTTCGGCGTTGATGAAGTTTGAAACGCGGCCAAGAAGTAACGCGGGTGGGACAGCAATTGCCAAGCTATCAGCAAGTGGCCAGAGGGCGACCTTGTTGCGGTGGGTCCAGATGTAGGCCAATAAAACAACGCCCAAAAAGCCCCCGTGAAACGACATGCCGCCGGTCCAGATGGCGGGAATTTCAAGTGGGTTCTGCAGGTAATAGGCAGGCTGATAGAAAAAGACATATCCCAATCGCCCACCCAAAATAACACCAACCACGATCCATGTTAGAAGGTCCTCGGCCTGTTCTGGGCTGAATGGGCTTGTGTCTTTTGACCACAAAGCGGGACGGCGCAAAGCGGCGACAATGATGCGCCAACCGATGATGATGCCGACGATGTAAGCCATTGCATACCAGCGAAGGGCGAATTCCATGCCAAACAGAGAGATGCTGAAAATGTTTGGCGACAAATTAGGAAAAGGGATCGCGGCGAGCATAAATAGGACCTCCGGCGGTTGTGTCGCGTGTGCGGCCCTTGAGGCTGACCGCAATTCTGCCCATATAGGATGTAACAGTTAGCGAAAAGGCCAGACCAAATGCAAACGCGTAACAAAATTATGGACGACATCAGCCAGCTTATGACCAACGCCATGGGTGTAGCCCAAGGTGCCAAGGACGAAGCAGAAAACGCAATGAAATCAATGATGGACCGCTGGTTGGCGGACCGTGAATTGGTAACGCGCGAAGAATTTGACGCCGTGCGCGCGATGGCTGTGAAAGCCCGCGAAGAGAACGCGGCCTTGCTTGCCCGGCTTGAGGCGCTTGAAGCTAAGGGCAAGAAAAAGGGTTAAACTCGCTCCCTTGTTTTAACCAGATTTCGAAATTTGAGCCGGCTCTTCTTTGTGAAGGGCCGGTTTTTTCGTGGTTAATTATTACGATTGCCGATTAAGCGCCAAAAATAGTGGTAAATGCCATCTTACCCACAAGTTATTGAGGTTATCCCCAAATATTGTCTTTACAGGCCCCCATGCGATGGCACAGCATGTAGCTAAGGGGCGAGGGGCAACCACACCCCCTTGAGTAGGTACCCTAGCGCTAGGTCGACTGCCATCGACGGCGCCAACACCTGAAAGGCCACAAAATGGCACTCTCTGAGCAGTATTTGGACGCCGAAGACCTTCATCCAATTGATATCGTTGAACATCTTGCTGAACATCATGACTGGCAGTTTGATCGCATTCATGATGATCAGATTGCAATGGCGGTTGAGGGGCAGTGGCGGACGTATTCAATTACGCTGGCTTGGGTCGCATCCGATGAGACGTTGCGGTTGATTTGCACGTTCGACATGGAGCCGCCGAAAGACCGGATGCCTGCGTTGATGGAGGCCCTGAATGCGGTGAATGACCGGTGTTGGGCCGGGGCGTTTTCGTATTGGGAAGAGCAAAAGCTGATGGTGTTCCGATACGGGTTGATCCTTGCGGGTGGGCAGATTGCCAGCCCCGAGCAGATTGATACGGCAATTAATGCAGCAGTTATGTCCGCTGAAAGATATTACCCCGCGTTTCAGCTTGCGACATGGGGCGACACCAGTGTTGAGGCTGCCTTACAAACGGCCATTGCGGAAGCTTACGGGCGCGCCTAACTTGCCTTGAAAACGGCAGGGGGCGTCTATGAATTTAGGACAGATTGAACAGCGCGGCATGGTTTTGTTGGGCTGCGGAAAAATGGGTTCGGCAATGTTGCGTGGGTGGCTTGCCGACGGGCTTTCGACGCAAGCCGTGAGCGTGATTGATCCGTTTCCAAGCGCGTGGCTGAGCGAATGTGGCGTGCGCGTTAATCAAGAATTGCCTGCTAATCCTGCGCTCGTTCTGATCGCCGTGAAGCCGCAAATGATGGGTGATGCGCTGCCGCAAATGCAAGCGCTCGGCAACGGTGACACTGTCTTTTTGTCAGTCGCCGCGGGGGTGACCTTGGCGAATTTGTCCAATGTTTTGGGGGCGAAAACGCCAATCATTCGAGCCATGCCAAACACGCCGGCCGCCGTTGGGGCGGGCATCACGGCGTTGATCGGAAATGCCGAGGCAACGCCCGATCATTTAGACATGGCAGAGGCCTTGTTGCGTGCCGTGGGGCAGGTGGTGCGTCTGGACAACGAAGATCAGATGGACGCGGTTACGGGGGTGTCTGGGTCCGGTCCGGCGTATGTTTTCAATATGATTGAGGCGCTGGCAGCGGCGGGCCAAGCCCAAGGGTTGGGTGCGGATTTGGCGATGCAGCTTGCAAAAGCCACGGTTGCAGGGGCGGGGCAATTGGCGGCGGCATCAGAAGAAACCCCATCCGAGTTAAGGGTCAATGTGACATCCCCTAATGGAACCACCCAAGCGGGACTGGAGGTTTTGATGGATGGGAAAGACGGCCTTGCACCCTTGATGAGCAAAACAGTGGCTGCTGCAACCGCGCGTTCAAAGGAACTGGCAAATGGCTAAGATTTCTTTTGATGATTTTATGAAAGTGGACATCCGTGCAGGCAAAGTTGTGCGTGCGGAACCATATCCTGAAGCGCGCAAACCGGCGATCAAACTTTTGATCGATTTCGGGGGCGACATTGGCGAAAAACGCTCCAGTGCGCAGGTTACCGATCATTATTCGCCCGAGGGGCTTGTGGGTAAAACGGTGATGGCGGTGGTGAATTTTCCACCACGCCAGATCGGTAAATTCATGTCTGAAGTGCTGGTGTTGGGCGTGAGTGATGCGCAAGGGGGGATTGTGTTGATTTCGCCCGATCAAGATGTGCCAATTGGGGGGCGACTACATTGACTAAGCTATTGATTACACGAAACTTACCACAAGACGTGCTTGAGGCAGCAAAGGCGGTAGCTGATGTAACGGTCCGCGAAGATCAGTCCCCAATGTCCGCGCAAGAGGCGGCTGAAATGCTGCAAGCGTATGATGTGATCCTGCCCACGTTAGGCGATCAATTCAGCGCTGCGGCTTTTGGTGCGGCGCCAAATCCGCGTTGTAAAATGCTCGCAAATTTTGGGGTGGGTTATAATCACATTGATGTTTTGGCGGCCCAAAAGGCAGGTGTTTCAGTTTCCAATACCCCTGGTGCGGTGACTGATGCGACTGCTGATATTGCGATGTCGTTGATCTTGATGAGTTGTCGTCGGCTTGGCGAAGGTGAGCGGATGGTTCGTGCAAACGCATGGGATGGATGGCATCCCACACAACTGTTGGGCATGCATATTGGCGGCAAAACCCTTGGGATCATCGGTATGGGGCGGATCGGCAAAGCAATCGCCCGCCGCGCAGCCGCTGGTTTCGGAATGAATGTAATATTCTACAACCGCTCAACGGTTGACGCGCCTGAACATGGCACACAGGTACCCGAGATTTCACAGGTGTTAGGGGCGTCGGATGTGGTTGTACTGGCCGTGCCGGCAACGCCGCAAACCCACCGTTTGATGAACGCTGAGCGATTTGCGCAGATGCAGCCCCATGCACATTTGATCAATATCGCGCGTGGCGATGTGGTGGATGAGGCGGCCTTGGTCGATGCGCTGCAAAGTGGTCAAATCGCCGGTGCGGGCCTTGATGTATATGAGCGCGAGCCAGTTGTGTCAGAGGCGCTTTTGCAGATGGAAAACGTGGCGCTGCTGCCGCATCTTGGCACCGCGGCCCTTGAGGTGCGCGTTGATATGGGACTGATGGCGGTGCGCAATGTTGCCGCGCATATCAACGGCGCGCCACTGCCTAATCTGGTTCTGCCATGAGCTGCGCTGCTAGCTGACTGCTTCGCGCCAATGACGGCGGCAGAGCGAGACATATGTCTCATTGCCGCCAATTTGCACTTGGGCGCCGTCTTTTAGGGCCTGCCCGCTTTCATCTTGACGCACGACCATGGTCGCCTTGCGCCCGCAGTGACAGATTGTGCGGACTTCGCGCATCTCATCCGCAAGGGCCAGCAACGCCGCAGAGCCGGGGAAAAGTTCGCCGCGAAAGTCTACGCGCAAACCGTATGCCATGATGGGCACGTTGAGGTCATCTACCGCGCGGGCCAGTCCCCAAACTTGCTCTTTGGTTAGAAACTGCGCCTCGTCGATGAACACGCACGCACACGGACCGGCCTCAAGGCGCGCTGAAATTTTGGCAAAAAGATCGTCGGTTTCGTCGAATGTGTCGGCCTCAACGCCGATGCCAATACGGCTGGCGATGCGGCCTTCACCGGCGCGGCGATCAAAGCGGGCGGTTAGCAAATAGGTCTGCATGCCGCGCTCGATATAGTTGTGAGACGCCTGCAACAGCACCGTGGATTTGCCCGCGTTCATTGTAGAGTAATGAAAGTAAAGTTTTGCCATAGGGTCTGCTACCCCAAGGATTGTCTGAACTGCAAGATGCAAGACGCGCCAAGTGAGATTTGGCCTTGAAGCGGCGTTATGAATGCGGGACGCTTTGGGCAAATGCCGGTTGGCACAGGTTTATTCAGGAAAGCGCTCAGATGTCTGACACATCTCTTTTTGATCCCGCACAGCTTCATTCAATTTCGCCCAACGGTTTGGTGGGGCAGGGCGATGACGGTCATCCGCCGCGTATTTTGATGCTCTACGGATCGGTGCGCCCGCAAAGTTATTCTCGTGCCGCCGCCCAAGAAGGGGCGCGCGTTCTTGAGGCGCTTGGAGCGGACGTTCGGTCCTTTGACCCCTCCGGTCTGCCCCTTCCTGATGATGCGGCACCGGAGCATCCCAAAGTGGCGGAGCTACGGGAGCTTGCCCTGTGGTCCGAGGGGATGGTCTGGTCCAGTCCCGAGAGGCATGGCGCGATGACGGCGATCATGAAAGCCCAAATTGACTGGCTGCCTTTGTCGGCGATTGGCGGCATTCGCCCAACCCAAGGTAAAACACTGGCGTTGATGCAGGTGTCCGGTGGCTCGCAAAGTTTCAACACAGTGAACCAAATGCGCATCTTGGGCCGTTGGATGCGGATGATAACAATCCCGAACCAGTCAAGCATTCCCAAGGCGTGGCTTGAATTTGAAGAAGGCCGGATGAAACCAAGCGCACTTTATAATCGGATTGTCGATGTGATGGAGGAACTGGTTAAGTTCACCTACATGACGCGCGGCCGTTCTGCGTATTTGACGGACCGGTATTCAGAGCGGGTTGAAACGGCCGAGGCAGTGCACAAGCGCGTGTCACAAAAAGACTAACCTGCTTTTCGCAAAATAACGCTGCCCACGGAATACCCCGCGCCGAAACTACAAATCAGACCGTGATCACCGGCTACCATGTCATCAGAGTGCTGTGAAAAAGCGATGATGCTGCCCGCACTTGAGGTGTTGGCGTAGTCTTGCAGAATGTTGGGTTGCTCGCCATTTTCGGGCACACGGCCAAGGACCTTTTTGCCGATGTAGTCATTCATGGTTTTGTTGGCTTGGTGTAACCAAAGGCGCTTCAGCTCATCCGCGGCGATGTTCTGAGCGGTCATGTGATCAGCGATATGTTTGCTGACAAGCGGCAGAACTTCTTTGAAAACTTTGCGGCCATTTTGCATGAACTGCATGTCGCGGCGATCGTCCATGTGATCATGGGTGCGGCGCAAAAATCCGTTGTTGTTACGGATATTGTTTGAAAACGACGTGGCGCATAGGGTTGAGGTGATCTCAAAATGCGGGCCTTTGGCATCCTCGGCGCGTTCGATCAAAACTGCCGTTGCCACATCGCCAAAAATGAAATGGCAGTCCCGGTCGCGCCATTCCAGATGAGCGGAACAAATTTCGGGACAGATCACAAGAGCCGAGCGGATCGAGCCGGACTTAATCATATCGGCGGCGGCCTGAATGCCAAACGTGGCCGATGAGCAGGCGACGTTCATATCAAAAGCAAAGCCACCGGCCCCGATAAGGTCCTGAATTTCGATGGCAATTGCGGGGTAGGCGCGCTCGTGGTTTGAGGCAGCGCATAGAATGGCGTCCACATCCATGGCGGATTTCCCCGCCATATCCAGTGCCTTTTTCGCGGCTTTCATCCCCATTTCCGCCATCAAAGAGGGGGCATCATCAGCGCGTGCGTCAAGTTTGGGATACATGCGCGCGGGGTCCAGAACGCCCTCTTTATCCATCACATAGCGGTTCTCGATGCCCGATGCGTTGTGAATGAATTCCGCTGAGGAATGCGCCTTTGCGGTCACTTCGCCACTTTCGATTTTGGCTGCGTTTTCGGTGTTAAAGCGGTCCACATAGGCGTTGAACGCGACAACAAGCTCATCATTGGTGATGATGTTTTCCGGTGTGAAGACCCCGTGGCCTGTGATTGCTGCTGCGTGCATAATATGTCCCTTTGGCTTGGGGTATTTTTGCGGACACTCAATGGGTTAGGTCAAGCGCTACGTTACGGCGCTTTGGTACGGTTCGCGTGTGAAGTTTGATTTTTCAGCACGCTTCAGAAACGAAAAAGCCCGCCTAGAACCAATGGTCAGGCGGGCTTTTGTCGTACATTAGCGCTGATTGAAGGCTTAGCTTTCTTGCAGCGCTTTCACTTCGATTTCACCACCCGCGCGTGCGCGCATGGCAAGGGCAGCAGCGTGTGATGCGGCGGCTGTCGTGAAGTAGGGGATCTTGTCATAAAGAGCGACTTTGCGAATTTCACGACTGTCCTCAATGGCTTGCGCCCCTTCTGTCGTATTGAGAACCAAGCTGATTGCGCCGTCTTTCAGTTGGTCCACCACGTTCGGGCGGCCCTCATAGACTTTGTTGACCAACTCCACGCTAAGGCCTGCGTCTGTCAGGAATTTCGCAGTACCGCTGGTGGCCATCAACGTGTGCCCCAACTCAAGAAGCACAGTGGCGGCTTCTATCATTGCAGGCGTTTTGTCGCTGTCTTTGATTGAGAAGAACACTTTGCCTTCACCGCCTTGTGGAAGCTCGGTGCCAGCGCCCATTTGCGCTTTGAGGAAGGCCATGTGGAAGTCTTTGTCAGACCCCATCACCTCGCCTGTAGAGCGCATTTCTGGCCCAAGAATCGTGTCCACACCGGGGAAGCGTGCAAACGGAAGCACTGCTTCTTTGACCGCGTAGGTGTCGATTTCAGGATCAACCAGATCGAAGTCTGCCAGCTTTGCACCGGCCATGATTTGCGCGGCGATTGAGGCGATTGGGCTGTTCACAGCTTTGGCCACAAATGGCACTGTCCGTGAGGCGCGTGGGTTTACCTCGATCAGGTAGATGTCACCGTCTTTCACCGCGAACTGGATGTTCATCAGACCGACAACGTTGAGGCCCCGCGCAAGCGCTTCTGTCTGGCGGCGCAGCTCTTTGATCGTATCAGCAGTCAGTGAGTAGGGTGGCAGCGAACAGGCACTGTCACCTGAGTGTACGCCGGCTTCTTCGATGTGCTGCATGATGCCTGCGACGTGCACATCTGTGCCGTCGCTTAGCGCGTCAACGTCGATCTCAACGGCACCGGACAAGTAGCTGTCCAGCAGCACTGGGCTGTCGCCAGAGACCACGACGGCCTCGTTAATGTAGCGGGTCAAGTGTGCGTCGTCGCGAACGATTTCCATCGCGCGGCCACCCAAAACATAAGACGGGCGGATCACCAACGGATAGCCAACGTCTTGGGCGATCGACATGGCTTCAGCGTCAGAATGTGCAATGCCATTCTTGGGTTGCTTCAGCTCAAGACGCTCAACAAGGGCTTGGAAACGCTCACGATCTTCTGCCAGATCAATCGCGTCGGGGGATGTACCGAGGATCGGGATACCAGCGGCTTCAAGACCATTTGCAAGCTTCAGCGGGGTCTGTCCGCCGAATTGAACGATCACACCGTGCAGGGTGCCGTTCTCTTGCTCAACGCGCAGGATTTCCATGACATGTTCAAATGTCAGCGGCTCAAAATAGAGGCGATCCGACGTGTCATAATCCGTTGAGACAGTCTCGGGGTTGCAGTTGATCATGATGGTTTCATAGCCCGCGTCGGTCAGCGCGTAGCACGCGTGGCAACAGCAGTAATCAAACTCAATGCCTTGGCCGATCCGGTTTGGACCACCACCCAGAATGACAACTTTCTTACGCTCGGATGGGCGCGCCTCACATTCGGGCGTACCCATGATGGGCGCTTCGTAAGTGGAGTACATGTAAGGCGTTTGCGCCTCAAATTCGGCAGCACAGGTATCGATACGCTTGAACTGTGCGACCACGCCAAGGTTCTGGCGGGCGCGGCGTACGTTGTCTTCGTCCCGGCCCGTCAGAGTGGCAAGACGCGCATCTGTAAAGCCCAGCATTTTGATTTTGCGCAGGGCGTGTTCGTTGGTGGGTAGACCGTTCTTGCGAATGTCTGCCTCGGCGTCGATGATTTCGCGGATACGCGCAAGGAACCAAGGGTCGAACGCAGTTGCTGCGTGAATTTCGTCGTCGCTGAGACCTTCGCGCATGGCTTGGGCAATTACGCGGATCCGGTCCGGTGTTTGTTTTGCCAGCGCTTTTACCACTGCTGATTTCTCAGGCGCGCCTTCGATTTTGATCTCGTCAAAGCCAGTCAGACCCGATTCCATCGAGGCCAACGCTTTCTGCATCGATTCGTGGATGGTCCGGCCAATGGCCATCGCCTCGCCCACGGATTTCATCGCGGTGGTCAAATAAGGCTCAGAGCCGGGGAATTTCTCAAAGGCAAACTTTGGAATCTTGGTGACCACATAGTCGATTGTGGGTTCAAAGCTGGCGGGTGTGACGCGAGTGATGTCGTTGTCCAACTCATCAAGCGTGTAGCCCACGGCCAGTTTGGCGGCAATTTTTGCAATCGGGAAACCGGTCGCCTTGGAGGCCAGCGCGGAAGAGCGTGACACACGCGGGTTCATCTCAATGACAACCATGCGGCCGTCTTTGGGGTTCACCGCCCATTGTACGTTTGACCCACCTGTTTCAACGCCAATTTCGCGCAAAACGTTGATGCTGTGTGTGCGCATCAGTTGGTATTCTTTGTCCGTCAGGGTCAGCGCAGGAGCAACCGTGATACTGTCGCCTGTGTGCACGCCCATCGGATCAATATTCTCGATTGAGCACACGATGATGGCGTTGTCTGCTGTGTCGCGCACAACTTCCATCTCGAACTCTTTCCAGCCCAAAAGTGATTCATCAATCAGGATTTGATTGACGGGCGATGCATCAAGGCCGGTTTTGCAGAAGTGTTCATAGTCATCGCGGTTATACGCAACGCCGCCGCCGGTGCCGCCCATCGTGAAAGCAGGGCGGATAATCGCGGGCAGGCCGATATCTTCGAGGGCGGCCATACATTCGTCCATTGTGTTGGCGATTGTGGCGCGCGGGTTTTCGATGTTCAGGCGGTCCATCGCCTCACGGAACAGCTTACGGTCTTCGGCCATTTCGATGGCTTCGCGTTTGGCGCCGATCAGCTCAACGTTGAATTTCTCAAGCACGCCCATGTCATCAAGAGCCAGCGAGGTATTCAGGCCCGTTTGACCGCCCATTGTGGGCAACAGCGCGTCGGGGCGCTCTTTCTCGATGATCTTGGAAACGACCTCTGGGGTGATCGGCTCGATGTAGGTTGCATCGGCAAGGCCGGGGTCTGTCATGATGGTGGCAGGGTTCGAGTTAACCAAGATAACCCGGTACCCTTCTTCGCGCAGTGCCTTACAGGCTTGGGCGCCAGAGTAGTCGAACTCACAAGCTTGGCCAATCACAATAGGCCCCGCTCCGATGATCATGATTGACTTGATATCAGTGCGCTTTGGCATGGCAGTGCCCTCGGTTGTGATTGCAAATTGTCGTGCGTTATAGGCATCGCGCGGCGCGGTGCAAGGGGATTGGCACGCTGATCTATAAAACAATGCAGCACCGCGTGCACGCGCGCATTTTCCTTGTGCCTTTTGCGGCTGGTTTGCATGCGGCATCCGCGCGATAGGCCTGTTTGGGGCGTCATGGTCCTGCAATGGGGCTAAATGCGGGTAATTATGGGAGATTGGCGTTGGAATTGGGCGCTTTCCCTTGACTTTACGGGGTAGGCGCGGTGTATCGCGTCAGACCTGATATTCATGGGAAAGAGCCGATTATGCACGCCTACCGCAGCCACACTTGCGCCGATCTAAACAAATCAAACGTGGGCGAGACCGTTCGCCTGTCCGGTTGGGTGCACCGCGTGCGTGATCACGGCGGGTTGTTGTTCATCGATTTGCGCGACCACTACGGCATCACGCAAGTCATGGCCGATCCCGACAGCCCCGTATTTTCCGAGATTGAGAAAGTCCGCAGCGAATGGTGTATCCGCATTGATGGCAATGTCATGGCGCGGGACGAAAGCCTTGTGAACCCCAAGATCCCAACTGGTGAAATTGAGGTGTTCATTCGTGACATCGAAGTGCTGGGCGCGTCTGCTGAACTGCCCTTGATGGTGTTCGGTGAGCAGGAATACCCCGAAGAAACCCGCCTGAAGTACCGCTACCTCGATCTGCGCCGCGAAAAATTGCAGCGTAACATGGCGATGCGCTCAGACGTGGTGGCATCCATGCGCAAGCGGATGTGGGACTTAAACTTCCGCGAATATCAAACGCCGATCATCACAGCCTCAAGCCCAGAGGGCGCCCGTGATTTCTTGGTGCCCTCACGTCTGCACCCGGGTAAATTCTATGCGCTGCCCCAAGCGCCACAGCAGTTCAAACAGCTGATCATGGTGTCCGGCTATGATAAATATTTCCAGATCGCGCCGTGTTTCCGCGACGAAGATCCCCGTGCGGACCGCTCGCCTACTGATTTCTACCAGCTTGACCTTGAGATGTCGTTTGTTGAGCAGCAGGACGTCTTTGATACGATCCAACCAGTCCTAACAGGTGTTTTTGAGGAGTTCGGTGGTGGACGCGCTGTTGATCAGGAGTGGCCGCAGATTTCATATAAAGATGCAGCCCTTTGGTACGGCACCGACAAGCCTGACTTGCGTAACCCGATTAAAATGCAGGTTGTGTCCGATCATTTCCGTGGATCAGGTTTTGCTATTTTCGCCAAATTGCTTGAGCAAGAAGGCACTGAAATTCGCGCGATCCCTGCGCCAAAAGGTGGATCACGTAAGTTCTGTGACCGTATGAATGCCTTTGCGCAAAAAGAAGGTCTGCCTGGGATGGGCTACATCTTCTGGCGCGACCAAGGCGAGGGCATGGAGGCCGCGGGTCCGCTTGCCAAAAACATCGGTCCCGAGCGCACAGAAGCAATTCGTCAGCAACTGGGTCTTGGCGTTGGCGATGCTGCATTCTTCTTGGGCGGTAAGCCGAAGGCGTTTGAAGGCGTGGCTGGCAAAGCGCGCGTTGAAATTGGCAACGAGCTTGGCCTGACCGACCTGAACCGTTTTGCGTTCGC